>CAKZOW010000046.1 GCA_937138345.1 uncultured archaeon | reverse complement strand
CTCAATTCATAATTAAACTATGGCAAAGAAAAGACCACTCACTTTAATTACAGGAGCAAGTTCAGGAATTGGACTTGAATTTGCAAAAATTTGTGCAAAAGAACATCACGATTTAGTACTTGTTGCAAGATCAAAAGATGTATTAAAAAAAATCAAAAAAGAATTAGAGACGACATATAAAGCAACAATCCATATTATTGATCAAGATTTACTTGAAGAAAAATCTATTTCATCAATTGAAGCAAAATTAAAAAGAAAAAAACTCATAATTAATAATTTAATTAATAATGCAGGATTTGGAACAAGTGGTTTATTTGAAAAATTACCTCTTGAAAAAGAACTCTCAATGATCTCTCTTAATTGTTCAAAATTAGTTGAACTAACACATACATTTTTACCCCAAGTAATTAAAAGAAAAGGAAGAATCTTAAATGTTGCATCAACAGCTGCATTCCAACCAATTCCTCAAATGTCTACCTATGCTGCAACTAAAGCATTTGTATTATCATTTTCAAAAGCACTTCACGAAGAAGTTGAATCAAAAGGAGTCTCAGTTACAACTCTGTGTCCAGGACCTACAAAAACAAATTTTGATAAAGTTGCAGGAATGGACAAGTCTTCACTATTTTCAGGACCAGGTGTAATGGATGCTCAAGAAGTAGCTCAAATTGGTTTTGATGCTATGGTTAATAGACAAAGCCACGTAGTAGCAGGAATGCAAAATAAGGCTGGAGCACTACTCACAAAATTAGTTCCAATGTCAGCATCTGCAAAAATTGCAAAAAAATTAATGGGTAAAAAATAATCTCAATTACTTTTTAGATAATTTTTTATCTAGTTTTTAATGATTAGAAACAATTATAAATTCAAAGTACCATAAAATACAATGAAAGTTGATTATGAGATATTACCTCTAAAAATTACTAGAACTCCTAAAAAAATTTTAAAGAGGAAATTTATCAGATATGGTTTAACTAAAGAAGATTTTAATGATTATCTTGATATTTTTTCAGGTGATATTAATCCAGCAAGCTATGTGACTATTCCTAATTCTAATAAAATTATCATTTTACCTTATATTACAGAAACAAAAGATCCTGAAGTGAACACATTTTTTAAAAATTATCTCACAGCAGAAATTTTTTTAGATTTTGAGTCAGAGAAAAAAGATAGCTCTCAAAGTATAACAAACTCACTTTTATCTTCATCATTATCTGGTATTTTAGAAATGGGTTACCAAGAACATGATTTCCCACTATTTTATGCTTTATTAGGAAATTTTCCAAATTATAATCAGTTAGATCTTTCATCATTTTTAAAACAAGTAAGAAACCTTGAAAATCGTTTAATAAATCATAATTTACCTCTAAATTATGGAGAATTAACTTCAATGGCTTTTGAATTTAAATCAGATGATCCTAGATGTTTTCACCAGAAATACGATTCAAGTCAGTTAATTAAAGAAAGAGAAAATATCATACACGATATAATGACTTTAGTAGATACATCATTTATTGAAGATGTAAATGAAGAAAGTATAAAAGAAAGATTTTACGCAACAGTAACAGATGCTTTAATGGAGGACAATGATGAAGAGAAATAATATAGTATTAGAAAATATTGGAATGAGATTAACTTGTAGTTCAAAAATTGCTTATGAGGGAGTAAAGGAAAAAAGCGATTTTAAAAGTGGATGTATAGCCTATCTATTAGATAAAAAAGCAAGCAATGAAGATATTGAGCAAATAACTCAAATTCTTGACAATAATCCAGTACTTACAAAAAGAGAAGTTTTAGCATTTGTTTATGGAGATGATACTAATTTAAATAATTCTCTTATTGGGTTATATAAATCATTTGATAATCCAGTGCTGAATGCATATTATAGAGGAGTTTGTGAAGGAGAAGTTGCATATCAACTACGAGGATCAGAATCGATAATTGGAGAAATTTTTGAGAAAAATTCTTTTTCTTCAGAAGAAATGTATGATAATGCATACTTTACGCTATGTGGTTTAAGTTCAGTAGAAAAGTATTTTATGGATTCTAATCTTACATTAGAAGATAAAATAAAACAAAAAATGTCTTTAGAAGAAGAAGCAGTAAATAATACAAAATTAATGAGAAATAATAAGTTATCTTTAACTCAAATGCCTCATTCTATAATTCATAGTAATTTTCAATTATTAAATAAACTATTATGTCTTGATGATTATTCAAATTCACAAAGCTCAATAGGCCTGCCAATGATAAATAGGTTTAATGATATTGTACATCATTATAGTGATTCAAAAAAACATTAATATATAAAATATTAGTTAACTATTTTTACTTCTTAGATAATTTTTTATCTAGTTTTTTAATACCATCAACTAAAACTTTAGTTAATTCTTTTTCAATAGTTTCTCTTTTTTTAGCTTCTTGTTCTTTAATTGCTTTTATATCTTCTCTACATTTTAATTGCATTTGATGCATTTTTGAAGTATAATCTCTATCTAAAGCTAATTTTTTAGCTTTATAGTCTTCTTCAAGAGTAATTTTATAGATTTCTTTTTCCTTTTCTAATTGTTCTTTAGCTCTCTCTATTTCAACTTCAAGTCTTAATTTAATTTTTTGAAGTGAATTATATTCATGATTTGAAATTATCTTTACCATTATCTAAAAGAACTCGGTGATGAGTATTTATAAATATTTTTACTTTAATCACTCCAAAGTAAATAAAACAAAATAATTATAAATAAAAAAACACTATCTATATCATGAATACACAATATGAAGTAGAAGTTCATTCTTATGAACAATACCAAAAAAAATTTAATACCATACCTTATTTCAATACATCTCAGCCAGTTCAAGTTTTCTCAAATATGGATAAAGCCCAAAGAACAACTCAAATTCATATTTTAGATACAAATGACGAATTAGTTAATACTTATTTTACTCAACTATCAAAACAACTCTCTCAAGGATATTTCGCTTCAAAAAAAATAACCAAATCTTGTTTAAATAAAGCAGTAGTTTCTAGTTTAGAGAGATGTATTGAAAATGAAACTCCTGCACTGAAATTGTTAAAACTTGCAAGAATTCAAAAAACACTTCAAAATATTTATCCTTCTTATTATGTAGAAGAACATTTTAATAGATTTCAAAAAAGATTAAAAGTACCTAATTTGGTAACTTTTAGTAAAGATGATAATCATAAGAAAAATAATCGAGAAGTATCAACACCCTCAGAATTAAACCCTAACTTAAAATTTCACCTCAACTCCTAAATAAAGGTAAGCTTTTCTTAGTTTATTTCTTTCTTTTTCAGGAATTAAAGATAAATCAGTAAAATTTCTATAACGTGATTTAATATCATTAATTACTAAACGAGCATCAGCTTTTGAATAAAAAACTAAATCTTCTTCATCTTCTTCATCTAAACTATGTTCATCTTCTTGAGAAAATGCAAGAAGTCCTTTTTTTTGCTTGACTTGTTTAGTAATATCTTCTTGGGAATACTGACGCATAACTAAAGTAAGATCTTTTATACCTCTTTTAATTTGTCTTACATCTTCTTGAATAGCCTGAGCAATAGCCCCCATATTCAAAGTAGTAGTTTCTTGTGATGTACATGTAAAAGAAAATTGTTGTTTATTAATCTCCCAACTTACACAAACACCAACTTCTAACACATCAATGGCGATGTAATTTTGAGTTACACCAATCTTACCAAGAGCTGTTAGAATTTGTTGCTGATATTCATCAATTGATTGAGTACCACTAAAATGAGAGTCTTTTAAAGTAATATAATTTCCATTCACTAAATATTGATTCATAATAATTAGGTTTAATTTAGATTTATTAAGTTGTTGTGAAGTTTCAAAAAGGAAACTACTCCTTTATAAATAAAAAAACTATAATATTATTACATGGTAAAAAAAAATAACAATACAGGTTGTGCAATTTTTATTGCTAGAATTTCCTTAGTACTATTATTTGTAAATAGTTTTATTGGAAAAGCAACAGGTTTTGCAGGAAGTGCTGGTTTTGCAGGAAGTTCATGGATTCCACTACCAGGTTCACTTATTTTAGTAATTGGAATGATTATGCTGCTTGCTGGAAGTATTTCATTAATTTTAGGATATAAACTAAAAGAAGGAGCATATCTACTTGCTCTTTATACATTCTTAGCAACAATTATGTTTCACGTAGGTGAAGGTCAACTAGGTGCTTTTCTTAAAAACTTAGCAATCATTGGTGGTTTAATTGCATTAGCACAACTTCCATCTGGAAAGTTTTCACTAGATTCTAAAAATTAGAATCTTTTTTTATTTCAAATACTCATATGCAGTTTCAATAGTTCTAACATCTTTAGGTATTAGCCCTTCTCTGTATAAATATTTCATAAATTTTCTATCTTTAGAAGATATTATATAACTTGTTTTAGAAGATAGTTCTGACTCCTCTTTCTCTTCTATTACTGTGTCTACTTTCTCCAATTCTTCTGAGAGTTTTTTTTCTAATTCTCCATATTTATTGCACTTTTTTGGTTTAGGTACTTTAACTGGAGATTCAATAACATAGTTTTTTGCCCGATCTAAAGCATCAAAAAAATCATATTTCTCAATTAGCGAAAAAACAATATCAAGTAATTGAACTTGTTCGACACTATCAATTCCAAGAATATTTTTTCCATTAAGTGTTGCATAAACACAAGTACTCTCAAGAGATAAAGGATCAAAGGTTGGCTCTGTTAATCTAATTTTTAATTCCTTATCATCATATTGAGTCGTAAGAGTCATAGTAGGAACTTTATTTGAATTACGATATATTAAACTCCATAGTTCTTTTTTTTCGTTATGATCATCTAAACCCCAAGCTTCGAAAATATTTTTATATTGCCCCCCATAATCTTTATGTTTAAAATTATCAACTACTTTATTAAAACTTATATGTGTTTTCATAGAATAAAAAATTAATTTCTCTTTAAAAAGATTATTTTATTATTACTATTAGTAGTAACAAAAAATAAGTTATTGAAATGCTCCAATATTGGGAGTATCTGTATGGCACATAAAATCACGAGAAATCCCTGTACTTGATTTATATGCAGGTGAAGAAGATTCCAGATAATAATTATTTGAACTAGCTGAGATGAACTTAGGATCATTTGCATAGATTCCATTAACTTCTCTACTTTCAATACCATTTAATTTTGAAATAGTCTGTGATGGATTATTGTAATTATACCAAAGATTATTTTCAAATAAAAATGAAGATGAATTAGTATTAGAACCAATATTGAGTATTGAATAAATACTACTATCAAAATATACAATATTATGCTTAATTGTTCCATTTTGGGTGTCATAAAATGTATATGTTGAATCTGATTGTTTTTCTTTAACAATTCTTGCAAGGTAATTATTAAAATCAACAAAAGTATTGTATTCAACAGTAACATCTACACTTCCAGTAAATGATAGCGGAGTATCAATATTTTCAAAGAAATTACCAAGTATTGAAATATTTCTAGCTTCAAAATTAGGTTTTGTTGTACTTAGAGGTTTTCTAAAAAATGAATCTCCAGTATAACCTCCAGCTTGAATTGCTCGATCTCCAAACCCATTAAAAATATTTCCTATAACTTCAATATTTTCTGAACCTCCTTTAAATTGAACTCCAACTAATGGCATATTATCAAAAGAATTATTGTAGATTAAACCATTATGAACTCCAACACCATCTATTGCTGTACTTCCACTTGGACTAGAACTACTACAATCTTTAAATTTGCTATTTATTATCGCAAAATTTCTAACACCTGAAATTTTTACACAATTTGATGTAGTTTCACTTCCATATTTCACCAGGTTTTCCACAGTCACATCTCTAATTAATACATGAGATGCAGCAGTTTCATTGGCATATTGGGATCCATCTTCCAAGTTAATTGCATTTCTTACATTGTTTTTAAGTATCATATCATGAAGTATTAAATAATTAAATTTCTCAATTTTAATAGGCTCTAAACCACCAGAAATAACGGGCTTATTCTCAGAGTCATATCCACCAATCCAAATTGGGTTTTCTTGAGTTCCTACAAGATCTAAAAATGAAAACCAAGCCATATTTGAATAGGTTCCAGGAAGTAGTCTTAAAGCACTCCCTGCCGTTAATTCTAAACTAGCTTTAGAAAATGTTTTATACGGGTTTGTTTGACTACCATCTCCATTAGTATCATCACCTTGAGGAGAAATAAAAATTTCTTTGATTGGATTTTTATTGTCTTCAATTGTTGTAATTTCTCTACATAACTGTAATGTTGTAGTATCGCCATTTTGGTCGTCCTCAGGAGGTTCTTCAGGAATAACTGGTGGAGGTGTTATTTCTTCTTTTTCACTTCCATATTCATAAGCACCTACATCAGGGATTTGGTCTCTTTGAAAATTATTAAAATCATGAGTTGTTCCAGTAAAAATACCTTGATCAATACTATTAGAAGCACTAGAGCTTAATTCAAAATTCAAATTACTAAAGTCTTTAAAAATAGAAGTATCATCAATAAAAATATTATTCTCTACAGTATTTTTCTCAAGTTCTGCTTGGTTTCTAAAATTAATTCCTTCTTGCCATTGGTGATTTTCATAATATAGATTATTCATAATAGTATTTTTTTTAGTACTCTCATAAACTGAATCAATAGGAACCCTATTTGACCCAATCATATAAATAGTATTGTGATACACTTGGGATTCATAAGCACCTTCTAAAGAAATACCACTCTCAGCTTTTTTACCAATATTTGTATAAATAATATTATTTCTAATAACCCCACCAACATGTTCAACTTCTGCTTTAGTATAGGTTGTTCCATCTAAATCTCCAGGCAGAAAATCTCTCCTTCCATTTCCAGGGTAGAGACCTAATCCAATAGACCTTCCATTATTAATTAAGATATTTCTCTCAATAATATTATCTTTTCCATTTCTCCAAAGATGAATAGCATGTTCTGCTAATCCAGGCCTATTTCTACAATATATATCTTTGTAAACACTATCATGAAACTTCCAATTCCAACCAGCATGCATATCAATACCTCCAGTATAACAAGATCCAGGTCCAATTGAGGCTCTAACATTTGCAGAACCAGAAGGAGTTAATTCAAAATGAGAACAACTAACAGTTCCATTATCTGAGAATTCTCTAACACCATCATAAGGATGAGAATTAATCTTTACAAATTGTTCTCCACCATCAAATACTGCAATATTGTGTAATCTTGCATTGTCTCTACCTTGAATATGAATTGGGTGATATGCAAATCTCTTTATTGTAAGATCTGCAAGAGTAAAATCATCTGCAGCAACTCTAAATCCATATACCTTATAATTAGAATCAATAATAACTGAATCTCTATTTCCAGATTCAGATCTAATAGTTATATGTTCTGATTCAATTAAAATATTACCTTGATGTTGAATATCATAAAAACCATCTTTTAAATAAATTGTAGTATAAGGTTCAGCATTATTAATAATTGAAACTAAATTACTTGCATTTTCAGGACCTACTGTAATAATTGTACTTAGTGGATGATCAGTTATGATAATCTCATCACAAGTAGGGCTAATTGGATAAGATTTACTAAGAGATTTTTCTAAAGCCCCAATATCATATCCTAAATCTCTTGGCCTAGAATTTCCACTATGGTCATAGTATAATGAATTAGGAATTCCCGCATCTAATGCTGGAGAAGTTTCTAAGAGAACAAAAGTGTTATCAAGTAATGATTCAAATAATCCATTAAGGGTAGTAAGAGAAGTAGAATTATCTTCATACTCAGAAATAGCATTAAATTCTGCTAATGTGAACTCCTGAACTTCTTTATTAGTAATTACATGGGAGTTTCCATTTCTATAATAAATATTATTTGTAATCAATGATTGTGTATCAATTGTTGTTGAATCAAATTCAATAGCTCCATATTCTTTCCCAATATCTTTTCCACTAAGTAATATATTATTGTAAATCTTATTTTGATCACTTCCTTTAACAACCTGAAATGCTGATCTTCCTTCGTTTGCTTTAAAATAAATAGTATTATGTCTAAATGTATTATTATCAGAACCATATTCTATACCATATCCACCATCCCATGCAACAATTCCTCCTGCAAAATTTTCAAAAATAATATTATTTTGAAAAAGGCTATGTCTAACTGATGCTAAATTAACTCCAGCTCCACCTCTTCCACTAGCTCCGTATATTTTATTATTTTCAAAAATAGCATGTTCACTAACCCCATCACAAAATGGTTCATCAGGTCCAAATGTAAATCCTCTACAATAGGTTGCATCAGGATCAGCATTTATTTGAAATCCAGATTTATCACAGTTTTTAAATATATTATTTCTAATTGTGTAATAATCTCCAGAATTACTTAAATAAACACAATGTTCTCCATAAGTTGTATCAAAATATGAATCTTCAATAGTTATATGGCTTGAAAATGAAGAGAAAATGGAATTTTGATATGCTCCAAAAGATCTAATATTTTTAAATGTAACATGAGTACTCTCATCTACTCTAAAATCTCTATATCCTGAATTTTTAAATTCTAAATTTTCAAAGTGCAAATACTTATTCTTTGTCATTGTATCGGTATCTGAATCATAAAAACCATCTAAAAAAAATACTGCATTACCATTATTTCTTTGTAACCCAGAACCATCAAGGACAACATCTCCAATACCAATAAATGTAGTAGGTCTTCCAGCAGTTCCAGCTAAATTAGGTTTAATATAATGAATTTCATCAACATAATATTCACCTTCATAAATTCTAAATTCGTCACCCCCACTCCCATTAGCTAAGGCTAGAGCAATACTCTCAAACTCATATCCTTCTCCAATACAGTGAACATGAATATCATCACACCCTCCAAGAGGTGGAAGATATGTAAGTATTAACTCATACTCTAAA
Organism: uncultured archaeon; assembly: GCA_937138345.1. Classification (GTDB taxonomy): domain Archaea; phylum Nanobdellota; class Nanobdellia; order Woesearchaeales; family UBA583; genus UBA583. The sequence goes on along the minus strand of CAKZOW010000046.1, from coordinate 43,213 downwards.
GTATTTGATTGATTTGAGAGATCTTGAACTATAAATAAAATATAATTATCTCCCAGTGTTAATTCTAATGAATCAATTGAAAAAGGATTTGTTCCATTGGCAATTCCAGAACCAGAACAACCATAAGTACAAAAATAAGAAATATCTGAGACTCCATTTTTATCAGTAGCAATACCCGAGATAGAAACATAAGGATCAATTACAACTTCTCTTTGAGAATGACTTGTTATTGAAAAAATAGGTGGCTGTAAATCTAATCTCTGCGATTCAATTAACTCTAGATATTCATCATAGAGTTCTTGATCGATATCTGAGATATCATAATAAACTTCCAAAGTAATATCTGTAAATAACTTATTATCCATTACCAGAGATCTTTGATAAACAAACTTAGATCTATTTTGTTTAATTCCAATTGTATGTTCAAAAGAATTTAATGTAGTTTTCACACCTTCTTCAACAGATCTAATTAACTCATCTAAATCATCTAAATCAATAACTCTTCCAGAAGTTTCATTAGCAAGATATTCCATATGATCTAAAATATATGTCTCACATTCAGGGTGAAAGCAGACATTTTGAGATAAGTCTTCACTACAACCCCCACATACATCTTCATTACATGCAGTAGAGCTAGGGATACCATTTCCAAAAACATAATCAAAATATCCATTAAATGTAACAGTATTATATGGATAGTCACAATCATAAGCAAAAATAGGGTAAACAACATGCCCATTATCTTTGGCAACAAGTGCACCATTTTCAATAGTTTCATAAGCTCTAACAATAGAAGGAGAATTTGGATCTTCACATGATTTTTTACAAAAATCACAAACCTTTTGTTCTCTAAATCCTTCATTTTTATTTTTACCTAAAAGTGTCGGAGTAAAACATGCCTCAGATATTGAGGAAGTTGAGAGCTCATCACTCATAGGAAAAATCAATACAAGTCTTGCAGTATCTTTAGATAATGCAGAAACATAGGCAACTCCATTCCCCCAATCTGCTTCATAATAATCTTTAATATTCCCATCTCCTCTAACAGAATGTACCTGTGATTCTCTAGATCCATAAGGTGCTTCAATATTGTACTCAATTTTATAATTATTAAAATCAGTTGTTTCAATACCTTCAACTACCTCAGGTCTTTGATATAAGTCAACATGATCTAAAAGAGTACAGGTAATCTCTGCATTGTAGAGCTCATCAAAAAGAGTACATTTAGATTCAGAAGATTCTTCTTTTTTACCCAATATGAAAACATTTGCAATGATTTTTTCTTCACCATTGATATAATTTTGAGTTTTAATTTTAGATAGTAATGTCGGCAATTCAGTTGCAAGCCTCTCCCTTTCATCTTGAAGTGTTGAACTTCCATCTATTACAAAATTTAAACTCACATCAGCAACTTTTGGTTTAATTGACACATAATAATTATTTCTTCCATAAATTTGATCTAGGTATCGTATGTATTCATCAGTGATATTGATAATAACTCCTGAATTATTAATTACTTCACTTTCTTCAAAAGCAGCAAGAGAGGTTAGTTCACTAAGACTTAATTGTGAAGAATTATCGTGAAGCAACAAAAGAGTGTCAAAAGAATTTGAGTGTGTAGTATAGAGGAATTTTTGTTCCTCTCCTTCATAAGATGACGTAATTGATACAAAATTATTTGTATATACAAAAAGTCCAATTGTCAAAATAAAAATGACAAGAACAATCATTCCAAGTATATTTTCTATTGTTTCCATTTTTTTATAGGTTATATATTTTAATTATCTAATTAGTGTAAGTTCTCCCAAACAATTAACTGATGAGAGAGAATCTCTTCTAATTGGAACATAAAAAGAGGTTTTTTTACTGTAATCTCTTTCTTCTGATATAAGTACTTTTCTATTATAATATTGACAATTGTCATCTTCAAATCGAGTAATTTCAAAAGAAGAAACTAATAAATCATCACAATCCCTAAGATCTAAATTTTCTACATTAATAGGATTTCCGTAACAATATAAAATTTTATTTTTACTATCAAAGAGAATTTGCAAATCAGAATTTATTTCATGATAACTACCTTGAAAATCAATTACTACATTTTGATAAAATAAAATAGCAAATAAAAAAATAATTGCTAAGATAATAAATAGAAAAGAAGTAAAAATACCATATATTCCTTTAGTAGTATATTTTTTCAAATAACTCTCACCTCAATTGAATCCTCTCTCTTCTCTATTTCAAGTAGAGTAAAATCAGATATATTGTACACTTCTTCATCTAAATCAAATGAACATTGATAAGGTCTACATACAGAAAATGAAGAACTATTAATACATAAATTAGAATCATTAATACTAATATTCCCTTCTCTAAGTATTGGATTAAAATCTATCTCTAAACTATCTGTGATGCATGCTTTGTTGAAAATTAATTGCAATGTATTGATATCTTGATGTAATAAATCTAGTTCTACTTGTTGAGGTTTTATTTTAGGAATCCCATATACTATGATAAGTCCAACACATGCGAGGACTCCAAACCAGATAATAATATTTCCCATAGAACTTGCTTTTCTAGTATACATATCTGCAATTCAATGCTCCTTGATATAGAATTCTATTTTAATTTTTAAGTAGTACTAAATACATAAATAACTTATCTCTAGTGTCAATCTATAAATGAATCAAAGAGAAGATGTACAAGACCAGCTAGATATATTAGCTACAAATTTGGAAATAGTAAATCAAAAAATATCTTCAATTCAAGGGAGAAAAGTATCTACAACTGGTGGTTCAATAGATACATCACATCTTGAAGAAGAAGTAAAAAAAATACAACAATGGATAAAATCACTAGTAGATCATATGATTCTTCTAAAAACAAGTTCAGATGATATTATCAAAGAACAAAAGTCAATGGACTCAAAATTAACTCCACTCTCTCCCCTACCAAAATATGCAAAAGAAACATATTCTCAAGTAAAAATTCTCTCAACACTCCCAGAAATCCAACATTCTCTCACATCTTCTCTACAAAAAATTGACACTATTCATCAAAAACTTCAACCTTTAGAAGAAATAAGCTCAATGAAATCAACTCTAAGTAATATTCACTCACAAAACTCAACACTCACAACACTTTCAACACAGCTTCAAACACTCTCAGATGCACTTGAGAACCAAAGAAAAATTACAGTAGATACACAATCAAAAATTCTTTATTTAGAAAAATTACAAAAACACACTTACGAGAGACTCCATCAAGAAATTCAACAACTCCCTTACAGACCAGTAGATGAAGAAACGAAAAGCAAAATGTTAACATTTCCAGAAGATGAACAAACATCTATGCTCAAATCAATTTCTCATGAAATGAAATTAAGTAGAAAACAGTTTCCAGCACTTTTTGCATTTGTAATAACAATTATGACAATTTTTGGTCTAGCACTTTTTGGTTTAATGATTTATATCATTATGTCATTATAGCTAATGGTATTTATGGAGGTTATATACAATGAGTAATATTGCAGAAAAAAAAGTAGTAACTATTGATTTAAGTGAACATCAAGAATCTAAACTAGCATCTATTACTCTAAATAAATCATTAAAAAATACTATTATCTCAAAAGAGTATGAAATTCTCAGACTTAAATCAAGAATTTTTACAAAAGAATATGATTCAAAAAATAAACTCATAAATATCTTACCTTTTTTTATAGATGTTAGTTTTTCACAAATTCCTTCTGAGTATACACTAGAAAAAGAGTATTCTCTCCCATCTGGGTCCATAGTAAGAATATATAAAGAACCAATGGGAGTAGGTTTTATTTATGCAATAAAAGTACCTGAGACGGCACTAAATTTGAAAATGATTCAGAAAATTCATGATGATTTCATGGTTTTTCAAAAAGAAGGTAAAACTGACAATGAACACATTAATCGATGGTATCTCTCTTATGGTATATTGACTCATATTTTAGAAGATGATAATGTTTTAGAAGTAAATATTAATCCTCCTGGTTTTATGACACCTATGAGAATTATCCATTCAGAGTACATGGAGTGTAGCTCAAATGTTTTAGCATCTGATGAATATTTAAATTCAATTGCAACAAGATTAAAAACAAATACAGGGAGACCTCTCAATAAAGCACAACCACAACTTGATGGAGAGATAAGTTTTGGAAATATCAGAGCCAGAGTTGCAGCTATTGTAGAACCATTCTCAGTGTTTGGAACTGGATATTCAATTAGGAAACATAGAGAAAAACCATGGACTTTGCCGTTATTTATGAAAAAAGGAATGATTGATCCATGGTTTTCAGGACTCATGTCATTTTGTATTACTCATGGCCGTGCATTTCTAACTGCAGGACCTAGAGGTTCAGGAAAAACTGCACTCTTAGGTTCCCTTTTATTAGAAATTTTACCAAAATATCGTATTTTAACAATTGAAGATACTCAGGAACTTCCAATTAATTCATACAAAGAACTAGGATATGATTTACTACCATTAAAAGTAAGATCAGCTCTTCTAAAAGAAGGTATGGAGATGCCTTTTGACATGGGTCTTAGAACATCACTGAGACTTGGAGATTCATGTTTAATTATTGGAGAAATTAGATCAAAAGAAGCAAAAGTACTCTATGAATCAATGAGGGTAGGAGCAATGGCAAATGTTGTTGCAGGAACAATTCACGGAGATAGTCCTTATGGTGTATATGATAGGGTTGTAAATGATTTAGGAGTTCCAAAAGGTTCATTTAAAGTAACAGATTTAATTGTAGTTGTAAATCAAATTAAATCGCCAACTGGTCTTTCACGTCAAAGAAGAGTTTTAAAAGTGACTGAGGTGAGAAAAGATTGGCAAGATGAGCCAAAATTTCAAGATTTACTTGTATATAATCCCCAAAAAGACATCTTAGAGCCTACAGAATTTTTACTAAAAGGAAAATCAGTGGTAATCAATGATATTTTATCTAGAACACGTGGTTATAAAAATTACAATGATGCAATTGAAGATATTAAATTAAGGGCCTGGGCAAAAACACTTCACATGGGCGTTGCAACAGATCCACAACTTGAAGCTCATTATGTAGCTAAATTCAATATGATTTTTGCAAATCTTTATGAAAAAATTCTACCTCTGCAAAGCCCATCACATATGGAAAAATTTAAACAAGAATATATGAGAGAAATTAAACAGTATTTAAAAGAAAATCCTGATGTTTCAGCTCAAGAAAGTGAAGAAGTAGACATTGACGCATCATTAGATATTAACATTGAAAAAATTGAAGAAATTCTTGAGACTCACAAAAAACCAAAAAGTACTTTTTCACTTCCTTTTTCTTCAAAAAAAACCAATACATCACAAAAAGAGGAGTCTAAATGAAATTCTTTGATATTTATAAATATGGAAAATATTTTCCAATGCCTTCAATTAGTTCTGTAGATAAGAAATTAGAATTTATTTTATTTACTTATAGATCAAAAGATATTTTGGGCATTTCAATGATTTTTTTATTTTTATTTATATTTTTAGCTTTTTTATTTGGACCAATTAATGCATTTTTTCAGTATTCATTTATTTATTTAGGAATAATCTCTGCAGTTTTTTTCTATATCTATCCGGTAAAAATATATTACTCTCAACAAATGATTGATTACTCAGAAGAAATGCTTAGATCAGTGATGAAACTAGCAACATTAATTTCAATTAATACTTCAATGGAATATGCATTTACTCAAACTGCTCAGGATTTAAGGGGAACTCTAAAATTACAATTTAATGATATTATTACAAAAATTAGACATAAAAAACACTCCACTTTAGGAGAAGCAATGTCAGAATATATCTTACTTTGGAATGAAACAAATCCTGATTTTGTTAAATCATTAAAATTATTACAAACAGCAGAAATTTCACCAGAAGAAGAAAAAAAACAAATTATAAAAGAAGTAGTTGAAACAATTATCTTATCATATCATAATTCTGGAAAGAGATTTGCAGAATCACTTGCATCAAAATCAAAGTCGTTAGTTGCAGTTGGTGTTTTACTTCCAATTATTTCATTGATGATTTTACCTTTAGCATCAATTTTTATGCCTGGAGTAGTATCAACTGCCTTTGTTGCCTTTCTCTACAATATTGTATTTCCTTCAGTTCTTTTGGTAATGGCACTTGATTTTAGTGTTGAGAGAATTCAAGTAGATACCATTCACTTAGATGAATCTCCAAAATATAAACCTATCTCTTGGGATGTCTATTTAGTAACTGTAGTTATTGCATTAATTATGGCAATACCTACATTTTTTCACATCTCAGGTATTGATCTCTCAACTCCTGAAACTGCTGCAAGAGAGTACGCTGTGAGTTCAATTTTGATGATGGGAGCAGCACCTCTAGGTATTGTAGTTGCTATTTGGTTATTTACAAAAGCATATCTTAAACAATATGAAGAAATGTGGAATGATGTAAATGAAGTAGAACAAGATTTCCCTTACCTTCTTCAAATATTTTCAACATATTTAAATTTAAATCAAAGTGTTGAGAGTATTGTTCCTGAGGTGATAAATGATTATGAAACACATGGTTTTAAAGATCACTCAATTGTTAGAATATTTAAAGAAATTAAAATGAGACTTCACACTTCAAAACAAACAATTGATCAAATATTTACAAAAGAACTTCCAAAAATTTGTCCATCAGGTAAAGTTTCTCAATCATTAAAACATATTGTCTCTTTTACTAACGTTTCTCAAAAATCAGCAGCATATGCTTCAAAAATGGTTAGGGAACAAACACTCTCAATTTACAAACTCGACGATTATATACGATCACTACTCTCAGAAACAGTAGGATTAATTTCAATTACTGTGAGTTTTTTAGCTCCTCTCTTAAGTGCTGTAGCAGTAATTATGTCCTTAGCAATTGTAATGTCTCTCTCATTTATTACAGACCAACTAGAGACAATATCTTCATCAATGGGAGCTAAAGTAAATAATTTAGAATTGGTAGATATTCAAGCTATTATCCCTCCAACAATTATTGAATTAATAGTATCAATTTATCTCATTGAAATGGTAATTGTTTTATCTCTGTATTTAACTAATATTAAAATTGGAAATGATAGATATCAATTCGTAAAAACTCTTAATTCAAATATTATGCTGGGGTTTTTAATCTTTGCAACAATTTTAATTGTCGGATTTATCATGTTTAGGTCCTATATTTTTACTGGAGTGATAGGCTAAAAATTTATAAAAGATAATTTTTTTAAGAAACTATGAATAAAACCAAAAATTACTTTGGAGGATTGAATATTTTTGAATATTCATTTTATTCAAAATGAATAAAACTATAATTATTGCAATAGAAGTAGTTGCAGCCTTAATTATAGTTGCATTTTTAATTGGTGAAGTAAAAACACTTTTGAGCTAAATGGAAACAATAGAAATAATTGTATATGTTGGAGTTGCATTATTAATAATTGGAATAGGATTAAATTTTATTATTGATATTGATGGGGAAGAATTATCTTCATCATTTAAAGAACTCATAGGAGTAGACACTCAAGAAACATCATTTCAAAGAGTAGATTCTTTAGGTTTAATTGAGGAGATATATACTGTTTGGGAACTTTGCGGAAAAGGAGAAATACCACTCTCAAAAACAGTTTACTTAGAAGATGATAAATATGCAGAAATTTCAAAAGGATTTATCTTTAGTAAAATAAGACAAATAAATTATTGTACTCAACTCCAAAGCGCAGAATTTTCCTGTGGTGATCGAGAAGATTTAGAACTAGAAAATGATGAAATACCAGTTCCTTCTATTATTGAAATTTCTTGTTCAGATTCAAAAATAAATTTAATAATATAATATTATAAATTATCAAAATAAATATACTATATAAAAATGGAGATGCCAATACAAATTATGATAATCTTATTTGTTGCAATAACAGTAGGAGGTGGAATGGTTTACTTTTCCCAAGATAATTTAGCTAATTCAAAAGAAGGGTTAGATTCAATCATTGAAAAAAATGATTTAAGCGATGAAGAAAAAATACTAGAAGTATCTTCAATTACTACAAACAATGTGGTATCTCTTGCAAAACAATGTAGAATTGATAAACAACAAAGTTTAGAAGACTCAATTTGCTTTGTACTTTTAGGGGGTGTGTCAACTACTTGCTTGAGTATTTTTGATGAATTAAGAAGAGATGATGATTTTGATGAAGATGATTATTATTGCGATATTGCTTCAAATGGAAATTCAATTAAAATTTCATATAATGCTCCTCTATCTTTAGTTGAAATAACTTAAAAGTTATTTTTTATTCTGTTATCACTTATATATATACAATACTTTTTTAAACTGTGATTATTCTGAGTCCTTATGAAACATATTTTAAAAAGAGCATCAGAGAAACCAATTGAAATTTTCATTGCATTATTTGTAGTTTTAGCTGTTGCAATGGTATTGCTTCAAATGTTTGGAGGACAAATCACTTCGAAACAAGAAGAATTAAAAAATCTTGCAGATGAAAATAAATTAAAACAAGCAAGACAAGATGTAGAAGATTTTTGTAAACAATCTTGTGCAAATATTGATTCTCAACTCGACACTGTTACTTATTGTAAAACCAAATTTAGTAGAGCTGTTGATTTAAATAACAATGATCTAACAACTGATTATAACTCCGACTACAGTATTGTTGGAGTGTGTGAAGATGCAATTTATTGTGCTTCAGTATATGAATGTAGAGAACTAAATATGAGAACTTGTGCTCAAATTTTATGTAACTATTTTGAAGATGAATGGGGTTATTCTCAACTAGAGGCCACAAATAAACTATTAGAATTTATTCAACCAGGAGAATGTTCAATTAGTGAAGATAATAAAGCAAATCATTGGTACTATATTATTGAAGATGAACTTTCTTGTGCCTAAGTATATTTAGATAAATGGAGGAGACAATATGGATGATATTTGGAATTTTAGCAATGTTAATTGCTCTAGGTATCATAGGTCCTCTTATCTATAATCAATCAACTTCTTTTTCTCAAGAAAAAATAGATTTTCAAGTTAAACAAATTTTAAAACAAGCAAATTTTTTATGCAATACTGGCCCAGGTAATTCTTTTACAATTCCAATTACAATGTACTATAATACTACATTATACACAAATGAAGATAGGGTATGTATAAGTGGAAATGATAAAATATCATGCCAGATTAGCAAATGTGAATTTGAGCCCTATAACTTTACATTCTCTAATGATTTAGCAAAAAGATTAAACTCACTTGAGTATCAATGTAGTATGGAGGTTATCTACAAGGGAAGTATTTCTCTAAATTGTGAAGGATGAAGAAAAAAGCAGAAGCAATAAGCGTAATATTTTTAGTAGTTGTTGGATTAGTTGCATTATTTGTATTTTTTCAACAAGAGCAAGTATCACTTGATTTTGATATTGCACAGAGTTCTCAAGTAGTATCAGAAGTAGAATTAAATATTGATAAGGCAATATCTGTTGCAATGGAACAATTTTTAAGACAAGGATTCTCATCATATGAAAATGGTGATGTTTGGTATTGTAATTCACAATTCCCAGTAAATTTTTCAACAGAGGGAAAACCATCACTAAAATATTATTTAGATACAAATATCAAATCAACTATTAGTGTTTTAGAGGAGAGAGGTTTTACAATTGATTATCCAACAATTACTATTCATGCAAATACTTCTGATATTGAAGAATTAAAAAATAGCCCTGTAATTATTGAATTAAGTGATTTTTATGTATATTCTGAGGGAAGTAATGTTGTACTAAAAGAAGACTTAGCAAAAGTGTATCAAAAAGATTGGCCAGTGTGGGATTTTTTTTTTAGTTTCTATGAGTGGAATTCTCAAGATGCAGGAAGTTTAGAATATACTTTAAAAAGTGAGCTTTTTGAATCAAAATCATGCCAAGCTTTAACATCAAAATGTGATTGTGAAGAAGATGGTTTTTTTACAGATCAAGTATTAGAAGAATTAAATTTAAAATCTTCAGATGTAAAAGTTGCCTTAGATATGGTAGTTTCAGATTTAGAAGAGAAATTTGAATCTCAAAGTGTATCTTGTTCTTATGAAATTGACAAAATCAAAATTGACAATCAAGTAGAAACAGTATTTGCAAAAACTAAATCTTCAGTTCTCAATGGTGGTATCATTAGCTTTTTAGAGAGAAATACTCAAAAATATGATTACGATTATGGTGAGTATGTAATTGATTATGCTTTCCCAGATACTAATGCAATTAACAATGGTTGTCCATCACCAGTACCTCTAGAAGGAGCAATTGATAGGGTTGCAGGAGAAGGCGGAGTGCAATATGTTTTACCTGAAGTTGATTTTAACAGTAATCAAATTATCAATATTAATGCAATTAGAAATGCACAAAATGAAGATGGTAAAAAATATTACTCTAGTGTAAGCTATGAATGTACTGATGAAGAAGGAGAAAATAGTATTCAATCACAAAAAACACAACTCATCTCAGTGAGTAAAAAATTAGCTCTTTTATTTACTGTACGTTGTGAAGATTCTGCATATCTTTTCCAAGATAATACGCCTTTAGCATCTGAAGTTAGTTTAAGAATTGCAATTGGAGAAACATGTCCAGTTCCTTATGAAGAAGTAGAACTAGAAGACCAAAGTATTTTTCAATGTGTTGAAGGAGAGGGACCACCACCAATTCCAGAAGAAGGAGTCTGTGAAAGTAATGCCGATTGTTCAATTTGCGAGACTTGTGGTGTATTTAATGAAGAATTTGGAATTAAAACTTGTCAACCAAAACCATACGGTACAACAACAGGAGTTACTTGTGAGATTTGTGATGGGCAAGGAAATACGACTCCTCTAGAAGCTGGTTTTGATGACTGTTCTCAAGAATGCCATGTATGTAATGGAATTAATGTAACTGAGGCAGCATGTCAACCTGCATCTGTTGATAATGGACTCTATGATCCACAAAAACCTATGACTTGTGATTCAACAGGACATTGTAATGTTTGTGGTGAAGATGGTACCTGTTCAGGTGTTGCAACAGAAGAATTTTATTTAGAAAACATTATTGACTCACAACACTGTGGAGCATGTAATACTTGCGGAATTAACTCTGATGGAAATGCTGCATGTGTTGCAAACATTGAAGATAATAATGAACCAATTCCAGGTCAAGAGTGTAGGGTTTGTATGAATGGTTCAATTGAAATGGCTCCAGTTGGATATAAAGATAGTGCATTTTGTTCTAGATGTGAAACTTGTACTAATTCCGGAGCATGTGGTTTTGTAGAAGGTGCTTCTAGGGATTGGTGTCCATCATGTATGAGTTGTGGTGCTTCAGGAGATGGAGCTGCATGTGTCTCAGATTCATCTAAAGATGGAAGAAGTTGTGGTCAATGGGGTTGTATGACATGTTCAGGTGGGGTGTGTGGTGCTGATTTATCTAAAGATGGTAATGCTTGTAGAGGAAGTAGCTATGGCTGTACATTTGCGTGTGAAAATGGAAGATGTAATGCAGATACTGTAGGGGATTTTTGTTCAAGAATATTTCCACCACCTGAGGGAATGGAGTGTTTAGAGAGTGTTCAAGGAATTTGTTCTGATTCTGGAAGTTGCGTTCCTCAACAATATGTACTCCCAGAAGGGCAAAAATGTTGTGGTACTGAGATATGTAGTTCAAATGAGGAATGTTGTAACTTAGGTAACTCTTGGATTTGTGGGGCATGTAATGATGAAACAACTTAAAGCAATAGTATTTAGTATTAACTTATTATTAGTTATTTTTCTATCTTCAGCAGTTTATGGTTTAGATGTTGAAATGGCGTTAGTACCTCCTTTAGTAGAACAAGGAGAATCAATGAAACTTGTTTGGGAATCAAATCAAGCTACTTCCTGTACAGGTAAACAAGGTATTTCGGGAGAAATTGCTCTATCTGGAGAATATGCAATTGCAAGTGTTGATAAGAATACATTTTATGAAATTGAATGTAGTGATGGTACGTCTTCAAAATCTCTAATAATTGAAGCTAAAATAATTCCTACATTTCCACAAGGTTCTACTCTACAAGTTGGTGAAAATAAAGAATTTACAACATTATCTTCTGCATTATCCTCTGCAAATGATAATGATATTATTGAAATTGATTCAGGTACATATACTTGTGATATAAAAGTATTTAACCAAGATAATTTAACTATTAGAGGGGTAGGAGATTCTAAACCAATTTTAGATGCTACAGGATGTTCTATATCAAATGGAAAAGCAATTCTTGTACCTCAAGGAGAAAATATCATTTTTGATAATATTCATTTTAAGGGTGCAAAAGTAAATGATAGAAATGGAGCTGGAATTAGATTAGAATCAACAGGAGTTTCAATTATTAAAAATTCATTATTTGAAAATAATGAGATGGGAATTTTATCCTCAAATGTTGGAGTTAGTGGAAATGAAAGAAAGTATCTCATCATCGATAGCTCAGAATTTAAAGATAGTGGTGCAATAAAAACAAATGGTGCTATAGGTTTAACTCATAATATTTACATGACTAGTGCATTTGTTTTCATATTGAAAAATTCCTATTCCCATAATGTTAAACACCATGGTCATCTATTAAAATCAAGAGCAATTGAAAATTATATTTTATATAATAGATTAACTGATGAATCAGCTGTATCCTCATATAACATAAATATTCCACAAGGAGGTTTAACCTATATTATTGGTAATGTTATAGAACAAGGACCAAATTCAGCAAATTCAGGTATAATTGATTATTCATCTGAAGCAAATTCTGCAGACAATGATATTCAAAAACTCTATATCTCAGGAAATACAATAGTTGATAATAAAAAAACTTCAGGGGTTAAAGCAATTAAACTCTATAACTACAAAGATATTTCAGAAGTAAAGATTATCAACAATCTTTTTGTAAATTTAGATGAGTCAAAATTAATTGAATATAAAAGCGGAGATGCATCAGATGTTACTCAAATTGAAAATAATCTCTATATTACTGATGAAGAATTAACTAATCCAAGTTCTTATCAATACTTTCTAAAAGGGAGTTCCTCTGCAATAAATGCTGGAATTAATCCAGGAAAAGGGTTTGGATATAGTTTATTTCCACTCTATGAATATGTCTATGATCTCTCATCAAAACAAAGAAGCATTTATTCACAATTAGATGTTGGGGCTTTTGAATTTAATGAAGATGATGAAGCAATTTTTCCAGTAATTACATTTGATGTAAATCAGAGTTTAATACAACCAGGCGGTGCAGTTATGCTCTCTTGGGAGTCACAGTACGCTCAATCATGTAGTGCCTCAGGTAATTGGGATGGAGAAAAAGAAATTAGCGGATCTCAAGAAATCTCGCCAATTTATATTACGAGTACCTACACATTAACATGTTTTGGTGAAGATGACACACAGACTTCTCATTTAGTAAGTGTATTAGTTGAAGAAATAGATTCAAGTGACTTAACAATTGAAATCTTATCACCTCAGGATGGAAATGAAGTTTCAAGAACATTTCTTTTAGAATATGAAATTGATGGAACTGATCCTTATGATGAAATAAAAGTATTTCTCAATAATGAAGAGATAAGTACTACAGAAATTACACAATCATCGGGAACTATTGAAATTAATGTAAATGAAGAAGGTCTTCAAACAATATATCTTGTACTCTTTAATGAAGATGAAGTTGTGACTACATCACAAAATTTCAGAGTAATTTATGGTGATGATGAGGAGGATTCAAATCCTCAAAGACCTGACGAAGGAATTTTAACTGACGAAGAGATAGATGAAAGATATACTACATCATCTCAAGATTCTCAAAAATCTTCAAATGCTAATAATTATATTAATTCAGATCCAAATTGCAAATCTAATCTTATTTATGGAGAATGGACTCAATGTTCAAATAATTATCAATTAAGAGAAGTTGAAGATAAAAATTCTTGTATCTCACCATATATTGAGAAAGTAGAATGTGGTTATCAAAAAACAAATACAAATATAAGTGATATCTCTTCAGATAAAGAAAGTGTTAATTTAAATCTAACTCAACTCGATAATATAGATGAGTTTACAACAAATTATGATTTAAGTAAATATAATGGTAAATATCTCTCAATAAATACCTCTTTAACTAACGAAGAAATTTATGTAACTCATTCAGATACACAACAAGAGTATCTTCTTGAAAAAGAAGAATCACTTGGAGAAGATGTCTATAAAGTAACTCAACTCTCATCATCTTCAGAAAATAAAAGTGATGAAGAAATAATCTCAGAAGAAAGTTCTTCTATCTCACATACTAACTTACTTTTAATAATTTCAATAGTAGGTATTGTAGTTCTTATTGCATATAATAAATTAAGAAAAAAATAATAACTTAAGAAAAAAAGAATTTTTGTTATTCTTATTATTTATGAAAAACATCTTTAAATACACTTTTTCTTTTACTGTGATGTGAATCGTGTAAGTCATGAAGTGCTACTAAAAATAGAGATTCAGTCCATCCAAGAGGAGTGTTTTCATTGTATTTCTCAGAGTTTGAAAAATAAAGTTCAGGTAGTCCTAATTTAGTATCCAAACCAATCATAGTATCTAAAAGCTCTTTTGCTTTTTGATAATCACCTAATCTATTGTGAATAATTGAAAGCCAAGCAAGACCAAAAGTCCATTCAGCTTCTTCAGAGTAGCCATCCATATTATTATTATAATAATAATCATTTTTATATCTAATAACTCCTCTATCTTTGAGCAGTGTATATTCAACATTTTTTAATATTTCTTGAGTTTGTTTTTTGTTAGTAACTCCATATGGATAGATAAGAGATAATTGAGATAGGTCACAAAATTTTTTTTTACTCTCTCTAGGCAATAGTACATCGAGTGCTTCTTCACCTTTTTTAATAAGATTCTCAGATACTTCAATACCTGGAACTTTTGAAATATTTTTAAGACCAGCAACACAAGCACCAATTGATGAAGCATGAACTTCTTCATCTTCTTCCCACATACCAGAATCAAGGTCGTGATAATATTCAATACTTTGCAGATAAAGAACCAATTTATTTAAGATTCTTAGAACATGTTCTCTCTCACCTAATTCTTCGAAATATCCAGCATGATAAATTTCTCCTACTCCAAATAAAATTGCACCTACTGCATCATTTTGTTTATTTCCCCAATCTTCCCAAAATTCTTCAAATGTTTCAGGGTGAAATCTAGCATGAATATATTCATGTTTTTCCCATGGTCTTTGTTTAATTGCATGATCAATTTTCCATTCATGTTTTAAGAAAATTTGAAGAAGTGCTTTGTACACTTTAGTCGCCGTAGAATAGTCTCCTGCTACCTGAAACGCCAAACATTCATAGAAATTATCTCTAAGCCATGATTTATCATAACCTGTAGATACTTTTTTAGATGATGCAGCAAAAAGACCAGATTCATATTGAAGTGATTTCAAAATGTCAAAATGATCTTTCATAAGAGATTCATAACTTTTCTTTTTTTTTAATACCATAATTCTAATCTAATTTCAGTAAGATAATATATAAAGAGTTGTTATTATGATAAAAGGGTGAGAAGCAATAACATTATTTACTATGTATAAATAGTAATAAACAAAATATTTATAAACTACTCACTCTATAATATAATTGATAGGCATATGAATAGTGAAGTAGCCACAAACAACATAGAACAAGTTAATTCAATTTCTCTAGGTGAGAGTTGTAGTGTACTTAGCAAAGTGCTCTCAATGGCTCAAAATAAAGCATCATCATTAGATGATATTTCAACATATATCAGTAACTATTCTCTTCCAATTACAAATAATTTTATTAGATATGCAAATTCTAATTCAAAAATTACACTTGGTAATGGATTTGAAGGTAAAAAAATTCAATCTGTAAATGAGGGCCTAATGGTTCATGGATTAAATCCTCTAATATATACAATTCTCAATACAGGCATTTCAAATCCTAAGATGAAGCCTTTTTTACAAAGAGCAGAAATTCTTGGAAGAAATGTATGTTCTCTTTTAGAGAACTTCTACCCACCAAAAGGGATTTTAGATTCTAAAGTATCAGTTGAAAATAGATATAATGCTCAAACATATGCCCTATTATTTGGAATTGATTTACTTGTATTTTTAGATGCATCACTAAAAAAAGAATCTATAGATAAAAGATATATTTCTTCATTTGAAGAATCTATGAGTTGTAAATTTAAATACAGAGCACATCAACATACAAAAAAATTAGATAAACATCTACTCTTACCTTCATATCTAAAAAGAGGAGAAGAATCTACCGAGCCAATAGAAAATACTTCATTTACAAATTATGAAGTTATGCAGGCAATGAATTTAAAATTAGGTATTGAAGGAATAGGGATACTAGATACATTTCAAGGGGAATCTGAGATTATAGTCTCACCTCAAAGAATGGAAAAATCAAAATCTAGATATGAGCTTGAATTAGATGAACTTATTAAAAAAAATATACATAGAACAGGTAGTAATCATTTCTCTTACGTAAAAACATTTGAGGTGTCAAGATGAGAAGAACTAGTAATGATGATTTATCTTCAAGTATTATAGGATGTACACCAAATGATATTAAATCAATATTTTCTAATTCAAAGTCTAAAAATATATTTGATGACCCATTTTTAGTTGAGAAAAGAGATATTATTTTAACTAGTTTAAAAGAAGATAGATTTGTATTAGAATATCAACCAAAAGTATCAATTGAACCTAATTCAGTAGGAGAAGTAACAGGTCTTGAAGCATTAGTGAGATTAAAAATAGAGGATGAATTAATAAGCCCATATTTTTTCATTGAATTTTGTGAGAGAAGTAAACTTATAGTAGATTTAGGAGATTATTTATTTGAACAAGCAGCAAGAGATATGAAAATGTGGAAAGAAGGTGGGGCTAAACTTGTACCATGTTCAATTAATGTAACTAGAGAACAATTAGTTTCAAGAAATAGAGCTGCACTAGGCACTAATTCTAATCCAAATTATTCTTCATATACTAGCGATATGACTACTTCAAGTACTCTTCTAGATCATATTGAAAAAATCAGTGAAAAATATGGAGTACCTAGAGAAATGTTTGAATTAGAACTCATTGAAAGAGATACTGCAGGGTCTATTGACGAGAGAATCTCATTTGAAGAGATTTTACCTATCTTATACCAAATAAAACAAAGAGGTCACAAATTATCAATAGATGATTATGGTAATGGTTCCCACAATATTAATACACTCAAGTCTAATGTTTTTGATTACTTAAAAATTGATAGAGAACAAACTTCTCAAATTCCAGTTCATTTAATGTCTCATAATACTGTATGGGACCCAAGGATCTTTAATGATTTTCTTCATTATAGTTCAAATTATAATCTAAAAACAGTAGTTGAGGGTGTTGAGTCAAAAGAACAATTAGATTTTCTAAGAGTATTAGAATTTAATAATAGGAGATTTAATTCTATTCAAGGGTATTACATCTCAAAACCCCTTCCATCAGATAAAATTCCATCAATACTAATTCCAGAATATTTTAAAGATAAATTTTGAAATATTTTTTAAATTATAAATATTTGAAATTTGATTAATTCTACCAAAGTAATGCATTAGTGTTCTAATCAACTTCTGCTGAAGCTTTGAATAATTCATTATTCGACCAAAAATCTCGGATTTTTGAGTAGACACAACTAGAGTTTCGCTTTGCTCAAGCTCTATTAATTCTACCAAAGTAATGCATTATGTTTATATATGAACAATTAGTAGTTAATTTAGAATATGGTAGAATCAGATAAAATTATTGTTAAAGGTGCTCGTGAGCACAATCTTAAAAATGTTAATGTAGAATTTCCAAGAAATAAATTTGTAGTAATTACTGGACTCTCTGGTTCAGGAAAGTCATCTCTAGCCTTTGATACAATTTTCTCTGAGGGTAATAGAAGATATGTAGAATCACTCTCAGCTTATGCTCGGCAGTTTTTAGGTAATATGTCAAAACCTGATGTTGACTCAATTGAAGGCCTATCTCCTGCAATTTCAATTGAGCAAAAAACAACTTCAAAAAACCCAAGATCAACTGTTGGTACTGTAACTGAGATTTATGATTATTTAAGATTACTATTTGCAAGAGTGGGTAAATCTCATTGTCCAAAATGTGATACAAAAATCCAACCACAATCAGCTCAAAATATTGTGAATTTAATCCTCTCTGAGCCAAATAAAAAAGTAATGATTTTAGCTCCAATTGTAAGAGGTCTAAAAGGAACATATGAAAAAGTATTTGATGATCTAAAAAGAGATGGTTTTAGTAGAGCAAGAGTTGATGGTGATGTTTATCATCTAGATACTGTAAAAGAAGAAGTAAAACTTGAGAGATATGAAAAACACTACATTGAGGCTGTAGTAGATAGAATAACAATTTCAGAAGATGAGAGGGCAAGAATTACAGACTCAGTTGAGCAAGCACTCCATATTGGTAAGGGGTCAATAATTGTTTTAGATATTGAAAAAGAAAAAGAGACAAGAAAAGACATGCCTGCTAAATTAAATGAAAAAAACCAAAAAATAATTCATCAAAAAGCTCAAACAATTTACTCAACATTTGGTTCATGTCCAAACCACCCCGAAGTTGTTTTTGAAGAACCTGAACCAAGACAGTTTTCATTTAACTCTCCTTTTGGAGCATGTCCAACTTGTCTTGGAATTGGATCTGTTCACACATTTGATGAAGACTTAATTATTCCAGACAAGTCACTCTCAGTCATGGATGGAGCAATTGCAGTCTATGGTAAAATGGATTTGAAATGGAGAGCACAACAACTCGCAATTGTTGGAGAAAAATATGGTTTTGATCTGTGGGAACCCGTATCTTCATTTTCTAAAAAAGCTTATCAAATATTCATGCACGGAAACAATGGAGAGCCAATTAGAGGTAGATGGCATAATGGTGCAAATATGAATATGGAAGATGGTTGGGAAGGTGTTATTGGTCAAACACAGAGGCTCTTTAATCAAACAGATTCAGATTCAAGAAAATCATATTATCAAAAATTTATGGTTGCAAAACCTTGTACAACATGTAATGGAAAAAGACTAAAAGAGAATGTACTCTCAGTAAAAATTGATAATAAATCAATTATTGACATTACTGACTTTAATATTGAAGAAGCTCTAAATTTTTTCCAAAAAGTTGAAGAATCATTTACTGATAAAGAAAAATTTATTGCAAAACAAGTATTCAAAGAAATCAAAGAAAGACTTGAATTTTTAGCAAATGTAGGTCTAGGATATCTAACGCTTTCCAGATCAGCAGGGACTCTCTCAGGTGGTGAGGCACAAAGAATCAGACTTGCAACTCAAATTGGTGCAAACTTAATGGGTGTATTGTATGTTTTAGATGAACCATCAATTGGGCTACATCAAAGAGATAATGAAAAATTAATTAATACTCTTCACAAGTTAAGAGATGTAGGAAATACTCTTCTTGTAGTTGAACACGACGAGGATACAATGAAAGCTGCAGATTATATAATTGATATGGGTCCAGGTGCAGGAGTTAATGGAGGTCACGTAGTAGCTTCAGGAACACCTGAGGAGATTATGTCAAATGGAAAGTCCGAGACAGGAAAATATCTTAAAGGAGATCTTAGAATTGAAGTTCCAAAAACAAGAAGAGAAGCAAGAGATTTTGTAAAATTAAAAGGAGCAAATTCAAATAATTTACAAAATGTCTCAGTAGATTTTCCAACTGGTATTTTATGTGGAATTACTGGAGTCTCAGGTTCAGGGAAATCAACACTTACAACAACAACACTGATGCAAGGACTAAAAAAACATTTTAAACAAGCAGTTGAAGGGAATGTAGGACAATACAAATCAATTGAAGTACCTAGTGAGGAAGATGGTATTATTGTAATTGATCAAACTCCAATTGGAAGAACTCCTAGGTCAAATCCTGCAACATATATTAAAGTATTTGATGAGATTAGAAAAATCTTTGCAGCAACAAAAGAAGCAAAATCTCGTGGATATAAAGAAGGAAGATTTTCCTTTAATGTAAAAGGTGGAAGATGTGAGACATGTCAAGGAGATGGTATGATTAAAATTGAGATGAACTTCTTACCTGATGTCTATGTTGAATGTGAAGAATGTAAAGGAAAGCGGTACAATAGAGAAACTCTAGAAGTACTCTATAAAGGAAAAACAATTGCAGATGTATTAGATATGGACGTAGATACAGCAGTAGAATTTTTTGAAAATCATTCATCAATTCACAGAAAAGTAAAAACTCTCCAGGACGTAGGTCTAGGTTACATCAAGCTAGGACAAAGTTCAACTACTTTATCAGGAGGTGAGTCACAGAGAATTAAACTAACAAAAGAGCTTGCAAAATTCAAAAAAGGAAGAACACTTTACATCTTAGATGAACCAACAACAGGACTTCATTTCGAGGATGTAAACAAATTAATTACAGTACTTAACAGATTAGTTGACAAAGGAAATTCAATCTATGTAATTGAACACAATTTAGATGTAATTAAATGTTGCGATCACGTAATTGATATGGGTCCTGAAGGAGGTTCCGGTGGAGGACAAGTCGTAGCACAAGGTACTCCAGAAGACATTGTAAAAGTTAAGAAAAGCCATACTGGAAGATTCCTAAAGGAGTTATTAAACTCTGCAAGAACGTAAGGGTCTAGCATCAATGCTTTAGAATTTGTTGAAAATTTATAATTTTTATACAGATTTCTAAAAGAATTACTCAAAAAATAATAACTCTAAAACATTTTAATGTTTCACATTTAACTACCCCATGTTAATATAAACCATTATTAATAAAATAGTTAAAAAAAATTCATGAAACATTTTAGTATTCTAATTATGATTATATTCTCATTAGTTGGAAGTTCATATTCTCAAGAAGAAATTTATCCAATCAATCCTCTATGTTCAGAACTTAATTTTGAAATTAAAGACCATCACAATCAAATTATTGTAAGTCCTAGTGATGCGTCAAATCTACAAACTATTATTGATAATGCACAAGAAAATACTACAATTATTTTTGAAGATGGAACATATGATATATCATCTATTGGAAAAATTAGAATACATAAAAATGATATCACACTAAGGTCTCAATCAGGAATTAGAGAAAATGTGATTCTAGATGGTGCTTATTCAACATATGGTATTGAAATAATTGGAAACAATATTGAGCTTATTGGTTTTACAATAAAGAGGTTCACATATCACCCAATTCATATTAAAGGTTCAGACAATACTTTAATTCATGATATGCATATCATCGATGGTAGAGAGCAATTAATTAAAATTAATAAACATGACTTTGGTGAAGGGAATGCTGGAAATAATTTTGGAAGAATTAGTTGTTCAAAAATGGAATTAACTGCATCAGGTAGATCTAATGTTAGAAATCACGGAGGAAATGCAGCATGTTATACTGGAGGAATTGATATGCATGATAGTTGGAGATGGAATATCCATGATAATGTTGTTGAAAATATTTATTGCGAAAATAGAGCTCCAGCTATGGCAGAACATGCTATTCATCTTTGGCAAAATACAGAAGACGTAATTGTTGAGAGAAATTTTATAATTAATAATGCAAGAGGTATTGGTTTTGGACTTGGGGCAAGTTCAGGTGCTAGAGAATATATCAGACAAGATTATCTCGATTTTGGATTAAGTTCGGGTCCTCTTCAAAACATAGGTGGTACAATTAGAAATAATGTTATTTATAGTGATTTGCCTAATAGATTAACTGATAGTGGTATTGCATTAGAGAGATCATATGATACTCAAGTATATCATAATACAGTATATATTGAAACTCCAGATAAATCAGCAATTGATATAGTCTATGATTACTCTATTGAAAATACGATAAAAAATAATATTGTATATGGTAAAAGAGGATCATATGATGTAATTAATTTTAGAGGTGGGGCAAATCAGGATGATAATGTTTTGGAAAACAATATTATTATTGAAACAACAGATATTTTCAGAGATAGTTCAGCATTAAATTTTGAACTAGTTCCTGAAGCAACCCAATTAATTGATCAAGGAAGTCAAACACAGGTTGCTAATGATTTTAATGGTTTTATAAGAGATACATATCCAGATATTGGGGCATATGAATTTGATGTTGATGAAATAGGTAATTTTGTATATCCAGAAATTACTTTTTCAAGCAATACTACTCAAATTATTTCAGGAGGTAAGATAACATTATCTTGGGGTGTAACTAATGCTCAATCTTGTGAGGCAAAAAGAGATTGGAGTGGATCCAAAACACTAACAGGTGAAGTATCATTAGGTCCTCTAACAAGAGATGCCGTGTTTATTTTAGAATGTGTTGGAAATGAAGAGTATCTAATCTCATCAGAAGAAATTACAATAGATGTAATTGAAGATGATAGTCCTGATGATTCAGGTCCAGGAGATGAAACAACTAATCCGGATAATGGTGGTGGAACTGAGGTGGATAATGATACAGGAAACAATGATAGTGATAGTCCTTCAGATTCACAAAATGATAGGGATGATGTGATTCAAGAAGAGGATGTTGTTGTATATGCTCAAGAAAATAATAATGAACGCCCAGTAAATAACTTTGATGAATCTTCATGCAAACCTGATTATCAATATTCTAATTGGACTCAGTGTAGTAATGGATACTCTTTAAGAGAAATAACTGATAAAAATAACTGTTTTAGTAATTCCATTGAGAAAAAAGAATGTGATGTCATAAAACAAATAGATACTAGTGTTCAAGACCAAAGTTATGATGATGAAAAAGAAGAAATTATTATCAAAAGGGATTCCTATGGTAAATTCATCTCAAATAAAGATTTATCAATAAATTCTTCATATTATTTAGGTGAATTAAACAGGAGTGAATTGTTGATAACTTCTCAAAATTCACAAAAAACATACCTCGCACTACAAGATGAAAATGGTTCTTATTTAATTGAAAAAGAAGTAATTGAGCACATTCATCCTATTGAAAATACTCAAGAGTCATCAATAAATATTGTTCCAATAGTTCTAATTATTACATTAATTATCTTAGGTGTTTTAATTAGAATGAGATATCATAGAAAATAGTAATTTTTATATATGCAAAAAAATAATTTAGTATATGGATTATTTTTTTTGGTATTTAATTGTAATTAATTTTATATCATTTATTTACTTTGGACTTGATAAACATGCATCAATTAGAGGAAGACAAAGAGTATCAGAGAGCTTTTTACATTTACTTGAAGCAATGGGAGGTATTTTTGCAATTCTTTTAGCATTTCATATTTTTAGACATAAAAGAGGAAAATTTAGATATTATATCATATCTTATATTATTTTATTTTTATGGATTTTAGGGATTTTAGGATATTTTCAAATATCATATGAGTTGATGAATTTATGAAAGAAATAGTTATAATACCTGGGAAAAGATTACTTGACAATAATAAATTAGACTTTGAAGGAAAACAAAGAATTCATGCTCTGTTTAGATATTTAAGACCTCTATATCCAGAGAATATTATTAGTGAAGAGCATGACAATTATTATGAAAGAAGAGATGCAAGATACATTATTTTTTCGGGAGGAATCACACAAGGAAGATCAATATCTGAAGCTAGAGTTATGTTTGAGTTTTTTTTAAAACATGCACTAGAAAAGACACTAAAAGATAAATTTGATTTTAAAACTATGAGAAATAGTAATAATAGAGAATATTTAGTTAAGCTAAATCAAGTTCTAGGAGCTAAGACATTATGGATTTTTTTAGACGAGAAATCTGAAGGTACCGTAGATAATATGAATTATTCTCAAGAAATAATCGATGAAATAAAAAGAATGGAAAATGATGAAATAAGCTTACTCTATATTACTCAAAAATACCATGCTTTTAGAATTGACACTGATGATAACTCAAAGTCAAGAATATTATTTGCAGAAAAAATAACTGGAGAAAAATATCAAAAAACACCAAATATGGAATATTTTTTTAGATTTATTCATGTACTTCAATTAGATAAAATAAAAACAGCAAGAACAATTTGGAACAAGATAAAATATTTTATTAAAAAATAAAAATGTACTATGAAACAATTTACGAACCCGCAGAAGATTCATTTATGATGGAGAAATTACTCAAAGAAAAACTTCAACAAACAAAGACTCTAAAGATAACAGAAGTAGGAGTAGGCTCAGGATTTGTTTTCTCAGAGTTAGTTAAAACATTTCCAGAAAATAATTTTTCAGCAACTGATATTAACCCTGATGCAATCACATCAACACAAAAAAGGCTCAAAAACAATAATGTAAATGCAAAACTCCATCAGGGTAATTTATTAGAGCCAATTACAAAAAAACAAGATATGCTATTTTTTAATACTCCATATCTTCCTCTAGAACATGGAGAAAAATACAATCAATTAACTCTCAAAGACAAGGCAATTTATGGTGGTAAACACGGATACGAAATAATCTTTAAATTCATTGATCAAATATATGATAAGCTAGAGAAAAATGGAAAAGTATTTATGTTATTTTCATCGCTATCAAAAGAGCAAAAAATCAAAGAAAAATTAGAGCAAGAAGGATATGAAATAAATAAAATATACAAAGAAAAACATTTCATGGAAGAATTAATTATCTATGAATTCTCAAAAGGAGAGATTCTCAAAGAATTAGAAAAAAATAATATATCAAACCTAAAATATTTAACAAAAGGGAAACACTCAATCATCTATGAAGGAGAATACAAAAATAATGAAGTAATTTGTAAAACATCACAAACTCACTTCACAGATAAAGAAAGTCTTTTTTTACAAAAATTACAAAATAAAAATTATGTTCCTAAATTATATTATTCAACAAATCAAATTCAAATTATGGAAAAATGTCAGGGTAAAATAATTAAAGATTTCTTAGAAAATTCAACTAAAGAGGAAACTCTAAAAGTATTACAACAGTGTTTAGATATATGTTATGAATTAGATGAACTTGGATACCAAAAATTTGAACTCACAAATCCCTATAAACATATATTTATTGGTAATAAATTACAAGTAAAATTCATAGATTTTGAGAGAACTATTCATTCTCAAGATCCAAAAAATGTAACTCAATTTCTACAATATATTCGAAGAAATATTCCTCTTTTGAAGAGAAAAGAAATTTATATTAATCCAGACGAACTATTAAAAAATGCAAACAAATACAAAAAAGATAAACAAAAAATAGAAATGGAAGCTCTTGTTTCAATCTCTTTTAAGTGACAATTATAATTTAAATAAGGAAAATATTGATACTATTTATGCAAGAAATAGTACTACGTCCAAATATAGGAAGAGTTTTAGTATCATATCTATTTTTCTTAGTAATAATCTCCTTAGTATCAATTACATTTTTACTTGTAGATGTAATCATGTATCTATTGATAATGAGTATATTTATACTTGTGTTTATTTATTTAATAGGTATTGAAGTATCAAGGAGATATACATTAAAAGAAAAATGTATAGAAGAAAATTTTAAATTTATTTCAAAATCTACCAAAGTAATACCTTACAAACAAATAACAGATATCTCTTCTAATAAAACTTGGATTGCAGATTCTATTTTTTCAACAGGATCAATTTACCTCTCAACAAGTGGTTCTGAAGGAGTAAATTTTAGTTTAAGTTTTATTAAAAATTATCAAAATATCTATGAGACAATTAGTCAGAAGTTAAATCTCTCAAAAAGTATTGAAATACATGAAAATGGAGAAATTGTTGGAACACATCAAAAATTAGTTGAATCAAAACTCGAAGATAGAATTCGACCATCTGCATCAATTGCTACAATAATGCATGCTCTACCTACAGCAGCCATATGGTTTTATGCAGTAAATATTTTTTTTATAGTACCAACAGTAATACAATTACTTTTCATATACTTTACAAAAAAAAAAGAATATTTTGACTTTTACACAGACAAAATTGAATATTATGAAGGTTTTTTAAGTAAGAATAAAAAAACTCTCTCATATGAGAGAATAACAGATATTGTAGAAAATAGATCATTATTTGATAGGATTTTTGGTGTATCAAAAATACAAATTCAAACTGCAGGGTCATCCATGCCAGCAATTACAATATCTTATGTAACACAAGGAGAGAGTATTGTACAAACATTAAAAGAGGTGTTAAAAAAACATGGAAAAAATTAATTTTAAACCAACAACAAAAGTAGAAAAAGTAAATATAGTATTATTTATCCTTGCAGGTTTAATAATTTCTATAGGTATTGGAATATTTTGGCTAACATATGGAATATTAGCATTTTTAGGAATTTGTATATTTGCAATAATTATAACAGCACTTTCTATAAAAGTTAAATCGTCATATGATTATGAAATAAATTCGGAAAATGAAATTATTATTAATTATAAATTTATAAATAAATTTTCATCAACAATTAGAATTGATCAAATCACTTCAGTATCCATGAACCAAAGTTTTTTAGAAAAAATTGCAGGAGTTTACACAATTAGATTTGGGATTTTTGGGAAAAATAATATCTTAGGAACAAATGGGAAAATTGGAGCTCACCAACAAGGTTTTGATTCTCAAGAACTTTTAACACTAAATAAAAATAAAGCAGATGAGGTATTTAATCACCTACTTACATTAACTAATTCAGAATCTAAAAAAATACAACAAAAAGAAAAACCAAAAGTATTTGCTCATAATTTCTTATTTTTTTTGTTTACATTAGTATTTTGGTTTCTAGTACCATTTTTAATTATTTCATTTATTAAAACAAAAAAAACATCATACCTCATAACAGAAAACTCTCTAGTTTATCAATACAATTATTTTTTAGGATCATATAAAAATGTTGTTCCACTCGATAAATTAACAAACTCTGAAATCAGAAAAAATGTAATTACTTATGCTCTTTTCAATATTGGACATATTAGTACATTCACAGGCGGGAGTAACGATCCGGTATTTTCATCATTTGAGAAATATTCTGATTTCAGTAATAAAATAACTACATATATGGATGGTAAAATAGCAGAAAAACCAATTATGGAAGAGAGGCCAGGGAGTTCTTATTTTTCAACATTCTTTTTTTGGTATTCAATATTTTTTGGAATACTATTTACATTATATTATTATTTTGGCAGCAATAGTATAGAAATTCAATTAGTAAAAACAGCAATAGTAATTACTCTTTCTTTACTCTACATTGGAGGTTTATTACTAAGATATATACTATACAAAGTTACCTCATATCAGATTTATACAAATAAAGTCGTTGATATTAGTGGAATAATTAATATTACTTCAAAAGAAATCCCTCTAGAAAAAATTAAATATGTAGAGGTTAGGCAAAACCTTTTCTTTGAAAGATTACTCAAGCAAGGAACAATTCATATCTACACGCCAGGTTCATCTAGTGTAGATAATAAATTATATGCATTAGAAAAACACAAAGAATTATTTGACTCATTAGTAGAATATTTAGAAGAATAAAATGGATGTAAAACCAATATTAGAATTTAAAAATGTAAGAAAAATCTTCAAAAATTCTACCGTTCTCAATGATTGCTCTTTTAAAATATTTCCTGAAGAAATTGTAGCTATTTTAGGAAAATCAGGTACTGGGAAATCAACAATTATCAAATTATTATTGGGACTTTATAAGCCAGAGAGAGGAGAGATTTATTTTGAGGATAAAAAAATTAATTATTCAAATAAAGATTTTTCAAAATCTGTAGGGTACGTTTCTCAGGAAAATTCATTTTATGAAAAATTAACAGTTCAAGAAAATCTTAATTTTTTTGGTAAACTCTACAATGTATCAAAAAAAGATATTGAATATAGGTCAAAAGAACTCCTTGATTTAGTTAAATTAACATCATCTAAACATACAATTTCTGAAAAACTCTCTGGAGGAATGAAAAGAAGACTAGAATTTGCAATATCTTTAATTCATAATCCTCATATTTTGATATTAGATGAACCTTTTGCAGGTTTAGACATTGAACTCAGAGAAGAGTTATGGTATGTATTAGAGAGAATTAAAGCAGCTAATGTAACTGTAATTATTATCACACATCTTCTCTCATCAGTGCAAAAGCATGGAGATAGAGCATTGATATTACATAACTTTAACATAAAAGAAAATATTGTTTTAAAGCATAACAGAATTGACTTAGAAAAAAAATTCTTAGAGGTAGTCCAAAAATGATGTCTTGTGAAGTTATGAACAAGATCCCAAGAATACATAGTATTGTTGAGGATATAATCTTTTTGGGGGTAGCCCAAAAATGATTATAAGCATTATACTAAAAAATCTTAAAATGATTTTAAGATCTCCTTCTACAATTTTACTCTTAATTTTAGCACCTATGATTTTAATGTTTTTAATTGGTCTTGCGTATAATAGTGTAAATAATTTATCTAAAACACAAGTAGGATATTTTGGTACAGATTCAAATTATTTCTCAAATCTTGGAGTCAAATTTGTAAATTATAATAAAAACTCAATTGAAGAAAGCGAAGAAGCATGTAAAAATGATTTAAAAAAAGGACATTTAGAACTCTGTATTTTCATACAAGCTCAAGAAACACAATCAGGAGATCTTAAATCAGCACAGCTAGTTTATATAAGAGATAATACAAGATCAACAATAGGAAATATTTTAATCTCAGCCATTGAGAGAGAATTAAATAAAATCACAGATGAGATTTCATCAACGACAATCTCAGGAATATTAGGAGAGGTAGATTCAACATTGGAATTTATGGAAGATACAAAAGATTTAATTGAAGATGTTGATGTGAGTTTAAATCAATTAAATAATGATATTGAAGAAAATGACCAAGATATTACTTCATCTATTCTTATGTTAAAAACTACTCTACCAGAGATTTTAAGAACAATTAATTCTCTAAAAAATTCATTTGAAAAGCTAGATTCAGATAATGAAAATTCAATTGATGAAGCTCTTATTTCTCTAAGAGATATTGAAGAGAGATTAGATTTATTAGAATCAACTCTTGATGATTTAGAAGAAGAAGTTGAAGACTATATTGGTTTTGTTCCAGAAAATATTGAAGAAGAAATTGATGATCTCTACAACCAAATTGACAGATTAAAATCTCTAGAAAATAGTGCATCAAGTAATATAGAAGATATCTCCTCATCTCTAGAAAATATTAATTCGCAACAAGTACTCTTAGATTTAGAAAATTTAGAAGAATTTATAGAAGAATTAATTCCTACAGTAAACACCTTAGATACCCAATATAATAATTTAAAAATTTCATTAGAAAATACTCAAGAAGAAGTAAAATCAATTAAAGAAGAAGTAAATACAAAATATGATTACTTTTCATCATTGTCTTCTCAAGACTCTGATGCAATAGTAAAACCAATTTCCTCTGAGATTAAACCATTATTTTCAAAATTTTCTCGTGTCCATGAATTAGCACCAACAATTATTGTAACAATTATGCTTTTTATTGGTCTATTACTCTCAAATGTAATAGTATCAATGGAGATGAACTCAAAAGCATATTTTAGAAACATCATCTCTCCAATACATCAAACATCATTTATTATAAGTCTATTTTTCACATCACTTATAATTATTTTATTTCAATTGTTCTTCTTTTTTATTATTTTACAATTTGTATTTAATGTTCCAACATTTGGAATAATTGACCCTACTACATTAATGTTTACAAAAATTCTATTTTTTGATACAGTAGTTATTTCATTACATATTTTAGTAGTATTTATTTTACTAGGTATGTTATTTTCTCTTCTTTTCTCATCAATGCAAATTTCAATTTTAGTTACAACATTTGTTATGCTTTTTTTCTTTTTACTCTCAGACATTATACTACCTCTAGAATTAATGCCAGATTTCTTCCATAATATCTTACAATATAATCCAGTTGTATTAGGACAAAGTCTATTTAGAGAATTATTCTTTTTCTCAGAAGTTTATGTACTAAATTTTTCTAAACTAATGCCATTTTACATGTACACAATAATTCTTATAATGTTTGTGACTTTTGCTAAAAACATAAAGAAAAAACAACTTTTAAATTAGTGTCCTTTAATGGGAACATAAACTTTTATAAAATACTTTTTTTAAAACATATTATGAAATTATTTCAAACAATAATGCTATGTTTTTTAGTAGTAATGGTTGTAGGTTGTACACAAGATTTTGAAATTGAACAAAACCAAAACCTCGTTAACCAAACTATTAGTGATGAAAACAAAGAAGAAGTAATCAGGTCTATCTCTGAGAATGAGGTAAATGGAAATGAAATCTCACTTGAAGAAAATGAAATTGAATTAAATAATCTTAAAGAGAATAAAGAAGATCAAAAAAAGGAGGTCCAAACCCTTTCATTTAATGATCTCAATGATATTGTAACAGTTGAATTAAATAAAGAATACAGTCTCAACATTCAAAGAAATGATATAAGCTATACATATTCATTTTATGTGACAGAGGAAGGGGGTAGTTATACTGTAATTATTAATGGAATAGAAATTCCAAAAGATACTCTATCAATTTATTTTTTAGTTGATGATAAAGAAGTACAATTTGAAAAAATAGATGAAAACACAGTATCGATGTCATTTACTACAAGTGTTCAGGAAAAAGAAAATGAAATGCCAAAAACAGAAATAAATATTGATTTAGAAATAGAAATCGAAGATAGTTATGTAGAATTAGAGTGGGAAGATAATATTGACAATGCAAAATGGTATAAAGTAATGCACTCATCCTATGATAAAAATCCAACATATCCACAAGATAATGCAATAGGAGTAATTGAGTTTGGAAAAGACCAAGAATTTAAACATTGGAATCCAAATAAAGGTTTAAACTATTATAGAATATCAGTAGTACTCTTAGATGATTCAGTAATCCACTCAGAAGTAATTGAAATTAACTTTGAGGAAGAAATGGAGGAAGAAAAAGAAGAGAATTCAATACAATGTGAGGGTCCTTATAAAGTTTTAACTCAAGATAATAGATGTGTGTGGTCTTGTTCTCAAGGAACTCAACCAAATGATGAAACAAATACATGTGAATGTAAAGAAGGATATGAAAAAACACAAACAGATGATTTTGGAAGAAAAATTTGTGAAAAAAAAGAAGATGCCAATTATATGAGTCTAACAGATAGTTTTAATTTTTGGAGTGATCAATCATCACATAATTATCAAACATTTGGAACTACTGGAAGTGGTGCCTATGTTTGTGATGGAGAGATTAGCTATTCTGATTTTAACTATCAACAAGAACCAAGAGAAGATTTTAATTCTCTAAGACTCTCAGGATGTAATAGTTCAACAGGTTCTGTATATCTAGAACTTGAAGTAAAAGAAAATTCTCCAGAAATAAAATTAATGTTAAAAGAAGCATTTGGAAACAGAGATTTTAAGCTTGAAATTGATGGAGATGACTTTGGATTATTTAAAACAGGTTCAAGGTGTATAGATGAATATTATTACTTTGATGAAATGGAAGAATATACAGAAGATGGTATTTTAGAAATTTTAATTTCTGATGGTGTAGAATATTCATGCGCTGGTGACCCTCAATTAAGTTATCTTGAAGTTTATTCTTAATTTTTCTACCTTTTTTAGACATTTCTTTTACTCAGAAACTTCTGCTGAACCTTTACACAGCTGAAGTTTCGTATGCTTTGTAACTCAAGCTTCATTTTTTCTACCTTTTTTAGACATTTCTTTTATAAAGTAACTTTACCTATTTTAATTATGAAACAAGTCCAACTAGTTAAAGACTTTGCACCTCGTAGTTACCAACAATCTATTTTTGCAAATTCTTTAAATAAAAATTCCTTAGTTGTACTTCCAACAGGTTTAGGTAAAACAGTAATCGCACTAATGCTTGCAACATATTATTTCAATTCTAATAATAAAAAAATTTTATTTCTAGCACCAACAAAACCTTTAGTTGAACAACAAAAAGTATCATTTGAAAATTTCTATGAAAACTCAGAAGAGTTTAATTTTCAAGTATTAACTGGTTTAGTATCTCCAAAAAAAAGAGCTCTTCTCTACAAAGAGCAAGATTTTATCTTTTCAACACCTCAACTCATAGAAAACGATATTATTAATAGGGTTCTAGATCCAAAAGATTTTGGATTAGTAATAATAGATGAAGCACATAGAGGAACAGGTAATTATGCTTATGGATTTATTGCACAAGAATTTGATAAAGCTTATACGAAAATTTTAGCACTAACTGCATCACCGGGAACAAATATTTCTCAAATTAGAGAAGTAATGACAAATTTATGTATTAATCATATTGAAGTAAAGAGGTACGAGGATGAAGATGTAAAACCCTATGTAAACAAAACTAATATTAAACACATTGAAATTGAACTTGGAAAAGAATTAGTAGAAGTAAAAGATTTACTTCAAAAAGTATATAATTCAAAGTTAGAAGAACTAAAACAACTCGACATTGGAATAACTAAACCGCTAGTCTCAAAAAAAGATTTACTTGATATTCAGATAGCTCTTAGATCAAAAATTTCTTCAGGTGAAGCAGATGAGAATGTATGGGCTGCAATTTCAATTGCTGCAGCACTTATGAAATTATCTTATGGCCAGGAACTCTTTGAATCTCAAGAAATTGCTGCAGCCTATGTATATTTCCATAACTTTTTTAGATCAGGTGGAGATAAATCAAAAGCAGCAGAAGCACTCACATATGATATTGACTTTAGAGATGCCTATGGTAAAATAAAAACACTCAAAGAAAAAAATATCCTACATCCAAAACTTCAGAAATTAAAGGAGATAATTGCTCTTGAAATACATAAAAACAAAGATCTAAAAATAATTGTCTTTAATCAATACAGAGAATCTGCTCAAAAAATTGTTGAGGAACTCTCAAAAATCGAAGATATCAATCCAGTGTTATTTGTAGGCCAAGCAAAAAAAGGAGAATTTAAACTATCTCAAAAACAACAAAAAGAAGTAATTCAAAATTTCCGTGACGCAAAACATAATATTTTAGTATCCACATCAGTTGGTGAAGAAGGATTAGATATCCCAAAAGTAGATTTAGTTATATTTTATGAACCCGTTCCCTCAGCAATTAGAACAATTCAAAGAGTTGGGAGAACAGGAAGATTTAATGAGGGAAATGCATATATATTGCAATCGCTAGGAACTAGAGATATGATAACACGTCATGTTGCAAATGCTAAAGAAAAGTCAATGTATAAAGCACTTGAAAAATTAGTATCAGACTTTAACAAACTTGAAAATAAAAAAGTAGAAAAAGGTCTTGGAGATTATATCAATAAAAAAAACATAATTGAATCTAAACAACCAAGTAATGAAAAAGAATCTGATCTCTCAAAACAATTAAATCCCAAAATACCAATTTATGTCGATCAAAGAGAAAACACCGATTTAATTAAAGAAATTTACTCAATTGACGAATTAGAAGTTCACTCAAAACAACTAGATGTAGGAGATATTGTAATTACAGAAAATATTGCAATTGAGAGAAAAGCAAAAATAGATTTTGTAAATTCAATAATTGATAAAAGATTATTTCCTCAACTCATGGATCTTGCAAGAAATTTTAGAAGACCAATTCTAATTTTAGAAGGAGAAGAAAATATTTATACTCTAAGAAATCTAAATCCAAATGTAATAAGAGCAACTCTTAGTGCAATTGCAGTTGATCTAAGAATACCAATTATAGTAACAAATAACATGCAAGAAACAGCTCAGATGATAAGAACAATTGCAAAAAGAACTAAAAAAGATAAAAAAGAAATTTCACTTGTCTCAGATAAAAAATCCCACTCAGAAAATGAAGAAATGGAAAAGTTCATCTCCTCAATTCCAAAAATCAATGTTGTTAATGCAAAAGGTTTGCTTAGTCATTTTAAATCTCTCAAAGACTTAATCAATGCCTCAGAAAAAGAACTACTCGAAGTTCAAGGAATTGGTCCAGGTAGAGCAAAATTTTTACGAGAGTTCTTTGACCGTGAATATCAACTTTGAGCTTTAGCTCAAAGCATGGTTCTTTTGGTGAGGCTTTTTCTTAATGACTTAAGTAACTTTAGTTACGCAAGGAATAGCAAAGAAAAAGATCGTTTGAGGAATTGGTCCAGGAAGAGCAAAGTTTTTACGAGAGTTTTTTGAGAGAGAATATGAACTTTGAGCTTTAGCCCAAAGAGACCTTTTTTAACAATAAAAAGTTAATACAATTGTAAAAAATTATATAAATATTCCCATACAGGCATTCATATGAATAAACTAAAAATTTTATATACAGTTGTAGTAGTAATGATAATATTTCCTTTATTTTATTCAGAAATATCTATTTCTTCCTGTATAAATATTTCTGAATCTACATTAGACGAGGATAGAAAAATAGTTGTTGTAGATTCATTTAATGCACCTAGTGATGATGTATGTTTTAATATTGAAACTTCAAATTTTTCTCTTACTTGTGAAAATAATGTTATTACATCATCATATTATAATGGAATATTTGAAAACATTAATAATACTCTAAGGGATAATGTATCAATTAATAATTGTATTTTTGATGGTGATGTTGATTTATATTCCTTTAATAATTCAAGATTTGAAAATTTAACCCTTCGTGGAAATAATTTGCACAGGTTTAACATACATTATAACTCAATTATTGACAACATTACTTTAGAAGGATCGACCTTTTATTCTTCGGGAGGTGAGAACAATAATATTTCAAATATTTATGGTAAAAATTTTGATAATAAATTTCATCCACAATCTAGTAATTCAAATTATGAGAATATTACGATTATTAACTCAAACGACGGATTATCATTCTTTTATTCAGACGTAACAGTAAATATACGTAATGTATATTTGGAGAATATATCATCTTCTTTTGGAGCAGCGATAAGTATAACTCATAGTGATAATAATATCCTTGAAAATATCCAAATAAAAAATTCAGATTCTAATGGAATCAGCGCATGGTACTCACAAAACAATGTATTTAGAAATTTATCTATAAATAATTCTGCATATTTTGGTGTTTACTATGACCAATCTTCAAATTTACAAATATATGATTCTTTAGTAGAAAATAGCCAATATTTTGATATATTAATTGATCCAAATATTTGGACAGGTCACTGTTCTCACACTCTTTCAAATGTTACAGTTTCTGGAGGATATCCTGCTGAGTTTTATAATACTAATGTAAATATAATAAATAGAGAATTGGGTATATTATTGCTATGTAACGCAGATGACTCAATAATTGAAAATGTAACCATTAAGGGAAATCCATTGATAAAAAATAATGGTATTTTTTCTTCATATTCAGATAGAATATTATTTAACAATGTGACTTCTGATAATAATTTTTTTGGTTTAAGACTACAAAATTCACATTCAAATACTGTAATAAATACATTTTTTAGAGACAATAAATTTGATGATTTCTTATTTTACCCAGTTTTTAGAAATTCAAACAATATTAACTTAGGTTCTTCAAATATTTGTTCTCATACATTCGATATAACATTAACTGATTCAGAGAAAGTTGTATTTATGAATAGTTTAAACTCGTCACAAGTATACAATAATATAGAATCAAATAAAGTTATTTTGTGTGATGTAGATGATGCAACATTTAACAATTTATCCATATTATCTAATATCAATAATAATGGAGGTCTATATATATTTAATTCGGATAATAATATTTTCAATAATATAACTTCAAATAATAATTACAGGGGAACCTATATTGACAATTCACACAATAACATTTTTCAAAATTCAAATTTTAATAATAATTATCTTGACGGTTTTCATTTATTACGTTCAAATAATTTATCAATTAACTTTACTAACTTCACTGAAAATGGTCATTACGGTATATATAATGAAGATTTCACTTCAAATAATTTGAGTTTATTAAATTCAATATTTACTAACAACAAGCGTTTTTATCATATGGATCAAGATTATTATTATATAGATAGGCCAACACCCAAAGCAGATTTATTTTTAGAGGGTGATAATTCAGAAATTTTTTCAAATAAATTTATAAATGGTTCAGACATTAGACTACAAGGTAATAATTTTTCAATATATAATAATTTTTTTAATGTTTCTAATTTTTATAGATTTGGTTTTAACGGAGAATTTAATAGAACATTATTGCAGAAAAAAAATATCATGGGTGGTAATTTTATAGGAGGTAACTTCTGGGGAGGTTCATATTCATCTAGTTTCTCAGAAAATTGCTCAGATTTAAATTATGATGGGGTATGTGATTCTCCTTTTTCAATACCAGGGTTTGGCGGGTACTTTGATAATTTACCATTAACTTTTGCAAAACCTATTATTTTGAATTCTTCAATTGAATGTAGTATTAATTCTGGAAATTGGGAGGATTGTAACTCAATAATGTTTAATGACACATTAAATGGTATTAGGAGTTCTTGTTCAAGCACTAATGGTAATAGCGTAGTTTCAAGTTCAGTTTCATTATACAATTATGATGATAATAAATATTATTTTAGTAATTTATCACAAAACATGAATAATTCTTATTGGGAGACTTCTTCTTTATCTTTTACAATAAATGATTCGGGTGATTTTGATATTATTGTGAACTGTCAAGATAATTTATCTTCATCAGCAAATTTTATTTCATCATTTTTTGTAGATTATGGAACATTACTTGTTCAGCTTATTAGTCCAGTTTCTGATCTCAATGTAATGGAGAATAGTAGATTTCAATTTATTTCAAATGTGACTTGCCTAGATGCAGAATGCGGTAATGTAACTTTTTTATTAGATCCAATTAGTCAAGGTGATTATGAATATACAACCACAATAATTAATGATTCATTCAATTATAACTATTATAATTGCAATACTCTTTGTGTACCAGATGGAAATGATGATGGATTATGTCCTGGTGTAAGTTTAGGTTTTGATTTTTCTCTTTTTAACACAACATATCCCGAAGGGTCTCTATATTACATGGATACAAATGGAAGAATTGTTACTTCTCCTTCTTCATCTTACAACTATTACGGAACCAATATAGAAAATGAGTATGTTATAGCAAGTTTTTGGAGTGATCTAGAAGTAGGTTCGGGGAATTTATACTCCTGTCCCAATTTAGGTTCAGAACCTAATAGATATGCTGTATTTAGATATGAAAATGTAAACATGCTTGGTTATTCTTCAGAAACAATAGATAATGAAATAGTATTACATGAAAATGGAGATGTTGAAATAAACTTTGGTAATGTGGCACCGCTGAGTTATTATGGTTTCACTTCAGGTTTGTCAAACGAATATTACTATAATTATTTTATTTCATTTGATGAATTAGATGTATCACAAAAAAGTTTTATTTATTCGACCAATCCAAACCAAAAAGGAGGTTTAGTTCCTAT
Source organism: uncultured archaeon (assembly GCA_937138345.1). Taxonomy (GTDB): domain Archaea; phylum Nanobdellota; class Nanobdellia; order Woesearchaeales; family UBA583; genus UBA583. The sequence goes on along the minus strand of CAKZOW010000046.1, from coordinate 5,568 downwards.
GAATTCAGGAGAACCATTTTATACTACAAATCAGAACCCATTATCACCTCAGAATTTTTCATGTTATGAAAATATGAGGTTTGGTGATTCTTGCGAATTCAATTGGACACTTTTCACTACTGGTAATTCTTCTTATCAAAATGTTACTTTTTTTACAGAGGCAATATCGTCATTTGGATATAGAAATAGATCGGAAAAAATATTTATCTCTATTTTACCTACAGAAAATAGTATTTATGCAGATTATCTCAGTCCAACTAGTTTAAATTTAGATTTAACAGGAGTAGCATCATTAAATATACAAGTTAACACTACAGGTGATGAGTGTAATTTATTTGTAAATAATAATTTAAACTCAACTAATACTGTAACAGGAAGTATATGTAATTTTACATATTTCTTTTCAGATAATTCAACACATTATTTTAGAGTTGATGTATATAATGATACAAATTCAATAAGTTTACCTTCCATAATGGTAGTCAGAGAAGAAATAAATACAAATACGGATTCTAGTTTATTCCCGGTCTCAGGAATAAAATCATTAGGAGCAAGTTTAATTATAATTTTACTATATTTATTATTTTAGATAGCATTATCATATCTCAAAATTAAGAGTATTTTTGGCATATGTATTAATGTTTATTTTAGTAATACTTTTAATAGTTGGACCAATAGCATATCAAGTTTGGTTTTACGTTTATCAAACAGAAAATTTCGCAAAGCTTAACGAGCAAACTCTATATGGTTCTTCAGACATTAATTTTCATTTATTAACTGAAGATAAATTATATTTAGAAAATAAAAATAACTATGATATTCAAGCTAGAATTGATGTTGGTGATTGTGATGATATTAATTCATTATTAACTTCAGGTCTAAATGAAATTGACTTAAGTAATGCAAATTGTCAAGATATGAATCAAGGAAGTTCTAAATCAATTATAGTGATAGGGGATATAGATTCACACTCTTTTACTGGTACTATACAATAGAATAACCCAAATATTTATATACAATATTTTTCATAATTTTTTATGGATTATATTAAACAAGCATGTAGAGTTTTTGCAAGTGATTCAAAAACTCTCAAATCAGTTGTAAAAAAAGAAAATTGGGTAAAACCATTTCTAACAATTATAGGTATTTCATTTCTTATGACAATACTTGATGTTTCTTTATTTCAAAGTATTATTCTTGTATCAATTACAATAGTATTAGCATTTATCTCAGCAGGAACGCTTCACCTAAGTTTACTTTTTTTCAAAGGGAAAGCATCATTTAAACAAACATTAACAGTTAATTTTAATATTCAGTTACTTCCTTCGATTGTTTTTGCAGGATTAGCTCTACTTTCATTGGTGATTTCATATATTAATATGTTAGCAGGGGAAATAATTGCAGCATTTACAGTATTATTAATACTTTTTTACATACCTTGGTTTATCATAATTATGACAATTTCTCTCTCAGAAATACATAAAGTACCACTCACTAAATCATATATCTCACAGTTAATTTCTCTTTTAGTAACAAGTTTTATAGGATTAATTCTTATTTCAGTATATGCATATTTTTTTATTTTATCAGATCCAATGGTCCAACAATTATTAGTAGCCCAAGGGTTTAACTGATAATAAAAAAAGTATATAAATTATTCATACTTATTCTTTTTATGGAAAAACTAGTTTTAGGTATTGAATGTACTGCTCACACTTTTGGAATCGGGATAGTAGAAGTCACAAAAAAGGAAGTTCTCTTTAATGAAAAAAATGTATTCAGAGATGATAATAATGGAATGGATCCTAGAAAACTCTCAGAATTTCATATCTCAAATTTCGATTCAATTTTATTAAAAGCAAAACAATATCTAGCTTCAATTAATAAATCATTCTCAGACCTATCTCTCATAACATTTTCACAAGGTCCAGGCCAAGGAAATTCTCTCAAAGTTGCAGGACTTGTTGCAAAAACACTCTCTCTAAAATATAGAGTTCCAATTGTTGGTGTAAATCATATTAGATCACACTTAGAAATAGGTAAAATGCATACAGGATTTGAGGATCCTCTTTTTTTAAATATTACAGGAGTTAATTCTCAAGTAATTGCACAAAGTGAGCATGATAAAAACTATGTAGTATATGGTGAAACAGAAGACATTGGCTTAGGAAATTTACTAGACTCAGTTGCTAGAGAATTTGATTTAGGGTTTCCAGGTGGTCCAAAAATTGAAGAAATTGCCAAAAGTGGAAAACATATGATGTCAATTCCATATACAATTAAAGGAATGAATGTATCCTTTGCTGGAATGATTTCAAACATAAAGCAAAAAAAACAATATTTTGAAAATAAAAAAGAAATCGAATTACTCAGCGGAGAAAAAATAGTATATAATAAGTATGAAGACTTCTTAGCAGATATTTGTTTTTCACTTCAAGAAACAGTTTTTGCAATGATTCAAGAAGTAGCTGAGAGAGCTCTTGCTTACACAAATAAAAAAGAATTAGTGCTTGTTGGGGGAGTAGCTGCAAATAAAAGATTTGTTGAGATGACAAAAGCCATGTGCAAAACAAGAGAAGTAACTTATGATGCTCTACCTCTACCTTTATGTATGGACAATGGAGTAATGATCGCCTGGGCTGGTTATGTGAGATATTTGGAGCTTGGAGACAAGAGTCGAGGGCAAGGTGACTTGAGTGGGCTAAAACCTATGCCATACATTACTGTTGAGAATAATATTTGATTTTTTCATAATTTTTATAAATACATTTTATTATCTTAATTATATCAAGAAGTTATTCTTGAGCTATTAGCTCAGTCTGGTTAGAGCGACGGACTCTTAATCCGTAGGCCGCGGGTTCAAATCCCGTATAGCTCGTTATTTTCACCCGCTCCGCGGTGCTCAAAAATATTCTATTTTTGACAAAATCATTTTCAAAGAAAATGATGTTTTTCAAATCCCGTATAGCTCGTAGTAGAGTTTGAGACAAGTAAACAGTTTTTATCTGACTTAGATTCTATTTTATCTTGTATATATTGTTTTCTTCAATAATTCTAAACATATAAAAACTAAAAATAAATTAATTTCATATTCTCAAATATTAGTTAACCTATCATTCATTATTGAGTTATAGCAGAAAATATTTTAATGTGATTTGTTTTAGTGTACTATGAATATTTCAAAAAGAGCTATAACTCCAATTATTTCAGTATCTTTGTTATTAATCATTACTATTTTATCAGTAATTAGTTTTACAACATGGTATAATAGTTTTTCAACCGACCTTTTCTCAAATAAGTTAAATACTAATTCGCAAGGTTCAAGTTACCTCTCAATTGAAGGTGTATTTGACAATATCCTTTACGTATCAAATCCATATAATAGTAATTTTTCATACAAAAATATTATTATATCTGGAGTGAATTGTAATATTAGTGGGTCAGAAGATAACCAATTAGTTGAAATTAATATCAAATCATGTATATCGAAGCTCACAGAATCAGTAAATGATATAATCGTAGTTACAGATAATAATATAATTTCAAAAACCGTTTTTATAGAAAAAGAGGACATTGAGAAAAGTAAAAAAATCAATCCAGTTCTTTTTATATCATCATATGGGAATTCGGGACTTTTTGATGAGACTTCAGGAGAAATTACTATTGATTCAAGTAATAATTTATATATTACAGGTTCAACTAGAAGTAACCTCTCTTTCTCATCATCTTTAAATATAACAAATCAGGGTAGTACTGACTTTTTTTTAGTAAAAATCGACTCATCAGGAACCCCCCTCTATATTAAATCATCAGAAAATAATTCAGGTAGTTCTACTGATAGTGCAACAGGAATAGCTTTAGATTCAAATGAAAATATATATATCTCAGGATTTTCTAGAGGTGAAATTGAGTTTGGAAATGGTGTGTCAATGCCCTATGGGGAATCTGGAGGTAATTGTTATGTTACAAAATATTCAAACTCTGGAGTTGCTTTATTTTCAGTAGTTACTCATCAAAGTGGGAACTTTTTTGATATTTGTAGGGAGGTTGCAGTTGATAAAAATGATGATAGTTTTTTTTTTGGAGGTGCAAGTTATGGAAATTTGGATTTTGGAAATGGTATAACTCTATCTAATGAAGGACAAGAAGATTTTTTTATTGCAAAATACAATTCTAGTGGTTCTGCTCTTTGGGCCAAGTCAAGTACAATGGGGTCAGGTAGTGGTTATGATGCAGGTTATGGTGTCTCAGTAGATAATTTTGGTAATAGTTATGCATATGGGAGAACTGGAAGTGATATTAATTTTGGAGAAGGTTTTTTAACAACAAATAGTGGGGGTTATGATTTTTTCCTATCTAAATATAATTCTTCGGGAGAGGTTCAGCAAGTATACACTGATTTTTCCAATGCAACTCTCTACGATAGTGCGACAGAAGTTAGAATTGACCAAGTAGGCAATGTATATTTACTGGGATCTACAGAGTCCCCAATTAATTTTGGAAATAATGTGAAAATACCACAACCAACTTCAAGAACATTTTATTTAGTAAAGTATAACTCCTCAGGAGTTGCTCAATTTGCATATTCAAATATTCCAGGATCTGGAGGTTCTTCTACTCCAGCATTAGAATTGGGAAGTGATGGTTCAATATATATTGGAGGTTCAACATCAGATAACCTTGACTTTGGAAATGGAATTAATATATCTAATGCTGGAGAAAGAGACTTTTTTATAGTTAAACTAAATAATTTAGGAGTTGCTCAAAATGTTATTTCCAGTTCTGAATTTGGAGGGATAGGTGATGAGTACATAACTGATTTGGTAGTCGATGATAATTATATTTATGTATATGGAACAACAACTGGAAATTTAAATTTCGGCAATATTGGGTCATTAACAAATAACGGTGGAACTGACTTATTTATTATAAAATTTGAAGAATAATTAATTTAGTTTTCTTTAATAATTCTAAACATTTAAAAACTGAAAATAAACCTATTTTCTATGTTAGAATTATTACTCTATATTGTTTTATTTGTAGTTGCTTTTTTTATAATTATTAAAGCTGCTGACTATTTTGTAGATGAAGCTGCATATCTTGGAGATTCATTTGGAATGAGTAAGCTTATGATTGGTCTCACAATTGTTGCAATTGGGACATCACTTCCAGAACTTATAACTTCACTTAGTGCTATTTTCTTTACAGAGAATTTTTCAGATTTTATTATCGGAACTGCAATGGGGAGTAATATTACAAATATTGTTTTAGCTTTTGGAATATTTTTATTATTTTCAAAAACATTTACAGTAGAAAAAAAAGAAACATTTAATGTTTTAGTATTACTTACAACAACAATTTTGTTTTCATATTTTATCTTAGTAGGATATGTTCCATTTTTAGCAATTTTACTTGTACCTCTTTATGGTTTTTATGTATATCATCAATCAAAAGCATCAAAAAAAGAAATTATTAAAGAAGAAGAACTTATGATTGAAAAACAAAAAAAGCATCCGATTCTCCAATCAGCAGGTATTTTATTTTTTTCATTTATCTTTATTTTTATAG
>CAKZOW010000045.1 GCA_937138345.1 uncultured archaeon | reverse complement strand
TCCATAGCAGCATCTAAACATGCTTTTGCACAAGTAAGAAGTTCTTCATGTTCATTTGAATCAACTTCAACAGTAAAGGCATTGTCTGTAATAAAACCATTCCTTGAAATACCAAAATCAACTTTGATAACATCTCCTTTTTGCAAAATATATCCTTCATTATAAACAGTATAGTGAGCTGCCATATCATTGACACTAACCATAGCAGGAAAAGAAGGAAAGTTTCCTGTCTCAAAAATCTTTTTCTCTATAAAATCAATAAGTGATTTAATATCAACTCCTGTACCAATCATTGAAGAAACTTCTTTTCTTATTTCTCTAGTCAATGATCCTAGTTCTTTTAAAATATTCATATCAAAAGTATTCATTGTATTTTAATGTGTTGTCATAAAGCAATATTACTGAATTTAATATCAAATAATTAACAAACGTAATTATTTTCCTCTATGAGAAATTAGAAATACTAGTAGTTAAAACTATATAAATCTACGTGTTATCTTCTGAAGCATTATTTTCAAAAAGAAGTTTTTCTCCTAAATGAATTTTATTAATTTTACCTACTCTAATTCTTGATAAAATCTGTTTTCCATGTAACTTAGTAATAATTTTACTTAAATTTGATTTTGTAAGTGAAGGTAGGTGATGTAATATTTCATTTTGTGCTATCCCTGGTTTCTCCTTTACAACTAAAACTACCTCTCTTTCATTTTCTGTTAAAAACTTATCTAAGAATGCATAAAATTGTTCTTCTTTTGTAGGCTCTACATCTTCTTCAACATCATCTACGCTCTCAACAGATTCATCAGATACAACAACATCCACATTCGATGATGATTCATCCCTATTTGTTGAAACTAAAACATCAATTTCTTGAGATTGAACCTCGCTCTCATTTGATAATACAACATCACTAGATGTCCTCTTCTTAGGAAGTAAACCCTTAAGGTAAGTTCTCATGAAAAATGCTAAAAAAACCAATAATAGTATTAAAAAACTCAGTATTACATACAGATATGTTGAATCTTCATCCTCTACCACAATTTCATCCGAATCAAATATGACTTGTAAAAATGTTTCTCTCTCAACATCTCTAAATTCAAATGAATACTTATTCTCCCCAATAACACTATAATCTCTTGGAGTGATTGTTGAAATATCTCTTTGAATCTCTGAAAAATCCGTTTCAATTGTTAGTAAATCAACTTCATAATTAAAACTAAAATATGTTGAAAAAGAATTCTCCTCTCCAATTAACTCATAAGTGAGTGGCGATTCAAAAGCAATTTCAAATGTTTGATTTGAAGTAATTTCTGGGTAAACAATGAAATAATCTCCAGCAACAGATGTTCTAATGAACTCCCCTTGAGTATTTTTGGCAAAAAGTAATAGTGCGTCTCTTGGTTTTTCAAAAGAAAAAGAATTATAGCTATCTCCTTCATCAAATACAAAGAAATAAGAGAATAGTGCTTTATTTTCATTAAATTCAACAGTAACATCAACCTCTGAAGCAAAGGATGGCATTACCAATAACGTGGAAACCATAAGAAACCACAATAATCTTGACATAAATAATAATTGCAAAACAATATTTATAAATCTTTTTAAGAATAACTAATTATGGTTAACCACATTGGTTGGATAATGGATGGAAACAGACGTTATGCAAAAAAAAACAATATGTCCTTAAAAGAAGGATACGAAGCTGGAATGCTGCAATTTCTAAATATACTAAAATTTCAAATAAAGGAAAATATTCCTAATATGTCCTTCTTTGCTCTTAGTTGTGATAATTATAAAAAAAGATCTCAAAATGAGTTAAAACCTATTGTTGACTTAATCAAAAAATTCTTTGAAGATGAAGAAATAATTACTTTTCTTACTCAAAACAAATTCAACTTATCAATTAGAGGTGACTATGAAGAAATTGAAAAAAAAGAATCTTTTCTCAAAAAAGAAGAAAAAGAATTTTTAGGAACTCTTAAGCAAAAATTTGATGAAATTAATCAAAAAACTCCCAAACCCACATATTTTACACACATTGCACTAAATTATGATGGGCATGAAGAACTTGTTCATGCTACAAAAAAAATTATTGAACAAGGACATACAATAGATGAAATCACGCCTGATCTCATTAAGAGATACTCTTTTTTTAACAATGTAAAAGCACCAGAGATAATCGTTAGGCCAGGAGACGCCCCTAGACTCTCAGGGTACTTACTTTTTGATTCAAAATACTCAGAGATTTACCTAACTAAAAAATTATGGCCTGAGCTAAATCAAGATGACTTCAAAGAAATACTTAATTGGTATTCCAACCAAAAAAGAAACTTTGGAGTATAGTTCCAAAGTTATTTAAATAGAGAAGATAATATAATAGAAATGAAAAAAGTCAAAGTACAAAGAATTTCTCTTGCTAGGTGTCCACACAACAGCCCAAACTCTGTAGCAATTCCAGCATTACTTTTTTTAATCCCTTTTGTTTTTGAAAGTATTATGTACTCCATAAGAGTTTTTACTATTCAAGATCCAGTATTTTGGATGATCATTAGAGTATTTGCATATATATTCTTAATAATACTATCATACAAAAAATTAAAATACTATAAGAATATATTCTTAGAAATAGACGAGAATAAAATCAATATTCCAAAAGAAGTCATGAAAAAAAGAGAAGTGACTATTTTAAAAGAAGATATAAAAGAAATTTTTATTTCTCGACCTAAATATTTATTTCTTACAAAAGATCCTAAAATTAAAAATATTATATTTATATTAAAAAATGATAATTCATATCTGTTAAGAACAAAATCACTAGATTTCAATGAATTATATCAAGAATTAAAGAACCTAAATTATCAAGAATTTTTTAATGAAACTAGCGACTATGCCAAAATAGCAGAAAATATGCTTGAATTTGCTTATACAACAATACATGATAAAAAGTCAGAATAAAATTAAAATTAAAAATATTTTTCTAAACAAGTATCAACTAATGTTGAATCATATCCATTATTAAGTAATGCACTTCTTAGTGCCTCTTTAGAATATTGACTTTTATATTGTTCAATATATGTTTTTAGAGGTATTTCTGCCTCAGGAGTCTCAACACCTCCAGTCTGAGGAACTGCACCAGAACCTGCTCCTTCGACAGTCTCTGTTGGAGCTTGTATTTCTGTAGAACCCATGGATGCAAATTGGTCTTCTTCTTCTAATTTTTTCCTCTGCATTCTTTTCATATTCCAAATACCAAGAGGAACTATAACTAATATTAGAACTAAACCAATAATCTGTGTCGTGTTAAGTGGCCATAAACTTATTTCTACCATAATGATTTTATAAAATGGATGCTTTTAAATATAAGTCACAACGACACTGTGAATAACTAGAAAAAATAAAAAATTACTTACAAATGTAAGCCATTACTTCAACCATTCTATTTGAGAATCCCCATTCATTATCATACCAAATAACTAGTTTAAGCATATTTCCATTAACTACTTCAGTGGATAAAGCATCAACAATACCTGAATGTGGGTTTCCTACAATATCTGAGCTAACTAATTCATCTTCTGAATATTCTACAATACCATGTAGATCATCATTTGAGAGCTCTTTTAAAAACGCATTTACTTCTTCTTTTGTAGTTCCTTGTTTTAATACAACATTTAAATCAGTCACTGATCCAGTCATAGTAGGAACCCTATATGCAATACCATGGAGTTTTCCTTCTAATTCTGGAACTAATCTAATTACTGCTTTTGCCGCACCTGTTGTTGTTGGTACAATATTAAATGGTGCTGCCCTTCCTCTTCTAAAATCACTATGTCCAGCATCTAATATTCTCTGGTCACCTGTTACAGAATGAACTGTTGAGAACATCCCTTGCTCAATTCCGAATTTTTTGTGAATTCTATCAACAATAGCACTCATAGAATTTGTAGTACAAGAACCATTTGACACAATTTCTTCTCCATTATATTCCTCATCATTAACTCCTCTAACTAAATAGAAGCAATCCCCTTTCCCCGGGGCTGAAATAAGAACTTTCTTAGCTCCCTGGTCTAAATGGACCCTGGCCTCTTCCGTTGTACGGAAGACGCCTGTACATTCTGCTACAACATCAACACCTACTTCTGCCCAAGGCAAATTATGAGGGTCTCTTTCTGCACAAACTCTTACTCTTGAATCCCCTACAACTAAGTAGTTCCCATCAATTTCAACTTCTTTTCCGAAATGTCCTTGCGCACTATCATGTTCTAAAAAATATTTTGCACTCTCAATTGAACCTAAATCATTAATTGCAACAATTTCAACATTTGGATTAGAAAAAGAAGCTCTAAAAACCATCCTACCAATTCTACCAAAACCATTAATTGCAACTCTTACTTTCTTTTGATCAGATAACTCTGTCTTAATATCATCTAACATATCTTCTGTCATTTTTATTAATTTTATTACTTTTTTCTATTTTTATTTAAATTTGCATAGATACAAATTATGGAAAAAACAAAACCTCATTGATTCGAATTTTCTCTCATAACAGTATCTCATAAAAGATATTATTTAAAGAAAATTGAGCATTACAAAGAGACCAAAGAAATAAAAAATTATTTCAACAAATATGTGAGTTCTTCTAAAAGTTGATCGCAAGAAATTTTTGAAGTCCCTTCAATAGTTAATCTCAGTACTGGCTCCGTATTTGATGCTCTAACATTAAACCAAGTAGAATCTAGATTAAAGCTTGCTCCGTCTTGTTCTGAAACAAGATTTTTTTGATATTTTTCCTTAATTTGAGAAATAGATTCTTTACAATTTGAAACTCTTAAATTAGTGTCTTGTAATTTGTAGTAATGCATATATTTTTGAAATTCTTCTGAAACCCTAAATGAAGAATTATGTAAAAACTTTTGAGCAAAAATTTTCAAAGCAAATAAAGTTGCTAAATCAGGATTATCTAGGTAATTAAATTCTCTAAAAAATAAATGGCCTGATAGTTCAGCCCCAAAAATACACTCGTTCTTCTGCATATAATCTTGATAAAATGCCCTTCCAACTTTCATTTTTTCTAAAGAAAACCCATGTTTTTTTGCTAGCTCAAAAAGAGATTTTGATGCCCTTAAATCAACAACAAAAGAAGATCCTTCTTTTCTAAAATAATTCAAATACATACCTATGAAATAATCTTCTAAAACTAATCTCTGCTCTTCATCAAAAAACATCACTCGGTCCCCATCACCATCATAACAAAAAGTACCCTCTACACCCTCAATATGTCCATACGTATACTCTTGAGCATTTGAGGGGTTTGGTTCATACTCTGGAAAATTACCATCTGGGGTCTCTAAAAATAAATTCGCATTAAACTCTAAGCTCTCCAAAAGAGGAACCATGATCTGCGAGGACATACCTGAGCTAAAATTATAGGCAAATCTCCTCCGAGATAAAAGTTCTTTTTCATGCTGGGTAAATAACGAATGTGCTACACTCTTCAAGTATGATAGATAAGATTCTTTAACATCTTCAAACTCAACTGAAAATTCATCTAAAAATGAAGATAATGGCATTGACAAAAGATCATGTTTTAATTCATTAAATAAAACCCCCATATGATCTGCATCTTCTTCCACCAAAGCACCAATATCATTAAGACCATTTCTAGAATCCAAACTTTTTAAATCATGCATAAACTTGAATCCATTATACTCTGGGCCATTATGAGATGCAGTAATAACAACACCTGAGGCAACACCATCAAAAAGCCCATAATAAAAATTAGGTGTTGATAATGCTCCTAAATAAATAGGCCTTGAACCTGCTTGAATAACTCCTCTTAAAAAAAACTTTGTCAATTGCTCATGAGATAATCTTAAGTCATGAGCAACTTTAAATTCTTCAACATGTAAAAACTTCATACTATAATATCCAAGTAAAAACGCTTCTTTCTCAGTAAGAGAATCATTATACACTCCTCTTACATCATATGCTTTAACTATATCCATATTCAAAAACCTAATTTTTACTATATAAATATATTTTACTCCAGTATAGTTTCTTTAAAACAAAATAAAAGAAAAAAGAAAATAGAGAAAATATTTATAAATCAAATCAAGTTATTTTATACTACGAGTATAACTCAAATATTCTCATGACTGCGTTGGTGTAACCTGGTTAGCACAGTTGGTTGTGGTCCAACTAGTTCGGGTTCAAATCCCGAGCGTGGTCCTCTTTTAAATAAAATAGTTCTCACACAAACATATTAAAATAACAAATAAAATCATTCTACACTCTCAATACTAGCATAAATTAATAAACTAAAATAATTCTACTATAACTATGAAAATAAAAGCAGTCTCTATTGACCCTATGAATCCTGCCCTTGTACTTGGACTCTCTTTAGTTACTGTTGGATTATTTCTTCCATTTTGGATATATCTCAAAAATAGAGAATTTGAAACACTCTGTGAAGAAGAAGCCCCACACTCAGCAAGAGGAATTATTTTACTTTTTGTGTTGCCTCTACTGTGGTTGTTTATCTCACAAATCATGCCAAAAAGTATTGCTATAGTAGGGTTTGCAATTATTTTGGTATTAGTACTCAAATATCTTTTTGATTTTTGTGAATTTTACTCACAGCTAACAAAAACCCACTTTTTTATTTATTTTACTTTATTCACAACAGGAGTATTAGGACTTTATTTGACATTATTTAATACAGCATTTATTATAATATCACTTGCTTTTTTCCTAGCAGTACCTCTAATGCAACAAGAGCTAAATATGCTCTACAAAACATTAACACTTAAAAGAGAAAAGAAAAACTTTTACAACTCATATCACTGAGTTGTTAAAGTACAAGAACGAAGAAGTTCTCTTCGAGTGTCTGGTATTTCTATAATTCCTACAACTAAACTAATTATTGGGTGGGAACAATTGTAAAACATTTCATCTGTTCATTAAATGGTTTTCCTGAACTATAGAATTTTCGAACATCCTCACCATCAATATTCTCCGAAGTAATTTCCGCAAAAGAAATACCTGTCACTAAAGAAACATCCGGATTAGAAATATCTACAAATTCTCTAAAAAAAGCAACATTAGCATTTAAACTAGTATCAATATAATTTCCCACACTATCTAATCCAGAAATGCCTTCTCTATATTGATAAAAAAATACCCCTACTTCTTTTTGATCTCTTAAAGAAGTTATATCTAATTTCGTGTTACCTTCTTCACTAAAATATTCTTCCAAAATATCAAAATTTGAAGAATCATCAATCTTTAACTCCCCACAATAAAAGCAAACTCCTGAACCAAACATCTTTGGAGGTAAAATCTCTTCTCCTGAACCAAACATCTCATAGCATGAAAGAATATCTTGGGCTATTATTTTTTCAGATTTAGGTTCAAGTGTTTTTTTAAAAGAGGGACATCTCTGTTCAACAAACTGATAAAATCTCTCACTAAAATCATCTAACTCATTATTATAAAAAGTAGTGCCACCCGATACCTGAGACAATAATAAAGAACATGCTCTTGAATCTGCTGAAGATTCCGAATTTGAAAGCATGGATGAAAAATAAGTAACTAATAAAATAAGAACAATGAAACCAACAATTGCAAACATGATAAATTCCATTTCAATACCTTTTTTTGATATACGCATAAGAAAAATAAAAAAAATAAATATATAAAGTATTGTAATAATTGTAAAAAGTTACTTAAATTAAAGTAATTTCTTTAAAATTTTAGAAATTAATTTTCCATCTACTTTTCCATTAAATGCACCCATTGACTTACCCATTAAAGCACCAAATGGAGCTCCTTTGTTTGCTTCAACAATCTCTTTAAGTTTAGCTTCAACAGCGCCCTCATCAACTGGTTCAGCTAAAAGTTCTTTTTCTTTTAAGTAATGTTCTAAATTTGCAACCTGCTCTAAATTATCTCTATACAATGATAATAAAACATCACGTAAAATTTTTTGATTCATGTCATGTTTTTGTGAAGAAGTTAGTAAATCTTCATACAAAGAAACAGAAAGTGAAATAGGTTCAACTTTCTCTCTTTTTTTAATATCTTTTGGAATATCAAATAATAATTGGTATAAACCTTGAGCTCCTTTTTCTGAAAGTTTGATAAGTGAAGTAATATGTTCTTCTGAGAAAATCTCTAAAAATTCTTCTACTTCTTTTTGTGAACAATCCCACTCATTAGATAATCTCTCAAGCTTATCTGAATACAATTCTGGAATTCTCTTTCCCTCATCAGCTAATAATTTTTCAGTTACCTCAATCTCAGAAACATCTGTTTCTGGGTACATTCTAGCAGCACCTGGCATTGGTCTAATAAATTTAGTGAGTGTTCCTTTTGGATCTACTTGTCTAACTTCTTCAGGAACTCCTTCAAGTAATTCAGAAATAATTTCTAAAATATATTCTAAACTCTCTTTTGCATATTCTTTTTCATGTGCAACTAAAATAAATCCATCATCTTCACCACAAGATAACTCTTTTCTAACAGAATCTACTTCTTCTTGAGTAATTCCATACTTTGGCAATTCATCTGAATGAAAAAGACCTTTAATTTTTGGAAATCTTAATTTATTTTTATTTGAAATCTCTGTAGCAAATCTATAATTATCATGTAATTCATGGCCCAAGATACCCTTAAAAAAAGGTAATTTAATCCCAAGAACTCCTTTATTTTCTCCTTCTAAATTTGAGAGAATAACAGATGATTCTGTAGCTTTAAAAACTGATGAAATATCATAAATATTAGAACTACTACAATTTTGAGAAGTAACACCTCTACCTTTTAACTCTTCAATAATTGAGAGGTGAATTGCTTGACGTTTAATTTCTGCTTCAATAACTTCTGGGATTAATTTTAAATTTTGAGCTCCTTTAATCTCAACTCTAGATCCGTTTAAAATAGACACATTTAAATCTTGACGAATAGTTCCTAAACCTCTTCTTGTTTCTGAAAAAGATCTTAAAATATTTCCTAATTGTTGTGCACATTCCTGTGCTTGTTTAGGAGTTTTAATTTGAGGTCCTGTAGTTAATTCAATCAATGGAATACCTTGCCTATCTAATGCAAAGATATTATAATCATCTCCTCTCTCAACAGCCCTACATGAATCTTCTTCAACATTAATACCATCAATTGAAACTTCTCCAAAGGAAGTCTTAAGTGAACCTCCAAGTCCTAGCATTGCAGTTCTTTGAAAACCTGAAGTTACTGAACCATCTACAATTATTTTTCTCATAAATTGAATTTTACTAAACACTTTTACTCCAAGCATCTCTGAGATTCTAAAACCAACACTCATCGCACTAGGATTTGGAATTCCTGGAGGTTCCTCATCTAAATCAACAAGTGATGCAATATCATCATTGTATTTATAGATTTGTTTTTTTTGTGTTTTAAATTCAGCTTTTGCAGCTTTATCTGATTCTCCTGATTCTGATAATGAAAATCTTAAATATCTCTCTACTTGCTTATCTAATTCATCATTTGGTACAATCATACAAGGTCTTTTTGAAAATAATTTTCCACAATTTAATTGTTGGTGAATTTCAAGTCCACATTTTAATCCAAATTCTTCTGGATTAATATTTTTTAAGGAATCTAAAAATAATAATTTGCTCATAAAATATTCTAAGAAAAAGGTTTTTTTAAACTTTGGTAAAAAATAGCAAATAAGTTAGTAAAACGTAGTGATTATAAAGTCTAGAATCTTTCTCATCTCTTTAAAGTAATACTAAAAACAATTAAACTTAGATTTGAAAAAATAACTATGAATTATGCCCTAAAAAAAGTAATATTGGTACTTATTATTTCCTTTAGTTGTATCCCGATGATATTCTCATTTCAAGACCAACTAACAATTCACCATCCAACCTACTTTGGAGAGCAGAATAATATTTTTGAAAGTATCCATTACCTAGAAAATGAACTTCTCTCTTTTGAAGTATGTCCAAAAGACAAAGTAGAAATCTCAAGCAAAGTAGTTTGTAGTTCTGGAGAAGAAATAGAAATAGAACTCTATGAAAATGAACAATCTTGTTATTATGCAAATAAAAATTTTAATGAAATATCTTGTTCTGATTTCACATTACACACATCATACATCCAAGATGAAAAAGAAAGAACATTAACAAGAAAATTTGAAGAAGAAAAAGAATCAAAATTACTTAACTACATCTTAGAAAAAGATTATACAACATTAAATTCTCTTGATCTAAGTTATTATCTTCTAACATTAAATAAAATTCAAGACCAATTAACTCAAGAAACAATAGATGCATATGAAAAATTAAAAAACGATAGAAACAATGATGAAAAATGTTGGCCTCAAAATAATTGTGATTTGCTAACTACAGCAAAGATTCTCAATAATATCAATTTAGCACAATATTCTGAAGACTCCAGACTTTTAGAAGATGGTAAAATATTTTTTGAAAATAAAATTCTAGAAGACGAAGAAATTGAATACACATCCCAAACTGATAGTCTTGATTCATACGAAGTAGAAATATTTTTAGAGCATGAATTTGGAAATAATGAAGAAATTGAATGTGATCTAAATTTAGATTTTGGTGATGAAGAAAGATCATATCTCTTTGACGAAGATTCAGATTTAGAAGAATTAAGAATATACAAAAGTGCAGAAGAGAATATAGATTTTAACTGTGACGAAGATGTTGATTTTCTAAGAATTACAACATTTGAAGAAACAATTTCTGAAGATTTTAGTTCAAACGAAGATAGACTAAGTCACGAACTAAGTGAATCTGATAAAGATGACTATTCAGAATTTATCTTAGAACTCTCCATCAAACATGAATTCTCTGCAAATGAAGAAATTGAATGTAGTTTAGAAATTGACGGAGACACTACAGATTATACATTTGATGAAGACTCAGCAATCGAAGAATTTAGAATTAATCAAAATATTGATGAAGAATTTGATCTTGATTGTGATGAAGAATTAGACGAAGTATTCTACATCATCTATGCTGGAGAATACACAAGTGAAGAAAGTGAAGACACACCAGAAATCGAATTTGAAATTGATTCTAATAACGACGATACATTTGAAGTGCTCTTCGAATTATCCTATGAATTCGACAATGATGAAGAAATTCTAACTTGTGATATAACAACAGATGATTCAAAAAGAACACAAACATTTGATGAAGATGATTTAGAAAACAACCTAATTATAATCGATAAATACTCTGTTTCAAATTCAATATCAATTTCCTGTGATAAAAAAATTGAAACTCTTAAATATTCATTATTTGATAAATTTGGAAGAGAACAAATATCTGATGAAGATGAAGATATAGCATCTAAATCATACTCCGTACCAAATGATTTCTCAACATATTCTTGTATCTCAAATAATAACAATTGTGATTTTGAAACGACATTATTTGCAAACAATATTTTAGAATCAAGTTCTGAAAACAAAAATGAAATTGAAAATTTTCTAAAATCATATATCAAAGAAGACTCAGATGAATTAATGTTTGTTGATCAAACAAATAAAGAAATTGAATTTTCAGGAAAATATCTCTATTACTTCCAAAATGAAGAAGTTGAAGATTCTCTAAAATTCGTTCAAAATAATGATGGTTCATGGGGAGATAAAAGCAATACTGAAAAAATTCTTGAAACTTCTTGGGCATCACTTGGACTCTCACAAAGAGATGATAAAAGTGAATATTTAGAAGATGCTAGAAAATGGGTTTATTTTAATGAGCCTAACACAGGATGGGGTTCAATAGAAAAAAACACTTTAGCATATTTAACAATTGAAGAACAAATTAAACCATACCTTAAAATTTCAACAATCAATACATTAGAAGATTCAATCATTCTAACAATTGAAAACCCCACTATTTTCTCTATTAAAAATATTGAAATAACCTTTGGAAATAGTCTAAATGAGAAACTAGCATTTAAACAAACAATCGAAGAATTAAATCAAGGAGAACAAGAAGAAATAAATATTACTCTACTTGGAGGTGTTTCAGGATTAGAATCCGGAGAATTAATAATAACTGGATTCAATAATAAAAAAGAAATCGAATTCATAACAATTCCTATCTCGCTGAGTGCTCCATTCCCATTCTCATTAGAATCAAATGAAGTAACAGTAATTGAAGGAGACATTTTCACAAAATTACCTATTACATCACCATTGGAATCATTTTCAAATATCTGTACTATTACAAATCCTTTTGAAAATAGAAACGAGCAATCAACAATCACTCAAGACACTGAGTTCATTCAACTCTCAAACTTACTCCAAAAAACAGGAGAATTTACAATTACTTTCACATGCGAGAGTGAAGGTGGAAAAACATTTGAGAAAGAAGAAACATTCTCACTAACATTAATCCCAAAAACATTTACTGTAGAAACTGAAAATATTAACATGTATAATGTAGAAGAAGAATTCTCATTATCAATTACAAATAGTGCAGATGACAAACAAACAGTAGATGTTTTAGTTACTGGAGATTATGTTGAATATATCAATGCTACAGAAGAAAGTAAAATACTTGCATTTAATGAAACAAGGGAAATATATTTCTCCCTAATGAACAAAGAAGAACTTCTCAATAGATCAACCCCTCTTACTGGAAGTATTGTTTTAAGTTCTGGAGACTATCAAAAAGAAATATCTATTTATGTTACGCCTGAAGAACCAACACAAGAAAATTCATTACCATGGGTTTGGATAATAGTAGGTATTATAATTATTGGATTATCATTAGTTGTTGTGAGAAGATACAATCAAATGAATTTAGAACAAGAAAATGAAAGTCAAGGCTTTGAAGGAGAAGATGATTTATTTCTCGATGAAGACATAGAATTTAAATAATAAACTCTAATAAAAATATACTGCTATCTAATAATGGGTTCAAATAAGAACTCATATCAACATTTGCAAATACATTATGGAAAAACTTTTTCTTCTTTTTTTATTGTCTGCTCTCCACTCCCAATAAGAATTAATTTTTCTAATACTGAAAAATCTTGTAATGAAGTATCTTGAAAAAGATTTTCTTCAGGAGAAACATAAATTTCTCGAACATTACTCCTAAAAGAGCCAATACAACAAATTTCATAATCATCACCTTTGATTCTAAACTCTTTATTTCTAGATAAATTTGTCCCTAGATGCATATACTTAAGAGCCGAAGAGATAAGAGTTTTATCGTTTTTATTTAAATGCTGTTCGTCTAGATAAGCAAAAACAAATTCCGAATCTTCAAAATTAAATTCATATTTTCTCAATATTGCAAACCTTCCAGAAGTCAAAGTAATAGAATTTTTTTCTAAAGGAGTTGGATTTGAAACATCAAGGAAAGTTAAATATCCATTCATAAACATGATAAACAAAAGAATATTATAAATGTTACTACTTAAATATAAAGAATTAAAAAATAAATTTCAAAAAGAATAAATATCCTTACTCTTCCTTGTCGTTGAGCCCGGATGTATTTACAAAAAACATACATTCATTCTCAGGTAAGTTAGGACTGTCAACTAACTTAGCAACTCTTGATCCTTTCTTTCCTTTTCTCAAGTAAATTCTAAAAGTTGATGAGTGACCAACAACGTGTCCTCCAATTGCTTGAGTAGGGTCTCCAAACATCACATTTGGTTTTGACATAACTTGATTAGTAACTAACACACAACAATTATACATATCCGCTAATTTAAGCAATGTATGCATGTGTTTGTTTAATTTTTGTTGTCTCTCAGATAATGTACCTCTTCCTATAAATTCTGCTCTAAAATGAGCTGTTAGGGAGTCTACAATTAAAAGTTTGTACTCTCCTGTCTTAAGTAATTCTTCTGATTTTTCTGCTAACAACATCTGATGGTCT
This sequence comes from uncultured archaeon, assembly GCA_937138345.1. Classification (GTDB taxonomy): domain Archaea; phylum Nanobdellota; class Nanobdellia; order Woesearchaeales; family UBA583; genus UBA583. The sequence continues at coordinate 19,480 of CAKZOW010000045.1, read as the reverse complement.
GAGTTGTAAGCACGAGCAATTTTAATATTTTTAAGTACAGTATCAGGATCTAAACCTGCTTTTTCAGCCATTTGTAAAATTCTCTCAGGCCTAAAAGTATTTTCAGTATCAATATAAATTACTTTTGATTCATTTCCACCTTGATCTTTTGGAATTTGAACATTTACTGCTAGTTGGTGTCCAACTTGCGTTTTTCCAGAACCAAATTCTCCATAACACTCAGTAATTGCTCCTGTCTCAAATCCTCCTCCCATAACTTCATCGAATCCTTCAGATCCGGTCTTAATCTTGATCACTTCTGCCCTCTTGTCTAAAATTGTATCTGCGGTTTCAAACCCCATCTCCATCATATCTCTTGCTGCTTGAATCATCTTTCTAGCAACTGAGTCTGATACTCCTGCTTCTTCTGTTAATACTCCAATTGAAGATACTGCAACTGCAAGTAATGTGTCAATTCCTGCTGCAGCCAATTTCTCTGCAGTTGTTGGTCCAACTCCTGGTAAATCTTGAACTGTAAGTTCCTTTTCTTTAGTCATTTTTAGTTATTTTCGAGTATATATTTTCATATAAAAAATAGTAAAATCACAAAATATTTTGCCATTTACTTCTTATTTCTAAGCCAATTTAGCCAGTTTTTCGGCAAGAATACTAAACGATTCAAGGTGTCTGAACACAAAACTGGAAAAACCTGATTGAGGCTTTAAACCCTAAGAAAAAATACACATTTTATATTTATAAATACTTCTACTGAAATTGGTAGAAAAACTAGAAAAGTTATCCTAAAACAGGTGAAAAATCAAAATTAATAACAAAAATTTAGTCTCAAGACTGTTTACGTCTCTTGCCCTCGCTTTGGCATTCACGAGATTCAATACCTCCCTTTACAATCAATTTACCCAAAGCAGTTAATTTCAAAGATACTGATCCTCCCACTCTAGAAGTTTCAACTAAATTCATTTCAACTAAACCTTGTGAATCCCTATTCCCTTTCAAATGATATGCAATAAGAGGTAAACTAATTCCTGCTAACTTAGATAGTTTTTCCATGCTTTCAATATTTTTTTCCCTGTTAATTATTTCAAGTAATTCCATTTTCTTCTTATTTAATGCATGATAATAAGAAAATTTCATAACTGGATATACAATAAGCTCTTCTTTTAAAATTCCTATTGCAACAATCCCATTTACAAATGCTGCAGAAAGCGCTAGACAAGAAGTATAATAATCAGTATCTACATTAATTACAATACTATACTCTTTTGAATATAATTCCGATATACTCTTAACATCTAAAAATACTTCTTCCATTTGTGGAGAAAAAGAACAATATTTAATTTCATATTCTATTGAAAATTTTTCTAAATCTTTTACAATTGCTTCTAATCGATCCTCATAACCTTCTTTAACTAAAAGAACAACTTTTTGTGCTAGAAATTCTTTAAAACCTTTAAATAAAACATCACCTGCATCAGTATCTTCTCCAATAATTGCCACAATTAAATTTTTTTTCATTTTCTTCTAAGATAGTATTAAATATAATCTTTAAGTTTATAAATAAAATCTTTAAGGAAGAAATTAAAGTAACTCAAATTTAACTACTTTCAGTTCTGTTTCTGGTTTAACCTCCATAGAATAATATTTAGAATATGTTTCATACATCTCATCATCAGATGAAAATGTTTCATGACCATCTTTATCTTCAAAGGATAAATATTCAAACGTAGTTTCTTTAACTGAGATGATTTTTATTTTCGCAAATTCTGACAAATCTTTTTTTCTAAGACAAGAAACAACATCATTTACAGAGAGATATTTTTCATCTTCTATTCTCCAAGTTGTATTTTTCTCTTTATTTAAAATTAAACTTGGTAAAGGCTCTGCAAATTTTAATGTTTTCATAGAATATAATAAAATTACATATTTAAATAATTTAGTAATTAAGAATGAAATAATGCCTTCGTCCAAAAAGGACGCAATCATTAAAATCTTTGAGAGAATATTACTTCAAACAAAGATAACAACTGTCTGCTTAAGGACAGTTGTTTGTAAGTTGTAAGTTGCTTGAAACAAGTAGTTTTGATTTACTCGTTGTAGTAATTATAGGTGGAAACCATTTATAAACCTTTTTGTAAATGACTAGAAACAAGACATAACAACTAGAAATTTAAAGAAACCAAAAATAGTAACTAAAAAGTAGAGAAACTAATATATAAAAAAAGAAAGCAAAACACTACTAGAGTAGATGAAGTACACAAGATGCACTTCATAATATATAAAAAATGTTCTCAGGAGAAAAAGATTTTGAAGTTGTAAAACACGGTGTTGAAACAATTCTTAAAATAAATTATTTAGGAAAAGAACACTTTCCATCCATCGAAGATTCTCCTATTGTTATGAGGGAGACAATTAAAAAAATTATCTCTAACGCTTCCGTTACTAAAGTCATTTTCACACATAACAAAAACTACGAATATGGTTTTGAACATGTAGCAATTTTAAAAGAAATCGGAGATTTATACTCTCTTTTATCTAGACAAAAAGAACTATTTTCTGCAGGTCAAATATCTAGTTCAGATCCCGAGTGTACAAAATTATTTTTCTCAAGGTATGCATTTTTACAAAATACAATTATTAAAGATTTGCCTGCAGATCCTATCGGTACATTTGTTAAGTTAAAAAGAAAACTTCGGGATTATAAATTTGAAACAACATACTCAAATAATAAATGCATTGAAGTTGATAACAAATACGACAAAGCAATTCAGTATATTCTTCATAAAATGGAAGGACTCCAAATTATTAAAGGAGTAAAAGATAAACTCTCTGGACATCAGGTTGGATCAAGAAAGCTCTACAAGCAGTTCTTTGATGCAAATATTAAGCCAAATTTCATATATACCTCCCTTCTCAAAAGAATTCCTCTTGAAGCAAAAGAACTAGATTCTTATGCACTTAGCTCTGCTAACATTACAATATTTGAGTTAGATAATGAAGCAAATAACCTCTATCACGTAATGCCCCTAGAGTTCACGTTAAATGAAGACAAATATAATATTTTAAATCTAGCAAAAGAAGTAATCTCAGAACATAAACCAGAATCAAATGATTTCATAGACCCCCATAGACTAAGAGAAGTATTTTTCAATATTGCTAAAGATTTAATTGAAGAAATTGCTGAATTTAAAGGAGTTAAATTATCTCAAAAAGATGTAACTGATCTATCAAATATTTTAATTAGGTATACTGTTGGATTTGGATTAATTGAAACTCTTCTCGAGGATGAAAATGTACAAGATATCTCAATTAATTCCCCTGCAAATAAGACCCCTATTTTTTTAACCCACTCTGAATTTGAAGATTGTAAAACAAATATTATTCCTGAAGAAGACGAAGTGGAAGGATGGGCATCTAGACTTAGAATGATTTCAGGAAAACCACTAGATGCTTCAAATCCTATTTTAGATACAGAAATTGAAACACCTCATGCAAGAGCTAGAGTATCAACCATTGGTAAACCTCTCAACCCATACGGATACGGGTTTTCATTTAGACGTCACAGAGATAAACCTTGGACATTACCTCTATTAATTAAAAAAGACATGATAACCTCTGAAGCTTCAGGAGTATTATCATTTATTATTGATGGTGCAAGAACAATGCTCATAGCAGGGACTCGGGGTTCAGGAAAATCATCATTTTTAACTGCAGTAATTGTTGAAATCATGAGAAAATATAGAATGATTACTGTAGAAGATACCTTAGAATTGCCTACACTTCAACTTGCAGATTTGGGTTTTAACATACAACCAATGTCTGTAAAATCCGCACTATCAACTTCAAAAGAAGGATTCTCCGCAGATATGGGTATTAGATCAACACTTCGTCTCGGTGATTCTTGTCTAATTGTTGGAGAAGTAAGATCAACAGAAGCTCTCGCACTTTATGAAGCAATGCGTGTAGGTGCACTTGCAAATGTAGTAGCAGGAACAATTCACGGAGACTCTCCCTATGGTGTATATGATCGTCTAGTAAACGATTTGGGAGTTCCAAAAACATCATTTAAAGCAACTGATTTAGTAATTGTTGCAAATCCTGTAAAGTCCTCAGATGGACTCCACAGAAATAGAAGAATAACATCAATTACCGAAGTGAGAAAAAGTTGGGAAAATGATCCAGAACTAGAAGGTGGTTTCATGGACCTCTTCAAATATGATCCACAAACAGATAGATTAGAATTAACAGATGACTTAATCAATGGAGAATCCGATATCTTAAAAGCAATAGGTTCAAATGTAAAGCAGTGGGCTGGTAATTGGGATGCCATTTGGCAAAACATTACTCTAAGAGGTAAAATAAAACAACTCCAAGTTGACATATCTATCAAATATAATGATGAATCAATTCTAGAAGCAGCCCCTGTGATTCATGCAAATGACATGTTTCACAAAATAGCTGAAAAAGTAAATGAAGAAGAAGGATCACTAAATCCTGAATCTATTTACTTCAAATTCAAAGAGTGGTATGAAAGTTATGCAAAGCAATTTTTCGAAGAAAAATAATGAAGCATAAATTTCGATCAAGAATCTCTGATTGTTGAATATGAATCTTATTCTAGGAATTTTTTCGAAGAAAAAAATTAAGAATAAGAGTCGACTAAGAATTTTGGAACAAAATTGTTATGTATGAGAATTATAGTAGAGACTTTTTCGAACAGAAAAAGTAACTCTATAAATCTCGACCAAAAATTCATTTGAATTTTTGGTGTAAAAAATATTCTAAAAAGCAAAAATAAAATTACTACCCTAAAGTTTATATGTTCGAAATAAATATTACATATATGGATTTAGAAAAAAAAATATATTATTCTCTGGTTTCAGGAGCATTTCTATTTAACCCTGTTGCATTTATTATAGGTACTGTTGTATATAAGTCTATAAATAAGTTTCAAAATAAAACTTTAAGTAATGATATAGAAAGATTAAAAAAAGATAACGATTATATGATTAATAAAAGTTCTGAAAAATCAGAAAGTATAGGCATGAATTCGAGCGAATATAAAAAAAAGTTAAAAGAAGCCGAATATAGACATATAGATAGAGTGAAAAAATATAAACCTATTGAAAAATTAGGTTCCTTGATGTTTTATGGTGCATTTTTACTTCCGACACAATGGTATAACCATACAAATCAAGCAGAAAATGTGTATGAAAACGAAAATATTAGTGTATATCAAAGAAATGAATTTGAGCCTTCCATTGCCAAATATAGTTTATTTGGAAAAATATTTAAAAAAGAAGTATCTCACTCTTTACTTGTAAAAGATCTGAAAAGTAAATCAATTTGTTATATCTCACCAACAGAAGAAAGTAGAAATCTAATAGATAAGCTCAGTTTTATTCAAAGATGTGATGTTGAGATTAAAATTCCTGAATCATTGATTAAATCAAAGTAAATACTAATTATGTAAATACATTTCTTGAAAAAGTTTCTTCAAAACGAAATTTAAAATAATAACCAAAATTATTATAAATCTTAAAAAACCCATATTTCAGGTGACAAAAAATGAAGGATGTGACTAACAATCAACCTTTCATGTTATATTCCAATAAAGAAAAATGAGAATTGAAGAAGATATTAAACTAGATTATCAAGATGTTTTACTTAAACCAAAAAGATCAACACTCGTATCAAGAAAAGATGTTGAATTAGAAAGAGAGTTTACATTCTACCACTCCCCTAAAAAATGGAAAGGAGTTCCAATTATGACTGCAAATATGGCTACTTGTGGAACATTTGAACTAGCTAAATTACTTTCAGAGTACAAATTAATTACGATTTTACATAAATATTATACAGTAGAACAATATGAAGAGTTTTTCAAAACATATAATAATCCTGATTATGTAGGGTTTTCAATTGGAATGAGAGAGAAAGATCTAGAACTTCTAGATATAATGATTGAAAAAAATCTCATTAATAATTTTTCATTTATTTGCTTAGACGTTCCTAATGGATACCTAGAAAAATTTGCAGAAACGATAAGAGATGTGAGAAAAAAATGTCCTGAACATATCATCATTGCAGGAAATGTAGTATCAAATGAAATGACTGAAGAGCTAATTTTAAATGGTGCTGATATCGTAAAAGTTGGAATTGGACCTGGTTCAGCATGTACAACTAGAAGAATGACAGGTGTTGGATATCCACAACTCTCAGCAGTAATTGAATGTGCAGATGCAGCTCATGGTATTTCAAATGCCCAAGGATGTGGCCTCATCATTGCAGATGGAGGACAAGTACATCCCTCCTGTGTTGCTAAAGCCTACTGCGCAGGTGCTGATTTTAATATGTTTGGTTCAATGTTCTCAGGCTTTGAAGAATCAGGAGGAGAAACTATTGAAAAAAATGGTAAAAAATACAAAGAATACTTTGGATCATCTTCAAATAAAGCAATGATTGATTTCTATGGGAAAAAAGATTCACATAGAGCATCGGAAGGAAGATACACACTAAGGCCACATAAAGGATCTATTCATGATTTTATTCAAGATTTATTTGGAGCACTAAGATCAACAGGAACATATATTGGAGCAAAAAAAATTAAAGAATTCACAAAAAGAGCAACATTTGTAAGAGTAAGTAGACAACTAAACACATCTAACGAAAGATTTGATACTGAATCAAATAATCAATAATTACTAATTATTGTTAAGTACGATCAAGGAGAACGATCTCCTTTTTCATATTAATATAATAAAACACCAATTACAATTAATATATCTACAATAAACATAAAAGAATAAGTTAGTATTATTGGTTTCTCTTTATGAACTACCCCATATAATATCCAAATTATAGCAGCAATGGAATAATAACTCCAAGAAAGAAGAGAAACTCCTTCCGCACTACCATGTGCATAAATGGAATAAACTTGAGGGAGTGTTAAAATAGGAGTTAATAACCCAACTATATAAATAACTTTATCCAAATAATATTTAAATTTATCAGGATGAGGATATGTCTCTAAATTTTTATGTACTCTTTTACGTACATGTTGATGATGTAAAGCTTTACTAAAGAAACCCATAATATATCATAAAAGTTTCAATTTAAATAATTATCTCCATAATACCTTCAGGGGGATAAAAAATTCTCCCTTAATTTCCCTTCCAATTAATTAAAGGAACAATCTGACATATTACTTCAACAGATGCTTTTTGCTTTTCCATTACATCGTAGATATTTTTATACACAAAAGGACTCTCATCTAATGTTTTCTCAGATACTGTACCCACAATTCCCTTCATGGTCTCCTCAAACTCTTCAAGCGCCACAACTTTTTTTGCTTCTCCTCTACTCAAAATCCTACCTGCTCCATGAGATGAACTCTCTAAAAAATCTTTATTACCAAGACCTTTAACTAAAAAACAACCGTCTCTCATATTAGCGGGAATAACTCCTAGTTCTCCTTTTTTTGCAGGAGTTGCTCCTTTTCTATGAACAAAAAAACCCTCGTGTTTTTCTACAAAATTATGATTTTTATTACAAAACAACTCAAAAGATAAATCTTTAAAACCTAAAACCTTCCTCAATACATCCCTTACACGAATTGCCATCTCAAGTCTATTAAGTAAGGCAAATTCTTGACCAAAATCTACAACATGATAATATTCTTCCCCTTCTCGAGTTGATATGTCAAATTCTGCTGTTTTTTCAAAGTCATCATTACTTCCCGATGCTTTTTTCATATACTCTGTTGCAACTTTATGTCCAACTCCTCTTGAACCAGAATGGACAATCAACCACAATTCATCTTCTGGAGCATCCTTTCTCATCCCCAATTCAATAAAATGATTTCCTGAGCCTAAAGAACCTAAATGTGCTTGTGCTTGAGTATTAATAAAATTAAAAAGAGAAGTATTGTGTGGTACTTTTTTATAGCGTTGAACTAAATCCCTAAACTTTCCTTTTATCTCGTCAGAAACATCCCCATGGACTCCAATTGAACCCTTTCCCATAGGAATAATAGAATTTACTTTTTCAAAGATCTCTTTACTGTGTTTTCTTACATGAGAGATAATATCTTTCTGAGAAAATTTACATGCAATCATACCACATCCTATATCATATCCAATCCATGCAGGAACTAAAGTAGTTTTAGTCTGTAAAACTGACCCAATTGGTGCAACATAACCACTATGTGCATCAGGCATAAGAGATGCAGAAGTTACATAAGATTGAGAAGAACATAAATCAAATTGTCTCTTAGTTTCATCATCTAAATTAAGAGCAAAATTTGTAACTTTTTTCATAAAAAATCAAATAATTGAAAACTTATTAATATTTGCAAAGAAAAATAATCATCTAGATGTCCAGGTACTTGGAGCTAATCAAACTTAAAGTTAATAAATTAGAAACAGAAAATCATATCAGAGGTCAATAATTGACATGGAATTATGATTCGTTTACGGTTTAGCAAGATCATATATCTCCAAGTGTTACCGTTGAACCTGAACTAAAAGAGTCAATGATTTATTATTTAAAAAAGCAACTGTTAATAGAAATTCACAAGTTTATTCTCTAAAATAATCTCTTTGATAATTCTTAAAAGAAGAGAAAATATTTTCTAATTCTGAAAATGAAGCATTGATATTTTGATCAAAAATATATGGCACCCTACCATAATTCATAAATGAATCTCCGTCCTCTCCAAAATAAGCAACGATATGTGACATTGTACTTCCAACAATAAACATTTCATCTCTTGACCCTACAGGAATTCCTAAAAGCAACTCAAAGAAGTCCAAATGAGAATATCTCTCATCTATAATTGATTTAGTATACGAAGTATCATAAATATAGAGAGGAATATGGTATCCTTCAATAGATTTCATTGAAAACCTATCTTTACTTCCATGATCAGATACAACAACAATTCTAACGTCATCTAAAAGAGAATGATCTTCTAAATAAAAAAATATTTTTTTAAGATATTCACTATAATAATAATAAGATGACACCCCTTCCATTTTGTAAAAATCAGTTCCGTGGCCATAAACTCCTTCCTGAAAAATAAATGAATTATCTTCTGAAGATAATGAACTAAGAACGTCCCATAATAAAGCCTCATCTTCACATGCTCTTTGATATGCTAATTGGTGAATACAAGTAAAATCTTTTGAGGGGAATTCTTCTAAAGTAGTAGATGAGCTCCAATTATATCTCTCACCAATAACTGGAAGCTCCATTGCAGAGATAAAATACTGTGTAGAATATTGTTGCTCTAAAAAATAATCCTGTAAAGAATATTGATCAAATACATGACCATAAACATAATCATAATTATGCAAATATGCTTCATAAGGAATAAAAGTTCCTGAAAATAAACTCATCAAAGAAGTCCTACTATCTTGATTTTGAGTATAATATTGAGAATATGTATGTAAGTGAGGTTCTAAGATATCTAAAATATCTCCCGAATATCTCTGAGAAGAAACGTCTTCAACATCAACCCCTTCCATTACAAAAACAAAAACTTTCTCTTTAGGAAATGAGATTATCTGCTCTTGGTTTTGCTCATAAGGGAAAGAAGATATCGAAGAATTAAATGTAATCTCTTCATATAATAGTGAATTTTTAAGAGAAGATGCTGTATTAACATAAAGATTAGAAAAAGAATGGGAAAATATTGCAGGTAATGAAAAACATAAAAGAAAACAAACTAATGCAAAAGTTACTTTAACTCTTTTTTTAAGTAAAAAAGAAAATACATATTTTTTTCTTAAATAAATTAAAGCAATAATAATAAAAATACATAAAATCAAAAAGGAAATTGGTAAAATTTCAATGAAAAAAAAAATCATTACATCGAGATTTAATGCAAAAAGAGAATCTTTTCTCTCAATTAAATCAAGCATAAAATAACTTTGTAAATAGAAGATCCATATAGAAAGATAAACAAAAAATGAAAAAAATTTTTTTGGTAAATGTACTAAAAAAGCAAAAGATAAAAGTAAAGATAAAAAAGAAAATTCAAATAATGAACTCAAAAAAATAGCTGAAAAAGAATCAATAAAAAATAATTTGAAAAAGATACTCAATATAAAATTAAAAACAAAAAATACAAGATAAGATTCAAAACTATATTTATTCATCATATGCTAAAAGAATTGTCTCAAGTTCATCATAAGAAACAAAACCACTCCTCACTTCATCATAATTAATAACTAATGTTGGAAGACTCTGAGTATCATAGAAATCATAAAAAAAATCTAACCTCTCCGTATAATCATAATCCATAGCAAGAACCCTAACATCATATTGCTCAACAATAGAATTTAATATTTCACCTTGATTATTTGAATCATCGAGTTCTGAGCTATTAAAGAAAAATAAAATCATATCTTCTGAATCCTCACAACCAAAATAATAATCTCTATAATAAGTGTAAAATAAAACCTGGTTAATATTATGTTTTTGTTTTAATAAGGAATATTCTTCTGAGAAATCATTTGATGTTTCTTCCAGCGAAATTAATTCCTGTCCTGTTTTAAATAAAATATCCTCCATATAATCAATCATCTCTAAATTACACATAGAAACATTTAATTCTTCTGAAAATAAAAGAGCATAATTAAAACTATCAATATTTAACTGACTCTCTTCTAAAAGAAGCTTTGTCTCATCTAATGATGAATCATTGTAAAACCAACCTAGAAGAAATCCTAAAAAAAATACAATTAAAACAGCAGTAATATAATAGCTTTTTACAGCTTTACCAACCCCAGCTTTTTTATGTTGTCTCATTTTTATTAATTTTTAACCTCATGGTTCACCTTTTTAGTTCCCCAATCATAACTCTCTCCAAAAAATTCTTTTTTTAAAGAGACAATCCACACATAAATGTAGAGATAGTTATAAACCATCAAATATAATAATATTGCTCCCATATTCTTAATAAAGTTTTTCCTCAAAAAATTATATCCATAAAACTTAATAATTCCCCAAATAAAGACAAAAAAGAAGAATAAACTCATCCAAATTAAAAAACTAATTTGAAAATCAATAGTCAAAAAAATGTCTTGTAAAGAGTCAAATTGCCAAAATTGAAGTAAATCTGGCGTATTAATTAACTTAAATAAAAATTCATACAAAGCTTTGTAAACATTATAAGAGATTGCAAAAATCGCTAGAAAGTAAAAAATAGGACCTAAAACATTCATTGGAAATTGATAAATACCAAATAATCCGTGCTTTTTATTAAAAAAAATATCTCTGTGCTTTTTATGAGTTTGAATAAATCCCCTAGACCATCTAATTCTTTGTTTTAAAAAAATAGACAAATTATTTGGGGTCTCAGTATAAACTTCTGCTTGTTCGCAATATTCAATAAGATATCCTTCTTTTCTAACTTTAACTCCTAATTCGAAATCCTCAGTTAAATTATCTGAGTCAAATCCTCCTACTTTCTTTACTAATTTAGTATTATAAACACTAAGAACACCAGGAGTTAGATGTAAAAGATAAATTACTGCACTCATAAACCTCATAAGCCCAACCATCATATATTCAATGAGCTGAATCCTCTCAAGCATATTCTTTGATGTATTAGTAGGCCTCATTTTAGCAATAACTGCACCTACTTTTTGAGAATCATCTCTTTTAAAAAATTGAACTGCTCTCATTAAAGAATTAACTGAAATAGTTGAATCTGCATCAACTACAGCAAAATACTCGGTAGTTACTTTTTTCAATGCAGTATTGAGTGCTGCTGCCTTCCCAGCATTTTTTTTCTTATCAATTACAATAACTCCTCTATCTTCATATCCTCTAGCAACTTCTAAAGTAGAATCACTTGATGCATCATTTACAACATAGATTTTCAACTCTCCTTTGTAATTTAATCTCAAACAACTCTCAAGAGTCCTAACAATCCCCTTTTCTTCATTAAAAGCAGGAATTAAAATAGAAATTGGTGGAAAATAATCTGAAGGTTTTGATCTTTTTTCTGAATTAATTAACACTAAAATCCAAAAACAACTAAAGTAAAGACCTATAAAAATAATAATTTGGGTAATAAAGGAAATAACTACTGGAAGCTCTATCATTGAATCTCACCTCTTTGTCTTAAAAACTCAATAGATATCTCATTTAATGAGGAAATCCATCCATTACTAATTGTAGTATTTCCCACTTTAACAAAAGGAGAGGATGTTACTTCTAAAGATTCCTTTAATGAAGTAATAACATAACTATTATTAAAATTAATATCAAATGAAAAAACATATGTCTCATTTCTATTATTTAATGCAAACTGTTCTAAATATGCTCCTTGAACATCAAATGATGAAGATTCACTAAAAAAATAAAATACTGGAATAATATTTTCCTGACATTTTTCATTATATGCACTAATTTGAAAATATACATCTAATTGATTTAAGTAATAAACTTCCTTATAATATTCTCCATTTTTCACATTTGATTCTAAAAACAATGAACCAAAATTACCTAGGTCTTCTCCAATTTTTCTAAGTTCAATATTTTTATTATAAATTGCAGTTTTAAAATCTGAACAAGAATACTCTTCCTCAAATTCCTCTAAAAAATAAGTTTGAGCAAAACTACTCTCCTCTATAATTTCAAATTTTTTATGTTCATTTTCCAAAAAAGAAATTCTATGTGTATCTAAATATCCAGTTAAAAGTAAAGCAATGATATAAATAAGAAAAGTTAAAATTCCTGCTTCTAAAAACAAAAAATTTCTTCTCTTCTTACTAATCATTTTAAATTAATTATAACTATGAGTTAAAGGTTCATAGACATCTTCTTTTTCTTTAACAATTTCAATAGCTTCTAAAAGATGCTCTTGCGAAATTTCTGATTTTTTATTCTTAATTGCTAAATATCCTGCCTCTGTTGTCAGTGCCTTTAACTCTGCTCCTGAAAAATGATCTGCTTTTTGAGCAATTTCTTGCAAATCTACATGTTTTTTTAATTTCATAGATTTTGTATGAATTTTTAAAATCTCTAATCTTCCTTCAACTTCTGGTGGTTTAACTTCAATGTGTCTCTCAAGTCTACCTGGTCTAATGATTGCCTCATCTAAGATATCAATTCTATTTGTTGCTGCAATGATTTTTACATTAGATAATGCGTCAAATCCGTCAATTTCTCCTAAAAGCTGCATAAATGTTCTTTGAACTTCTCTCTCTCCTGAAGTTCCATTCTCAACTCTTCTCGCTGCAATAGCATCAACTTCATCAATAAAAATAATAGTTGGTCCTTTTTCTCTTGCCATCTGAAATAATTCCTTAACAAGCTTTGCTCCTTCTCCAATAAATTTCTGAACTAACTCTGAACCTACTAGTTCAATAAATGTTGCATTTGTCTCTTTTGCAAGAGCCTTAGCAATCATAGTTTTTCCAGTTCCTGGAGGTCCATAAAGCAGAACTCCTTTTGGTGGTGTAATTCCCATCTCTTCAAATGTTTTTGGATCTTTTAATGGCATCTCTAAAACTTCTTTTACCTTCTCAACTTCTCTAGATAAACCACCAATATCTTTCCAACTCACTTTAAGATCATGGCTTACAATCACATAATTCTCAACTGGAAAATTTTTAGATAAATTAATTTTATCTGTTACAACTAATGATTTTTGTTCATTAACAACTGTATCCCCTACTTTCAAATCTTCTTTCATTGTATTTGAGATTTCTACTAAAAAATTACTCTGATTTGGTAATTTTACAATTGCTTTTTGTTCATCAGTAATAGAAATAACTTCTGATACTATAAATGGAGGAGTTCTAAACTTTTCTAATTCTGCCTGATAAAATTGCACAGTCCTTTTAAGATTTTTATTCTCTTCTTCAAGTCTTGCATTTTCATAAGAAATAGCATAAAGCGGATCTTCTTGAGGAGATCCTGGTTGTTTTGTTTGTGTTTCTTCCATTTTTTAATAAATAACCTATAAAAAACTAAGAAAAATGATTATATAAAGGTTTGGAATAAAGGATTTTCTCATTAAATAAAATAATATTCTTAAGAAAATATTTATTATTGAAAAAAATAGCTTTAAAATGAAAATAAAATCAATTAAACAACATAAAAGATAACTCAAAAATACTGCAATAAACCTTTTTGTTTAGCTTCTTCTTTTTCTTTCTCAAAATTTTGTGTCTCTTCTACTAATTCATCTACCTCTACTTCTGTTACTTCTCTCACTCTAATTTCCTTAGGTTTTGAAGATCTTGAGAATTTTTCAACTTGCTTTAATTCATGAGAAAAATCTTGCTCATAAGTTTCTCCATGTAATTCTTTTTTAATTGAAATTGTAAGTGCATCTCCTATTACTCTTGAGAGTTGCTCAAATGTTGCAGAACGCAAATCTGAGAGAGTACCAAATCCTGCTTTTTTTAGTTTCCTAGCCCTTACTCTTCCAACTCCCTTAAGAGAAATGAGAACTAAAACATCATCCTTAATTCCTGATTTAAATCTCTGTCGTAATTTATTAAAATAATTTTTAAGATAAAATTGTTTTCTAAGTTGTGAAAACTCCTCCAAACAATATAAAAGCCAATCTATAACTTCTTTTTTAAAATGCAGCTCTCCTGGAGTTATTGAATACTTCTCAGAGATATATTCTTCAGGTGCTTCCTCAATCCAATCTTGCATAATCTCAGCCGTCTTTAACCCATTCATAAAATCCTGTAAATCTTGTTCAAAAGGATCATATTCAACAAATAACTCTTCTTGAACATCATCTGCGAGTTGCATATAATGTTCTTCCTCTTTTTTACCCATCCTAAATAGAGGTTTCATCTCCATAGTTGTTGAAAATAATTGAATTAAATTAAAAACATGTTGTCTTGAAACATATTTTGACCCCAAAGTTTTTACAAATGTATCAAAATGACTCAAAAATAAATGAGCAGTATCTGGATTTAAATAAAGCTCTGATACTTTTTTTCCAAGAGTTGTTGCAACATAATAATTATCATCCTCTCGTACAAATTGATACTCTTTTAATATTTTCAAAACTTTAAAAATATTATAATAAAGACCCTCTAAATCATGGTATTGTTCTCCGTATAAAGTATTTTTAAAAAATTCCTTAATCTCATCTTCAGTGTTAATAATATCCATGGAAACTAAAGATAAAACATACATTTTAAGAGTAGGTTCAACTGCTAATTTTGAATAAATCTCTTCAGGTTTACCATGAATATATTTCTTAATCACTCTCTCTAATTCATTATCATCTTTGATATGAACTACTGAGTGTCCTATATCTTCATGACCTGGCCTTCCTGCACGGCCTGCCATTTGCATAAATTCTAAAACTGGAATATCATTAAATCCTCTAGAAGAATATCTTTTATAATCTTTAATAATTACCTTATATGCTGGAAGATTAAGCCCTGCAGCAAGAGTTGGTGTGCTTGAAATCACTTTAATAATTCCTTTCTTAAAATTCTCTTCAATTAAATATCTCTGTTTTGAAACAAGACCACTGTGATGAAATGCAATTCCTTGCTCCACACATTTTGCAAGTCTTCTACATTGTTTGGTAGGTGATTGCATTACTTTTAATATTTGCTCTGAGAGTTGAGAGAGTTCTTTTTGATGAGTAACTGTCTTTTTCTTCTTTAGAGCCATTGCAATTTTTTCTGCTGTAGCTTCTGAAGAATTTTTAGAATTATTGAAAATAAGAAGTTGTTTTTCTATAGCTAAAGTATCTAAAACCAAATTAATAATTGATTCTTTACTCTCAACAGTAATTGATTTAGAACCTAGTACTTTTACTTCATCCATACTAAAATTAGTACTCATATGCATATAAAAGTATGCTATAAAAAAAGTAGAAAAACAAGCATTTTGAAAAACACATATTAAGTAATATAAAA
Source organism: uncultured archaeon (assembly GCA_937138345.1). GTDB lineage: Archaea > Nanobdellota > Nanobdellia > Woesearchaeales > UBA583 > UBA583. Next base: position 3,572 of record CAKZOW010000045.1, on the reverse strand, counting down.
AAGATACAACAAAAGTTTAAAAATAATATTTCTTAGAAATTCTTATGGATTATTCAATTCAAGATGATGGATCTCTTACAGCAACCTTTATGGACGGTGGAAAATACGCCTACGGTAAACAAATGAATTTAAGAGATTTTTACACAGAACTAGGTAAAACACTAACAGAATCTGGATGGGATGATATTACTTGGGATAAAGACCCTAAATTTTTTTCTAATGTAAATGCAACATCTAAATTAAAAAAAGGAGAACTCGCAGACACTAAACAACTCAAAAGAAACAAAAACATGTATGAGCAAAAATTCTTTTGGTGTGATAAAGGAGATGGAGCATTTGATGTAGAAATTATCTGGAAAGCTAAAAAAACAGGACCTTTATATAAAGATGAATCTGTAGTTACCTTTGAACTTAATTTATCAAATCGTAATATGAGAAATGTAGAAATTTTAGATGGAAATAATAAAATTACTCTCCAAGATGGAGGTTGGGAACTTAGAAATAAAATGGAATACAAAAACGTAGTTCTTAGAGAAAAGTTCAAAAAGCTTCAATACATAACAAAATGGACTCCTTTTTCTGAAGAATATCTCAAAGAAATTATGTCAAAAATGTGGTTTGAAAAAAATGTTGATCATGAAATTGAAGTAATGAAAAGAAAATGTTATGATAAAATAAAAGGAATCATCGATAAACATTTCAAATAAATAATAATGTAAGAACTCCTGATAAGATTATCAAAGAAAATACTATAAATATATATTTTGCGAATTTCTTTGCCCCAAGAGAATATGCGATTCCAGCCTTAACAATTGTATTTGAAAACGCAGCAATAACAATCCCTAGAACTGCTAATTTAGAAGAAATAACACCATCTGCAGAAAGTCTTGCTAAAGAAATAGTAATTGCATCAACATCTGCAATCCCTGATAAAAATGCAACTAATAAAACACCACTTTCTCCAAAATAATAAAGCATTGCCTGTGCTAAAAAAATTATTCCAACATAAAAACCAGCAAAAAAAAAGGCAGGCTTTAATGCAAAAGGAGTATCTACCTTAAATTCTTGTTTATGATCTTTTTTAGATTTTTTAAATAAAAAAAAGGCAAGCAGCAAACCAACACTCCCCATAATCCCCATAGGAATAAAAAGCAGAGAAACCAAAGATGGAAATAAAATAGATACTGTAAAAATAATTCTATAAAACATAATTGAACATGCAACAATAACTCCAATGGCTAGAGGAGTAAGTGCAAAAGGAATTCTTTTACTCTCTATTGAAAATGAAGAAGTAAGTGCTGTTGAAGACATAAGCCCTCCTAAAAAACCAGTATATAAAATACCTTTTTGAGCGCCAATAGTTCTCATTAATATATAACCTACAAAAGCAATTGCTGAGACAAACACAACCATAAGCCAAATTTCAAAAGGATTAAATACATTCATTGCAATTAAAAAATCTTGAGATAGGCCAAAATGAAGAAGCATCTCTCTAATTCCAGACATATCATAGAGAGAATAATTTCTATTTGGTAGAAGAGGTAAAACAATAATTGAAATTAATGCAAATTTTAAGGATGCAAACACCTCATTAGTTGTAAGTTTTTTAGCAAAACCATGTAATTGATTTCCAACTGCAACAAGAGATGTCAAAATAAATGTAACAATAACTGAAAAATAATATTCCTGAAGTGCTACTAAAATCCCTACTATAAACATCACAACTGCACTAATTTCTGAAATAATTGAAACATCTTTTCCTCTTACACTTACCTGTTTATATGCAACAAGAGAAAATGCAAACATACCTAAAATTCCTACTAAAGCAATATACATCTCATCTAATCTTACAAATGATAAATATCCTAATAAAAACCCAAGCATAGTAATAATAGTATAAGTTCTAAAACCTGCAAAATCTTGTTTTTTAAATTTTTGAAGGGTCATCTCTCTCTGAGCACCAATAACTGCTCCTAAAAGAAGAGATAAAAAAAACCCAACTAATAAAGAATCTAACATAGACAAAATGCTATTTTTATATTTATTAAAGTTTATTCTAACTAAAAAGTTCATATGATAAAAATGTTGCTGTTATTTCATCCTTTAATTAAAGTGATAAATATTAATAAAGAAGATATCTCAAAAAGTATTAGATGTACAATTATTGAGTTTACTTTGTTTACAAAATAAACTCAAAAATACATACTATGATTAAAAATGGTTAAAATAATATTTCACGGAGCAGCAGGAGAAGTTGGAAAATCATGTATTGAAGTTCAGACAAAAGATAAAAGATATCTACTAGATGCAGGAGTTAAATTTACTTCCTATGGTAACGAATATCCAAAAGAACTCGATAAAATTCACCAACTCGATGGAGTATTTCTCTCCCACGCACATCTAGATCACTCTGGTGCACTTCCAATGCTTGAACACAAACAACTAAATTGTCCTATTTACACAACAAAGATGACTTGGAAAACAACTAATATGTTACTTCAAGATTCATATCATCTAGAAAAATTAAAACATCTTCATCCAGCATATCTTGAAAGAGATATTAAAAAAGTTGAAAAAGATGTTAAACATGTAAAATATGATACTGAGTATGAAACAAAAGATGGAAAAGTTAAATTCCAATACCTAAACTCAGGACATATCCCTGGAGGTGCTTCAATTTTGATGAATGTTGAAGGAAAAACTCTTCTCTACACTGCCGATATGAATAATGAAGATACTCTTCTTATGGTTCCCTCAGATGTTGACAAATTTCAAGATATAGATATTTTAATTACTGAAAATACTTACGGTGATAGAATTCATCCTCCAAGAGAAGATTGTGAAAAAGAACTCATCGAATCCGTTGAAGAATGTCTGCGTGGAGGTGGATCTGCATTAATTCCAGTATTTAGTGTTGGAAGAGCACAAGAAATTTTAATTTTACTCGATAGATTAAACATAGATGCTCCTATTTATCTTGATGGAATGGCAAGAAAATTAACTGAGATGTATGTAAAATCTGATGATCCTTACATTAATAATAAAGAAATTCTTGAAAAAATGTTCAAAAAATGTCACGTTGTAGCAAAACCAACAGAGAGAGAAAAAATAGCTCACAAAAAAGGAGCTGTGATAGTATCAACTTCAGGTATGGTACAAGGTGGACCTGTTGTAACATATGTTGAAAAAATGTGTCACGATAAAGATAATTATATTATCTTAACAGGATATCAAGCAAAAGGAACTACTGGAAGAGAAATATTAGAAAACAAAGTATTTTACAAAAATCACAAAAAATATTCCGTAAAAGCACAAGTTATGAAATATGATTTTTCAGCTCATTATGGTCAAGCTTCAATTAGAGATATGCTTCTTAAAATGAAACCTAAAAACTTAATTCTTCAACACGGAGATTGTGATGCTCTTAGAGCGACTCGTGCATTTGCTCATGAAAATTTAACTAATACAAATGTTTTCCTTCCAGCTATTGGAGATATCATGGAATTTACTGATGAAAAATCAACAATTACCTACAAAGAAGGATATAAAGAAAAAGGATACGATAAAGACAA
>CAKZOW010000044.1 GCA_937138345.1 uncultured archaeon | reverse complement strand
ATTTACCACGCGTAGAGGGGATGAAATGATGGACTATCTAAATCATTTATTGTTTGTTTTAAACTATTAATATCTTCTTGAGATCCTGAACCGATAATATCATATTTTACTGTTTTATCGAAGTCGTTATAGAATTTAGCCACAGCATAAATTGTATCAATAATTGGTGTGATACTTCGGTCTCTGTCGCGGTACCTTGTTGACGTTCTGGGGTCGATGAATAAGCCCAAGTGTGATGGATCAAATGGGCTTGGTATATTAATGGTTTGTCCGTTTTTATTTGTGATTAAATCAACATAATAATCAATTGGCTCTAGTGTAGCTGAGAAAAACACCGCACCTTCGGTATGATTTTCAATGGTCTCTTCAATATAGTTGGCTGCGTTAAAACATTTTTGGGTCACGTGTACTTTATCATTGATAAGCTCAATAAAGAACCGATAATGTTGATTGTAAAATTCAGAAATTCTTCTATATTGTAACAATTCAAAATACACATCTAATACGTTTTTCCTTGTCGCAAATTTCTTTTTATCGACAAGCAATTTTTCTAATTGGATCACACAAAAATCGATTTGTTCAAGCAAAGCATCTTCATTGTCTAGCTGATCATAAAACGGGTTTTTATCTAAGTCGTGTAACGCGCGATATGAAACAAGTGTTTTTAACACCGCATTGACTGATGCTTTTAATGTTTGATCAAACCCTTTTATAGCTTCTTTTAGAGATTCTAAAGAAGCTTGGTGTAACGATGCTGAATACATCATCCGACTTCGATCAACCATGTTGTGTGCTTCATCAATTAAGAGTTTAGGTGTATAAAACATTTCTTCAAAAAACCGAATTAAATGAACACGAGGATCAAATGCATAGTTATAGTCACAAACAATGACATCCGATAAACTTGCGATTGATAAACTAAATTCGTGTGGACATATTTTATGAAGCTCTCCATAGCTTCTAATTAATTCTCTATCATAGACATCATCATGAACAAAGATGTCTTTAATCGCTTCTTTTTCTGAAGGAATTACCGTTGTTTTAATATTTGGATCTTGTTTTTTAATGCCATCATTCAACATTTTAATCAACTCTTCTTCTGTTTTTCCTTTATTGTTTTCTGTAAAAAGCTGCTTAACTCTCTCTTCAGCAAGTTCAGCAGCAGCTTCTACTATATTGATTTTTCTTATCATCCTTCACAACTTGAACAACTCAATAAATTTCTATTAAATTCTTGGGCTGCATTAATACTGTTTTGATAATACAAAGACTTAAGACCCATTTCTTCTGCTAAGACATAAAGTTGATTTAAATCTTTAGTAGGGGTGTTGGGATGTATCATAAGATTAATACTTTGACCTTGGTCAATAAATCTTTGTCTTTGGGCTGCTTGTTGTATAACAGATAATTGGCTTATTTCTGAAAAAGTTTTAAATACTTCTTTTTCATTACCTGTTAAACAATCTAAATGTTGTACTGATCCATCATTAATTAGAATACTTTCCCACACTTCTGGTGTATCCTCCCCTTTTAACCTAAGTAAATTAGTAAGAAAAGGATTTCTATATGTAGTCTTAATTTTAGCTAAATCTTTTACATAATAATTAGACTTTAATGGTTCCACACTTGGGGAAACTGAGCCTAATATAAATGATGAAGATTTAGTTGGAGCAATACTCATAAGAGTTGTGTTCCTTCTATGTTTACCTTTATACCCTTTAAAAATGGGTGCTGATCCATGATCTTGTCCCATTTTTATAGATGCAGATAAAGTGGATATTTCCATAGCAGTAAATATCTCAGCATTTTTCATCATAGCTTCCATTGAATCAAATGGTATCATTTTAGATTGTAAATATGAATGCCAACCTAATGCTCCAATACCTAATGCTCTATGGTTTTTAGCAAAATTACATGCTCTTTCCATAAATGGTATCTTAGAACTCTTTTCTATAAACTCTGTCATAACAGCATCTAAGAATTGAGTAAGAACTTCTACTGCATCTGTATTTACCCATTCATCATAATATAAAAGATTCATTGAAGATAAACAACATACAAATGATTCATCATTATTTGATGGTAACATTATTTCAGTACATAAATTAGAAGCATGAATTTTCATACCTAATTCTTTATATATCTGAGGTTTACCATCATTAGCATTATCTGTAAAAAATATATAGGGTACACCTGTCTCTTTCCTCCTTTGTAGAAGTTTAGCCCATAAACTTCTTTTCTTTCTATCACCTTCCTTCATTTCTTTAAACCATTGCCTACTAACACATACCCCATAATACATTAATTGTATAGGATTACCTTCTGTGTGGATATTTAACCACTCTGAAACATCTGGGTGTTCAATATCAATATAACCAGCAAATTGACCTTTTCTAGCAGTTCCCTGAGATATTACATCAATAGTAGTGTCAAATAGTTTAGCAAAATTAAAAGAGCCATCTGACTCTCCATTATTAGTAATTTTACTACCTCTTGGTCTTATATCTCCAAAGTATCCTGAGGTTCCACCTCCTACTTTAGACATCATACCAACCTCAGCAGTAGTATACATTATATCTTTTATTGAATCTCCAATATAAGAGCCAAAACAAGATATAGGTAATCCCCTTTTTAAACCAAAATTAGCCCATATTGGGGATGACAAAGAGTAATAACCTCTTGCCATATAAGTATAGAATTTTGCTTTAAAATTATCTATACCAAGTATGTTCTGAGCAGTTTCTCCTATTTGCATAACTCTCTGCTCTGGGGTAACTCCCTCTAATAAATAACCCCTTTCAAGGAATAACCTACTATCAGAATTTAACCAACTAAAATCTTCTCTTTCTTTAGAATAAATCATCTGCTGTAATTGGTTTAGATTTCTTACTATAATCAATACTTCTTTTATAAAAGAAGTCATTTTCTTTTGTGGACATTATCTCTTCATTAAACCATTGAGTATCATCTAGTAGACTTATATCTACATCAAATATAGGATTAACACCTAATACTTCAAGAGATTCATTAAATCTATCTTTCATAAAATTCTCTACAGTATCTCTTGGAATAAGATCAATATCTCCATTTTGATATATCCAATCAAGAACCTTAGACTCAGCTTTTGCAGCTTTTAAACTCATTTCAGCTATCTCCTCTAAAAATTCTTCATCAAACATCTCTGGATTTTCTTCTTTAACAATCTTGAAAAGCTCTATACCAAATCTACCATGAATCTCTTCTTCTTTAGAAGTAGCCTCAACAATATTAGATATACCTTTAAATAAATTTTTATGTTTATTAAAAGACATAACAATAAGAAACTGACCAAACAGTGATATATGTTCTATAAACAAAGAAAATAATACTAAAGTGAGTATGAAATTCTTTTTATCTGAGCTAAAATTATAGCTTTTCATCATGAAAGATTCTAAATAGTTGACCCTATCTATAATAGCTGGAATGTCATATATTTTTTCAAACTCATCATTTAAACCTAATCTTTCTAATAAAAAGGAATAAGCATCTTTATGCCTTATCTCACTCTCAGCAAATGTACCTCCTACATCATCAATTTCAGGTTTAGGAAAATAGGTATATAGATTTCCCCAAAATCTTTTTACATTAACTTCTATTTGTGATATTGCAAGCATGGTCCTAGTTAAAACTTTTTTTTCTTTTTCAGAAATTTTTGTCTTAAAATCTTGGATATCACCTGTAGTGTTAAACTCAGTGTGAATCCAATAACTATGCCTTATAGCATCTTTAAAATCAAGTAATTCAGGATATTCATAGGGTTTAATATTAATTCTTTTTTGAAAAATGTTTTTCATAAAATTAAGGATTAAATTAGATAAAAATGTGGCTTCTTTTATGTAGAATTACATAAAGAGAGAAGCCACAAAGTTACCAAAATTATTATTTGTAAATGATAAAATTAACTCTTTTTTGAATGTCTTGATCTTGATGTCTATATTTAGTATCTACACCAGTACCTCTGTAAGATAATCTTGAATAATCATCTCCTCTAAGACTAGCCATTTTTTCATATACAGCCTTAGCCCTAAGTTCACTTAGTTCAAAATTTCTCTGAGGAGAACCTTTCCCTCCACAAGCAGCACCAACAAGTTCTATTTTAAGATCAGGATGCTTGTCCATAAAATCTACCATCTTAACAATAGGATTTTTCTGGTCTTCTCTAATCTCATAAGAACCTTCATCAAATAAAACTACTTCATGTGGTATAACTAACTCTTTTTCAGAAGGTTGTATATTAGATTCCCTAGTAAGAGAACTTTTAGAAGATAAAGGATTTTGTATACATTCTATACAATCATCTTCTTCATACCAATCAGCATGAGGTTTATCTTTTTTATTATCTAAATACACACCTACTCTGAAAACTAAATCTTGTTTAAAAGCTTGTATAGGATTACCTGTAGTCTCAAAATTACTATTAAGAGTTTTTTCTTGTGCAGTATTAGCTGTTCCTCTATATTCTAGACCAACAAATCCCCAGGGATTTCTTTTTTGACCCAAAGAATAAAGCACATTTCCTGCTGCTGTGTAATTAAAAACTCTTTCTTTTTTATTATCTCTGAGCCAATAATAAGTGCCACCAAAACCAGCTGTACCATTTACAGTAAATCTACCAAATCTGGCAATTCTTCTAAACATTTCTACTCTAAAACCTTGTGAATAAGCTCTATATTCACACTCTGGATGATCAGGATGATCTTTTGATCTTAATACATCAAATTGCCAATTACCCTGTAATCCAAATTTAGGGGTGATCATATATCTATAACCAGCATTCACCAGAATAGATGATCTAGAATTACCCAAACCATCATGGTATAAGTTCTGACCTACCCCCATCTCAAGAGATTGCCTAGCAAAATCCTGAGCATTTATGTTGATAAATATCAACATTGTTGATAAAAATATTAACTTTTTCATAATTAAATTCTTTGAGGTTGCCAAAAAGTTTTACCAGCTGAATATCTACAAATGTTAAAGTTAAAATCTCCTTCACATTTACCATGACCATCTGTAATAAACCAGCCAGATGCACTAAATACATTTTCATTAGATTGTACATTAGCCCCAATACCTACTTGAAAAGGTTCTCCTCTCCTTGATATGGTATATATTGGGGATCCATCAACATCTTTCATAGTACCTGCCATAGTAGCATATTGTATCCAATCTGAACTATCTACTGTTAAACAACTATGATCTTTTACAGATTCATTTACTATATCACTAAAAATTACATCTAATAAATATGTTTTATTAGAATTATGTTTAGTGACTTTACCATACAACCTAGCTGTACCATCATCAAACTGTCTAAAAGTTAAATCTTCATTATAATAGTATATTCCATCAATCCACATAACATAGACAGACCCATTAGAACAATGATTAGTATCATATACATCTGTACACTCATGAACACATTTATCTAAGCACCATTTTATTCTCTGAGTAACCTCAGAGTCTTCAAGAGTGGTACTTCTATCAGTGTCTAACCCTATAAGAATCCATTTTCCACCATGTTCACAATCATCTCCAGGTTCTATAATCTCAACTCTTATTAAAGAATTAAATCCATTTTCTCCATCTTCTCTGTCTTCATACTCTTGGTATCCCCATTCCTCACCATCTTCATGGTATTGGAATAAAACATAACAATCTTCTGAAGTATACCTATACCAAAGAGATAATCCATCTTCCCCAGGTATACCTACACCTGGAGGTCCTTGGGGACCTGGTATCTGTGGTACATCATCTTTTTCTATCTCACTAACACTACATCCAATAAGGAATAATGTTAATAAGAAAAGTATTACTTTTTTCATTTCTCTGTTAATTTTATGATTGCATCCAACTCTTTAATGAAATTTCTTTTCATTACATAAAGTTTAGTTAAGATTTCCACTGTATCTGGATCAGTAGGCTCCCAATAGATTCTAGCCAATCCATATTTAGTTTTACCATAACCATAAACTCTATCTGTTTCCTTTACAATCTTAGTTAAAATTATACTAGGAGTTAATAACATAACTCCTTCTTGACCATTAGCTGTAACCATTAAAGGTCTATCATTAGTAACTACATTATCTATTGTAGTTGTTCTAATAGATACCATGCCAGCTAATTGCCCTTTTCCATACCCTTCTTTACATGAAAAGAAAGAAATGGATTATATTCAATATGATCCATAAGCTAAAGTGGGTGCCTAACCAACATTTGACTCAGACGTTCAAT
>CAKZOW010000043.1 GCA_937138345.1 uncultured archaeon | reverse complement strand
TACCTGTAACAATAACATATAGACCTAGTACTTCACCAGTAAGTCCTACAGAAGTAATGACTGGTTATATTTATAAAAGTAATACATTTAGTGCTATAAGCTTAGTGATCCCATCTGGTTCATTACACACAGATACCAATGCAGAATTTGAAGGTATAATAAGTTTAGAATTAAGATATACATAATAAAATAATATGATAAACTCAAGAGCAGAAATACCAAAATACGGACATACAACAAGTCAAGATATTAACTATAAAATATGGTTAAGAGTTGATAAAATTTATAAGAACATGTTAGCTCAACAAGCAGCTACAGTTACACCAGTAGATGAAACAACAACTGGATGGGTAACAGATGTAAATGGAGATGTACATTGGTTAGAAACTATTGTAGACACTACAGGAGGAATAACATACACATACTACGATTCTCCAGGAGGAGCTGTAACTACTCCTGTAATGCCTATTACACCAGTAACAGAAAAAGATTACGAACTATCTAAATCTTGTTATAATGTTATAACTAGTGGAACAGGATATACTATAGGAGATAAATTGATTAAATTAAATCAGTTTGATACTTCTACAACTCCAATGACCTTTTTAAGTACACTATGGTTTAATGAAACTACTAATACAAGTATAGCATCACCTTTAGTTGTAGATATTGAAGAATGTTTACCTCAAACTAAACTTAGAGAAGAATTAGGATATGAAATATTACCTTTTACAGACACTTCTGTTGTAACTTTAACTGCACCTTTAAATGCTAATTTAGCAGAAATACAAGTGCAAGGAGGTACTATACAGTATATGTTTGGAGTAGATCCAACAGCAGCTGGTATATGGGTAGGAAGTGGACAAAGAATAGAAGCAGAGTCTCTTGATGAGATAAATAAGCTTCAAATAATAGGAGCTTCTGGTAACTCAGGAACTCTAATAATACACTATTTTTGTGTGAACACGCCAGACGGCAATAATTAATTAATTTTTTAACAATTTAAATTTAAACAAAGAATGATTTTAAATGATTTTTCAGTACCAAGTCCTTCGTTTATGTACGAAACTACTTATTATAGAGCATTAGTTGATGATGCTGCTAATACAGAGTATGTAAAAGGAGATATCTTGTTACTTTCAGAACAAGTGGATGAAGCTACTTTATTACCAACAGGAGTTGTAAAATGGAAAAATGTAGATACAGGAGTAGCTATTACTTTACCTTTTGCAGGAACAGTAGGAACTGATGTGGAAGCATTAGATAATAAAAGAGTTAGTTTAAGTCCAGCAGAAACTTTAATAGTTTCTTCTACAGCAGTATCTCTAGGAGCAGTTCCAGCAGGAGCTAATCATGCAGAGGTACATGTGTTAGATGCAGCTATTATACTAACTTATGATGGTGCAACAGCACCTGTAGGTAATGGAGCAGCAGCTCCTATAGGAATTAGACAAGGAAATGGTCAAGTATTTGAACTAGAGTCAGCAGATGAAATTGCCAACTTCTCAGCAATGAGATTAGACGGTGCAACAGATGCTAGAATCTATGTAGAATATACTTGTCAATTTGACTTTAATGACTAATACTTATGAGGGAGTCTTTGTGGCTCCCATCATAAATTTTAAAAAATTAATATGAAAGCAGAAGCATATAGAATAGATATAAATACAAGTTGTCAGGTTCCTATTGTAGATAATATAGATAATAATTTATTTAATCATAATGAAACACGAGATTTAACTATAACAGGACACAATTTTACTGCAAGTACTTTAGTATTTATTGATAATTTTGTTATAAATTCAATTACATTTAATACTGCTGAAGAAATAGTAGTTAATGTAACTTCTGGTACAACAGACCAATTAAGTAATTTAACATTAATAACTTGTGATAACTTAATATTAACATATGCTATAGAAACTAAATTATCTGTATGGAACGATTTAAGATTAGGTGGCGATGCTTTTACAGATGGAAACGGAGCAGGAAATGATATAAGGTATAGGGCAGGAATGTCAATGACTAGAGATGCTCAAGGAATGTTTTTTACGGGATCTAATCCTTGGAGTGCATGGGTTAAGTTTGAAAGCTTAGGTTGGACTAGAGGAACTAATAAAAAATTACAATGGGTATTTACTAAACCTACTAGTTCTATGATGATAGGAGTAGGTTCCACAAATACTAATGAAACAGCTACAAGTCAATATAGTCAAGCAGAGGTAGAAGCTTATTTTCAAAATGCAAATACAATGTGGGGGTTATATGGAAATAATGGAGCAGTAGGTGGAACAGGTAATCAAGCCAATTCTACATCAATAGTTGCGGGAACAGTATTTAAAATAGTATTTGAAAGTGATGGTGATGCAGGAGATACATTCACTCTTTACCAATTACCTTCAGCAGCTCCAAGTGATTGGGATAATACTTCAACAGTTCTAAATACATTTGCAATAGGAGGTTCTTTAAATCCAGATGAAGTAAATATAATGCCATTTATTATACCTAGAAATGGAGGAACACAAAGATTTATAGCAGTAAAAGTTGAATAAAATGAATAGAGAAGAACTAATAACAAAAGCACTTAACTCGGGAAATATAGAATTTATAGAA
>CAKZOW010000042.1 GCA_937138345.1 uncultured archaeon | reverse complement strand
TTATTAAAATAGGGGCTGTTTCCAACCCCTATTATTATTAATTATACCCAATCATCCTCATCTGCTAATGAAGTATTTCCTTTACTTCCAGATGGTGTACTAGGTGCATCTTGAGCCACTTTTTCAAGTAAGTCACCATTTTTAACTCTCAATCTTGTATTCTCAACATCTGCTGGTTCAATAAAATCAAAGAATCTAATATTTAAATACTGAGATGGTTTATAATTAGCATTTCCGTAAGTACAGAAAGTGTTAAATAATTTACCATCACAATTATCTTTAATTAGCTTCATAATTTTATTTAAAGCATCTTTAGCTGATTCTGCTGCTGGGAACTTATAGTCAGCTCCTAAAACAGCTCTACCAACGTGTAAAGCTCTACTAATAAGGATTTGTTCATTACCTTCGTAATAAAATCCTGCACTTGCAGAAGCTCCTTCAGAGTCTGTAAATACTACATTATAGTCTGGTGCTTGTGCGTGACCATCTAACGCCTTTTTTTCTACTGTTATACTTACATTATCAACTTTTCCTCCAACTCCGTTATTAAATACTTTAACAACTTTCTCTGCAAAATCACTTCCATTCAAATCGATCATAATCTATCTTCCTTTTTATTATTATTATTTATATTCACTGTTTAATTTAATTCTTTTAGTCTAAAAATATTTCAGACCAATCTACTTTAATATTGTTATCCTCATCAGATTCAATCAATACTACTTTTTTGTTTATTAGGTGATCACATCTACCACCACAAACTAATGATTCAGTTGCTGTAAAGTCTACTATAGTTTGATTATCTTTTCTATAGATATAACCTACTGCATCTACTTGAGAAGCTACAATTCTAGCCATTTGACCAGTTAATGCTAAACCTCTTTCATTCATTTCTTCACCGCCTTTTCCTACTAATTTCTCTTTCATATGTCCTAAAATAATTAGAGTATCACAAATTTCTTCTAATTCATTTAAAACCATACTTAAAGCCATTCTTGTGAACCTGTATCCAGCTCCATTGGCTAGTAAAGTAACATCATCGCCAGTCCAGTTTTTACCCATATTAGTATTTTTATACATTTTATTTGCAAGAGGAAGTACAATATCTTCTACGATTTGTTATCGTAGCTTTTTTAATTACTACTTCTATATATTTCTATATAGTCCAGACTATGTCATCATCCTACCGACTGTAGGATGTTGGGCGCTCGTGGATATATTATATTCTAAAAATAAGGACACCATGTATGGTTGTTTAAGATTAGCTTGTTAAGCAAGTCTCCTTATTATTTAGTTTCAATATCTAGTCGTTGCACTTTCAAGCAGCATTTAGCTGCAAGCTTAGCTCAAAATTATCTACAATTTAATGTTTAGACTTCCTTTGAATTCACCCAATATTTTTAATTGAATATTACTATTCAACTGCGCTATATTTAAATATAAAACCTCCTGTTGTTTTTCTAGTACCTTTAAGTACTTTAATTATATTAGATCTATGTAAATTTAATTCATTTGCACAATTTGTAATACAATCAAATTCTTTAATAAAAATGTTATTTTTATCAAATTGTTTTATTTTTTTTCTCCAAGAACTTTTTAAATTTTGAGATAATTTAGTTTTTCTCATTTTTTCAACATGTTCTTTTGATAGTTTTTTACCTCTATATAGATTTCCAATTTTAATTTTAACATTATTACTAACTATTCTTTTACTTAAAGCTACTTTAATTTTTTCAACATGAGATTTAGATAATTTTCTACCAGTCAATGATTTTGACAATTTATTTTTAGTTTCGTTAGACATTACTCCTTTTATAAATTCAGTTTTAACATATTCACAATTTAAACCTTTTTTATCTAAAACATTATAATATTCTTGCCATTTTCTTTCTATATTATTTAAAGCTGTTATATCACATTCTTCAATAATTTCAAATTTATGATTTTCTACACCATATTTAATTAATGAATTATATAATCTAGGTTGATATTTACATTTTAATTTTTTGTAATAATCAAATCTTACTTTAATATCAATACTTTGACCAATATAAATTTTTCCTTTTGGACTTGTTATTTTATATATTCCTATCATTTTGTATATAATTATATACAAAGATAAACAAAATAAATGACAATTCCTAATTATTTAACTATTATATTAACGCTGATATTGTATCTATTGCAATATATTTATATAAATAACCACCATTTTCTTTATTACGTTCTTTAATTGAGTTAATTATATCCTTTAATATTACTAAAGGTGATTTGTTGTTTTGTTTAGCTAATTCTAGAACATTTATTTTTAATGCTTCTAAGAAATTAGTACCGTTTTCAACATCTATAATTAAACAATTATCTAATTGTGATAAAGCAGTTGATTTACCTACTTTAGGATTACCATAAATGATAATCTTTTTAGGGTTAACTCTATTAGCTTTTTCTTTTTTTATTGGTAATTCCATCTTTCATCTTCTTCCATCCTACCACCACTTTAATTAATCTATATAATCTACAATACTTATTTTACAATTAGGAAATCCTTGAAATTCAAAACTAGCTCTAAAATGATATTCACCAAATGTACTGTAATGACTAATACCTCTAAAATTAGTTTTTCTAATATTTGGACAATATCCAAAATAAAATTTGTAATCAAAAGTTTTTTGATATTTTAATATAGATTTTATAATATCCTTAATCTTTTTCTTTGGATAATAATATTTAACTATTTTAATAACATCATCTAAACTTCTATATTTATTACTATAACAATTATGACCACCTCTTATAAATACAGTTTTTTCAGAATCACCTTCATAACCTAATACACGTTTTATAACTTGTAACGTATTTTTAGGTTTAATAGTTCCTTCTACAAATTTAAT
>CAKZOW010000041.1 GCA_937138345.1 uncultured archaeon | reverse complement strand
CAACGAGCTTTGCAATTTGGAGTTGCGGAAGAGAATCAAGGTATTTTAAAGCATAATTCAAAAATGTATAATTGTTTGAGTTCATATGCTGATAGACCTGCTTTTTTCCAAGAGGCAATGTATTGGTTATTATCTGGATGCGGAATTGGATTTAGAATATTTCAGAAAGATGTTAACAATTATAGAAATTTAAAAAATAGAACGAAAGGAGTTAAAACATTTATGATTGAAGATTCTATTGAAGGTTGGAGTGATGCTATTGGAGCATTAATATCTTCATATTTATCTGAAGAATATGAAGTTACTTTTCCAGAATATCAAGGTTTTCGTGTAGATTTTGACTATAGTTTAATTAGAAAAAAAGGTTCTTTAATTTCAGGAGGATTTAAAGCTCCGGGACCTGACGGACTTAGAAATTCAATACTAAAAATTCAAGAACTTATTGATGTAAGGTTAGAAAATGAAACACTTAGAACAATTGATGTATATGATATTATAATGCATATGTCAGATGCTGTACTTAGCGGAGGAGTTAGAAGAAGTGCATCAATTTGTTTATTTCATAAAGATGATGAGTTGTTATTAAATGCTAAAACTGGAGAATGGTTTGATAAAAACCCCCAAAGAGCAAGGTCAAACAACTCTGTTTTATTATTAAGAGGTGAAGTATCAAAAGAGGAATTTGGTAAGATATTCCAATCTGTGAAAGATTGGGGTGAACCTGGATTTATTTGGACGGATCAGTATGATATAACATTTAATCCATGCGTAGAAATAGGTAAATACCCACAAATTGAAGGTGTTTCTGGATGGCAAGGTTGTAACCTAACAGAAGGTAATGGTGGAATGTGTGATAATGAAGAAGATTTTTATAGAATGTGTGAAGCTTCTGCTATTATGGGTACTTTACAAGCAGGTTATACAGATTTTCCTTATATTGATAAAACAAGTCCTGCGAAAAGTATATTTGAAAGAGAATCATTATTAGGATGCTCTATTACAGGGTTTACAAATAATCCTGAAATATTATTTAATCCTGAAATACTTGAAAAAGGAGCTCAGATACTAAAAGATGTTAATAAAAAAATAGCTGCTATTTTAGAAATAAATCAAGCTGCTAGGATTGGTTGTACAAAACCTTCTGGTAATGCATCAGTTTTATTAGAAACCGCTTCTGGGATACATGGAGAACATTCTTCAAAATATTTTAGAAATGTACAAGTAAATAAGGATGAGGATATCCCTAGCTTTATAAAACAGAATAATCCTGATATGTTTGAAGAATCTGCGTGGTCAAGTAGTCATACGGATTGGGTAGCTAGTTTTCCTATTGAAGTAAAACAAGATTCACTATTTAAAGATGATCTATTAGGTGTTAAGCTTCTAGAAAAGATTAAATTAGTTCAAAAACACTGGGTTGAAGCAAGTACTAATAAAGAATTATGTGTTTGTCCAGAAACAAGGCATAATGTTTCAAATACAATAAACGTTGATGATTGGGAAAAAGTGAGGGATTATATTTATGAAAATAGATATTCTTTTGCAGGAATTTCATTATTATCTAATAGTGGAGATAAAGATTATAATCAAGCACCTTTTACATCAGTTTTAACAATTGAACAAATTATTGAAAAATATGGTGAAGGTGCGTTGTTCGCAAGTGGCTTAATCGTTGATGGTTTACACGCATTTAGTAATAATTTATGGCAGGCATGTGATAATATTTTATTTGATATTAAATTCAAAGAAAATTCAGACACTGTTTTAAAAAAAGATTGGGTTAGAAGATTTAAGAAATTTGCTAATAATTATTTAAATAATGATTATAGAGAAACTTCTTATTTATTAAAGGATGTTTACCTTTTACATAAATGGAATAAAGTTACTAAAACTTTAAAACCTATTGATTGGTTAAATTCTAATATTAAACCAACTTATACTGAAATAGATACAACTGGTGCTCAGAGTTGTCATGGAGGTGCTTGTGAGTTAAATTTTTAATAAAAAAGTTAGGATATATCAATTATTTATTGTATATTGTATATAAATATATACAAAATGTTAAATAAAAATAATGCTAAATTAATAGAAGTTAAAAGGTCTAAATCTGGTAGTACATATAAAACATTTACTTTTGAATGTGTTGATTGTGGAAATGATATAAAAAGCCAAAGTTCACAATTAAAAACACATTCTGGTAAATGTAGAAAATGTACTCAAAGAAAGAAACCTTATGAACATATTTTAAATGAATTAATTCATACTTGTAATAAAAGAGATATTCATAAAGTTACAATTGATTATAATGAATTTATAGAAATTATAAAAGATTCTAAATGTCATTATTGTGAAAAAGAACTTTCATTCAACCCTTATACTAGGGATGAAAATTCAAATTATGTATCAAGAGCTTATCAATTAGATAGAAAAGATAATAATTTAGGTTATAGTGTGGATAATGTAGTTCCTTGTTGTTGGAATTGTAATAGAATAAAATCAGATATTTATACGTATGATGAATTTTTATTATTAAGTCCAGTATTAAAAAAGATTCATAAAAATAGATAAATAATAATTAAGAGAGTAGTGGCTGATTGGACAAGGCAACCTTAGAAAGAGGTACTAGAATGCAGGTTCAAATCCTACCTACTCTCTTATTAATAAATAAAATATGATAAATAATTTAGAATTAATAAAATCTTTGTTAAAATTTGAAAATGATGATGATTTTTATTATTTGCAAATTTTACAAAGAAAGAAAGATCCTAATCCTATTGGGTTACCAACAGGAAGTAATAATAACGCAAGAACTATTAAAAATTATTATATAAGTAATTTAGAATATCTTGATAAAAAAATGCCTGAAATAATTGCTTTATGTAAATTATTTAATGCTAGAGCTTCTATTAGATTAAATAAAAGAAGTTATAAAAAAGTAGCGTTTAGAACTTTACAAAAAGTTGCTGGAATATTAGCCAATGGAGAACATTCTCATTTAAAAACAGCTTATTCAAAAGCTTGTGGGAATGGGCATAATGCTGGTAATGCTAAAAGTTGGATTATAGATATTGATGATTTTGAAGAACCAGAACAATCTAAATGGTTAAATGATTTACAAGATTATATTAATGATTGTAGACCTGAAGGTAATAAAATATTAGCTAAAATACCAACTAAATCTGGTATTCATTTAATAACAAAACCTTTTGATTTACAAAAATTTAAAAATGATTATAGAAATATAGATATTCATAAAGATAATCCTACTAATTTATATATACCATAATGAAAAGTATTGAGAAAAAAGATGTAATTCAAAAAGCAGCATTAAAAGCTTGGTTAGAAAGTGGTAAAAAAGGAACTATTGAACTAACTACTGGTGGAGGAAAAACCTTTATTTTTTTACATGCTTTATATGAAATGCCTTTAGATTGGAGTGTAGAACATTTCTTTTTCGCTGAAGTTACAGATAGAAAATTAGATTTAATAAAGCAAATAAAATTATATAATCAAATATTTGACAGAAATGTATTACAAGATTATAATTTACATTTTGCAACATATCAAAGTGCTTGTAAATGGAAAGGGCAAAAAATTGGTTTAGCAGGTTATGATGAAATTCATGAGGCTGCAAGTCCAGTTTACTCTAAACTATATTATAATAACCATTTTAAGGCTATTATAGGACTTTCTGCAACAATTGATAAGGAAACATACTATCAAGACATAAAACGCTCTAAATTAGATATAATTAATGATATTGCACCAATATGTTTTACCTATTCTTTAGATGATGGTTTAAGAGATGGTACGTCTAGGCAATTAGATATATATGTTATATATAACCAACTAAATAGTAAAGATAAAACAATTAAAGCTGGAAGTAAAACTAAAGTATTTTACCAAACTGAAAAAGCAGCTTATGATTATTGGAATAAATCATTTATTAAAAATGTAGGACAATTTATAGATTATAGTAAAGGAAGTAATGAAAGTGAAAAAGCTTATAATTCTCGTATTACTAAAGCTGAAAATGTTAAATCTATTAAAATTAGAAATTCAGCATCTAGAAGAAGTAAGTTATTATATAAATTACCTTCTAAAATACCAATTGTAAAAGAATTACTTAAATATGTTAAAGGTAAAACTATAATATTTGGTAATGATATAGATGCTTTATTAGAAGTTACTAAAAATGTAGTATCTTCTAGAAATAAACCTGATATAAATAACAAAATTAGAGATGATTTTGATACAAATAAAATACAAGTAATAGGTTCATTTAAAAAGCTTAAACAAGGTGCTAATTTAGCAGATTTAGATAATTGTATGATAATGTCTTATTATTCTAAAGAACTACATATTAAACAAATGATGGGTAGACTTAGAGATAATGGAACTATTGGTAAAGTATTTATAATAGTAACTAAAGAAACACAAGAAGAAGTATGGTTTAATAAAATGTTTGAGAATTTAAATAACTTAAATATGATTTATTGTAACGATATTGAAGATTGTATAAATAAAATAAAATGAGTTTAACAGTAAAAGATTTACGAGAAATTGTAAATAGAAAAGGATTAAAAGATGATGCAGTTGTTACAGATGAGCAATTAAGAGATTTTGAACATATTACACACGATAAGGTTGGTAATATTAGATTATGTGTAAATAGACCAATAGGTAGATGTAATAGAACTGATGAATATGTTTACCCAAGTATTGTTGATGGTTATGATGCATATTGTCCTGAATTAGATGAAGATTTATATGAACATGAGTTTTATAGAATTGATCATAAATCAGGTGAAAGATAACAGTATAAATAAAATAAAATAATGAAATGGACATGTGATAATTGCAACAGTACTAATGTGCAAGTAAAAATGTGGGTTATGGTTAATGAAGAAAATGAACATAATGAATCTGTATCTGATGGAGAATCAGAAGATAATTGGTGTAATGATTGCGAAACTCACTGCAAATTAAATTATAAATAATTATGACACAATTTAATAGTTATTTTAACCAGATATGTAATTTATGTATCTGGTTTAATGTTAATACTAGAGTAATAGCTAATGTAATTTATGATGGTGAAGATAATTCTTTAAATGTAGATTTAATTGAAAATCATAAAAAATTATATACACATTATATAGATGGTTTAGGTGTAAAAACTGATGCTATAATTAATTTAGAAATGAATAGATTAGTAAATTATCTATTAAATTTAAAACAAGAATATGAAAATAAAATAGTTTAATATGAGATATGAAACTAAAAAATTATTTGAAGTATTAGAATTTCATAATACTATTATAGTTGGTGTAGACTTTGATGATACTGTATTTCCTTTTACTGATACTATTTATAGTAGAACTAGATGTAACAAAGTTGTTAATCTATTAAAGGAATTAAAAGATAAAATTACAATATGTTTATATACTGTAGCTGATAATGAAAGTTTAAAGTATAAAAAGTATATAATGGAAACATTAGGTATTAAAGCTGCTTATATTAATGAATCACCTATTAAATTAGGTAATGGTGATAAACCATATTTTAATATTTTATTAGATGATAAAGCTGGATTAAATGAAACAATTGAAATATTAACAGAATTTAAAAATAAAATAAATGAAAAATAAATCAAATTTTTTAAGAGGTATTTCTATGTTTATAGGAATATCTGTAATTATAGGAAGTGTATTATTAACATTTGTTTATATGGTAATACCAGAAATAAAATAGTTTAATTGTTAAAACGAGAAAAGGGTGACTGCTACATTAATTTGTAACAATCACCCTTTTTTTATACCCTTTAAAAAATTTGACCCTTTAGTTAAAGAATTGACTTTCTAAATAATTATACATTTCTTGATTCTGTCTACCCATTTTATTAATAACAGGAATCATTTTCTCAATATTACGTTTAATTTTTAAATCATCTTTACGTTTACCAGATTTATATCTTTCATCCCAAGATGTAACATCAACTAAATTACCTAATAACTCAGTCATATTTTCAATAGTTCTTAAACCTGCAAATGGACTTTTAGTAATTCTAAAAGCTTCTTTAGGATTAGAAAATTGTGCTAATTCAGATTCCATTCTACGCATTGTATATGCTAAGAAATATAATAAATCATCATCTTCATCATCAGCAGCTTGTGCTATCATAGCTGCTAGCATACCAAGTACAGCAGCACTTCCGAATTCAACTATAGTTTTATGAATATTAGAACGTTCACTATCTGTTAAGCTATTCCAATCACTAGTTATAATGTCTAATTTTAAAGTAGCTAATGTTCTAGTTAAAAATCTAACTGCTGTTACATAAGAACCTTCTTCATATTTTTTTGTAGCGTGAGAAAAGAATTTTTCATGTTCTTTAATATCATCCTTTTTAGTAAATGCTTTATTAGCTCCTCTAAATCTATCTAAAGCTAGTGGTATAAAGAATCTTCTATACATTAATACTAATCTACCAATAGGTGTTTTCATTATTTCACCTTGTAAATTACCAT
>CAKZOW010000040.1 GCA_937138345.1 uncultured archaeon | reverse complement strand
AATGATAATATGGATATAGATCTTTGGCTTGGATCTGCTGTTAGATTCAATGTTGAAGAGAAGGGTGGATATCCTCGTTTTTCTACTAATAAGATAGGTAAGCGTGAACAAGAAGATGCTGAATCTTTAAGAAAGGAATTAACTATAGAACCAATGTCTATTATGTTTGATGATGAGGTAGATGACTTAGTAGAAAAATTAACCTCTGCTCAACTTAGGTTTGGTATTATTAAGTTAATCAAATCAGCTACAAACTTTAAAGGTTCAAATATGGAAGCTGCATTAGCTATTGTAGAGAAATCTCAGAAGAATGATGAACAGGATGAAGAGGAACCTAAAACATCTAAGAAGAAAAAGAAAGATAAAGTAAAAAAGAAGAAAAAAGACAAAAAGAAAAATAAAGAAAAGGAAGAAGAGAAGGAAGAAGAAACTGTAGTTAAAAAGAAGACTGCTAAGAAAAAGGTAGCCTCTAAAAAGAAAACTACGGTTAAAAAGAAGTCTACAGCTAAGAAGAAGACCGCTAAGAAAGATGTCTCTGATGAAGCTGATGAAGATCTTCCATTCGATTAATAATAAAATTATAGGGAGGAGGGCTGAAAAGTCCTCCGTAACTAAGAGGGTAATGTATGTCATTTAAACCAAACATAGCTAAGATAGAGTTAGACAATGATTCAGATATTGTAGCTATTATTGATGGGGATTGGCCTATATATTCTATTGCCTGTGTAGGTGATGATGACTATATTGAAGCCACTCATATAAAATCAGGACAAAAGAAAGAATTCAAGAATAAAACAGAATTTCAAGGAAGAAGTACAAAAACAATTGGTGGTTGGTTAGCAGAAAGAAATATAGAGAGAGAAGAAAAAGGATTACCACCTTTTACTAAAGAAGATTTTGAATTAGTAAAAAAGAAGCGTAGAAAAATTGAGTATGATGATAATGGAGATGAACGCCCATTAGATGAATCAGATAGGAATATGTATCACAGTGCTAAAGCTATGATTGTTTCCTGTCTGGATGCTATGAATGCAGGAAGTTATTTATGTTTTCATGGAGGTAGTGGAACTTACAGGGAAGATAAATCAACGCTAATGAAATACAAAGGTAATAGAGATGGTGTTGAAAAGCCTTTAATGTTCTATGATATCTTAGATTACGTTGTTAAAAGATTTAAATCTGAAAAGGTTGAAGGGGCGATTGAAACAGATGATAGGGTAGTAATGGAAGCCTATCAAATGCCAGAGCGTGTAATTCTTGGAGAAGATAAAGATTTCAGAGGACAACCAATCAAGTTCTTCGACGTTAATAATCCTCACGAGGGAATAATTAATGGAGATTGTTTCGGAGAGCTTGAGTGGTTTCCTGCTCCTAAGAATAAAGTATTAGGTTATGGAAGGTTGTTTCTATACTGGCAGATCCTCTGTGGAGACTCCTCAGACAACTATAAGACTAATTGCTTCTCTAGTACCAAGTGGGCTGGAAAATCTGCCTATGAAGCTCTAGCTAGCTGTCAGGATGATAAAGAAGCTTGGGAAATACTAGTAGTTTGTTTCAAAGAACTCTATCCAGAGAAACAGAAAGTGAGGAGCTGGAGAGATGAGGAAATTGAAATTGACTGGTTGTATGTTTTACGAGAGATGCACACTCTTGCTAAAATGCTACGCTGGGAAGGTGATGAGGATACAACTATGGAAGATTGGATGAGAGAATTAGATTTAGACCCTGATGAGATACTGAGGTAATTTATAATGCCAGCAAGAGCTAAGTTAATTGGACAAAAATTCAATAGACTGGAAGTAGTAGGATTCGATCACTCAAGTAATAAAGGAAAACCGTATTGGTATTGTAGATGTGATTGTGGTGGAGAAAATAGGGTTACAACGGGAAATTTGAGATCAGGGAAAGTAAAATCTTGCGGTTGTTTAGCTGTAGAGGCATTCTCTAATACCATCACTAAACACGGACTTAGATATCATCCTCTATATAAAGTTTGGTCAAATATGGTACAGAGATGTACTAATAAAAAGAGTACTAATTATCATCGTTATGGGGGAAGAGGGATAAAGGTTTGTGATAGATGGTTGAAAAGCGTAGCTAATTTTATAGAGGATATGGAAGATAGTTATAGCAAAGAACTAGAATTAGATAGGAAAGACAATGATGGTGACTATTGTATTTCTAATTGTAGGTTTGTTTCAAATTCTATAAATCAAGGTAACAAATCTAAAGGTAAAGGAACTTCCATATATAAAGGGGTTAGTTATTATAAACCGACAGGTAAGTGGGTAGCAAAGATAAGTGTGAGAGGCCATCAACTTCATATAGGAAGTTTTACTGAAGAAATTGATGCTGCTATATCTTATGACCAATATATTATTGATAATAATATAGGATATACAACAAATAAAGATATGGGATTACTAAATCCAAAGGAGATTCTTGTATGAGAGAAGTAAGTAAGATGCCAACTGAAGGACAGTTTGTAATTATTTGGGAATATAATGGTCTTCCTTGGAGTGATACAGTTAAATGGGAGGATGGTGGATTATTAATATATGACCATGAGGATGATGATTTTATACATCATTCTTATGATTCTTCTAATGTTTGGTCAAAGGGGAGATACTT
Source organism: uncultured archaeon (assembly GCA_937138345.1). GTDB lineage: Archaea > Nanobdellota > Nanobdellia > Woesearchaeales > UBA583 > UBA583. The sequence continues at coordinate 2,605 of CAKZOW010000040.1, read as the reverse complement.
TATAGTATGAGTTCAAAACCTTGGAAAGATTACCCTGAAATATGGAAAACTAAATCAGCTTTTATGTCCTTTGTCAGAGGGGGAATACGCAGAGGTTTGTGGGAACGAAACCCTATTAAGCTTCAATTCCTAAAAAATAATAGGAAGCGTGTCCCCCTTGGGAGGGTTACAGTTAAAAACCCAGAGGGGATGGTATGGGGGTGTGAATGCTCAATCTGTAAGAGAGATTTTAAACAACCAGAATGTCAAGTTGATCATAGAAATGGTAATAATCCATTAAGATCTATGAGTGATTTATTATCTTTTGTTAAGAGTATGATAATGATTACTGATAAGGATTTAGCTATTGTTTGTAAACCTTGTCATACAATTAAATCCTATAGTGAAAGGTTCGGAATAACTTTTCAAGAGGCTAGATTAGAGAAGGAAGGGATCAGATTTAAGAAATTAGATAAAGATATACAAATAAGATTCTTAATTGATAATGGATTTAAAGATAAAGATATTAGTAATGCAGCAAAAAGAAGAAGTTGCTTTATTAAATTCAATAAAGGTAAAGAAGATATTATAATGCCAAAGGAGATGGAATAATGTTTTTTAATTTTTTTCTTCCGGTATGGGTTGTGTTAGGATTTGTATGTATCTATTTTAAACATATAGCTGTCAATTCTGAAGAACCAGTTTTCAATATCACATTACTGATGTTTCAAGATGAGATTCCAATATTAAAAAATGTATTTGTATTGGATTTTTTAATTGCGGTTGTTTCTCCAGTAGTTTGGTTATTATATATCTCTAGATTATTAGGGAAATTCTTTAAGAGGAGTAAATAGATGAACCTAAAAGATGATAAGACAAAAGAGTTAGTAGCAGATTTAGATATGAATGGATTAAATGGGGTTGAAATCTCATTAGAAACAGGAATACCAAAAACTACAATAAATGATTTTTTATCAAAAAGAACATATTCTTCTTGGTGGGAATCTGCCGATTCACAATTTAAAGTGACTCCAGATAGTACACCTAGAGTAAAAGAGAGTATAAATGCATTAGATATTACTCCTATTATAATTCAAACATCTAAAATAGTTAAAGAGTTTCCGACTCATATAATGATTCCAGATACTCAAGTTAAAGATGATATAGATATGGAATATTTATCACACGTAGGTAAATTTATAGCTCATAAAAAACCTGATGTAATCATCCATATTGGAGATCATTGGGATCTTCCTAGCTTATCTAGTTATGATAGAGGAACTAGAAAATCAGAAGGGAGAAGGTTAGCTATTGATATTCATGCAGGTATACTAGGAATGAATATACTTCTAGAACCTATAGCTCAAGTTCAAGCAAAAGAACTTCTTGAGTATGGAGAGGTTAAATGGAAACCTAAAATGATATTCTGTATAGGAAATCATGAAGAGAGGTTGATGCGTCATGTTAATGCTAATCCAGAACTTGCAGATTTTGTTAGTTATAATGATTTTAAACTAGAAGAGAATGGATGGGAAGTTTATGATTTCTTAGAACCTGCTATAGTGAATGGAGTTGCTTATTGTCACTATATGGCTAATCCTATGAGTGGTAAACCCTATGGTGGAGCAGCCCTTAATGTTTTAAAGCATGTAGGAACTTCATTTAGTATGGGTCATAAACAAACCTTAGATGTAGCTACTCGTGCATTAGCGACTACAGGAAGACAACAGTGGGCAATTATTGCAGGTTCTTGTTATCCCCATGAAGAGGAATATAAGGGATATCAAGGTAATCACCATTGGAGGGGAATTATTGTTAAACATCAAGTTCATGAAGGAGATTACAATCCTATGTTTATAGATTTAAAATATCTAGAGGAGAGATTCGGTGAGACTTAACGATACAGTTATAATTTTAAATAGTCCCCCTAATTCTGGTAAGGATACTATAGCTGATGGACTTAGTAGTAGGTGGGGATTTTTCCACAATAGATTTAAAGAACATCTATATGCATGTACAGCATATGTTTTTAATATAGATGTTGAAGAGTTTAAAGATCTAGCTAATAGTAGGGAGAGTAAAGAAATCCCTAATCCTAATTTACTTTTACCTAATGAGTCTTATAATTCTTTAGAGAAATATTTAAAAAATAGTAGGGTTATAGATAAAATGCATAATACCCCTGTTAGAATAACCCCTAGAGAGGCACTAATATTTACCTCTGAGATAATGATCAAGCCCCTAATGGGGAAAGATTATTTTGGAAAGATTTTTTCTCAGAATTTAGATCTAGAATCAGGAACGGTTGCTTCAGATGGAGGATTTGAAGATGAGATCTATCCAACTATAGAGAGAGTTGGAAAAGATAATGTTTTTATTATTCAATTCACAAGGGAGGGGGCAGATAGTTTTGAAGGAGATAGTAGAGGATGGGTTAATATTGAGGGTGTTCCTACATTAGTAACAACTAATGATAGTAGTATTGATGATATATGCCAGAGAATATACCAATTTATTTACTCAACCCGTAGAAAAAGATTTAATGAATTAAGGAGTATAGATGATGTCTAAAATTATTGCTGTTGATTGTGACAATACTATAGCTCGTAGTGATGATGTTTGGTGG
>CAKZOW010000039.1 GCA_937138345.1 uncultured archaeon | reverse complement strand
TAGTTACCAGAACTATCTAAAACATAAAATCCATTATTCTCATCAACATTAACGCCGCAAACATTAATTGAATAAATGGAGCTAGAAGATATAAAAAAAAAGAAAATAAAAAATAATGATAATTTAATTTGTAATACATTCATTTCTCAAATCCTCTTGAACAATATTATCACAATATGAGATGTCATTTTTATTGATACTAGATACAAAGTAATAATTATCCCTACATCTTTGAAACATTGAAACTTCATTTATTTCATCACATACTTCAATTGAATCAGTTAAAACAGCTTCTTCAAAAATTTCTGTTCTAAATATTTCACTTGAACATTGTGCTCTTAATGTTGAGTTGTCAATGAGTTGGCAATCTGGAGCAAATCTTGAGTTTAGTGCTTTTTGATAATAACAAGAATCATCAGTACATACTTCTAACTTTGCTTCACAAGCTTCTCTCTTTGCATCAAGTTCAATACCTGCACAAGCACTAATATCTCCTTGCTGAAGAACTTCCTCATATTCTAAAGGTACTTCTTCAATTTCAATTACTGGTTCATCTGTTGGAGATGAAGATTCTGGTGATTTTGTAGTTATTACGAAAAATAAAGCAATTATAACTAATATTCCTACAATTAAACCAATAATATACAATAATTCTTTTCCGGGAACTTCTTTTGTCATTTTTAACTTAATTGAATTACAACTCTGTTTCCAGAAAGAGGTCTAATTGTATTTGTATCAACTCTTCCTGCTTCAACTCTATTATTTGCATATAAGACATTTACAGTTGGTTGATCAATTAATTCAGAATTACCAACACTATTTGGTGCTAAATCTGCTTGAACTAATGAGTCTGGAGCAACTTTTGAAGAATCTACTGCATTATTTGCTATATGTTCATTTCTAACTGCCAAATCAGCAATCTTTCCTGAAGTAACTGAATCTACTCCTAAATCATCTGTTCTTACTTGACCATTTAGAATATCTACTGATCTAATTGATTCATCAGCAATTTTATTAGTATCAACTGCACTACCTTGAATCATAATATTTGAAATTGAGTTTGCTTGCCCTTCATTTACAAATCTTGCATCATATGCTTGACCTGTCCTGTAAGCAAAAATTAATTCTGAATTCCCTACACTATCAGGACCAATATCATTGATAGTCAAAGAATTATCTATCACTTCGGAGGAACCAACGGAATTAGGACCTATATCATTTACTGTTAAAGAATTGTCGATAACTTCAGATGAACCTACGGCACCTGGACCTATATCATTTACTGTTAAAGAGTTATCAATTACTTCGGAGGAACCAACAGCACCTGGACCAATATCGTTTACAGTTAAGGAATTATCAATCACCTCAGATGAACCTACAGCTCCAGGGCCAATGTCTGCTGAAGTAATTGTTTCATCTTCAATGTCTTCTGATCTAACTGCTCCATTTACAATCATATTTGATGTAATTGAGTTATCTTGATTTTCATTTACAAATCTAGCATCAATTTCAACTCCTTTGTAAATTAAGTTTTGAGTAAATGTTACTGGAACATTAAATTGATATGATGTTGCTGAAGGTTCGTCAGAACCAAAAGTTCCACCACGAATATCGCTAGCATCAATCCAGATTCCATTTGAATCTGCAAATGCATAGGAAACCATACTTATTGATAACAATAATACTAGGAATAATTTTTTCATAAGAATTTTTTATACTCATGATATATAAAGAATATTAATACATATTAAGTAGTAACTAGAAATAGAGAAGATTAAAGAGAAAAAATAGTTTCTTCTTTAGATTTTAAGTTTTTTAGAACATAAGCGTTTTTTTCTATGTCTTTTTCTCCTAAGATAACGATATTTTCAACACCTAAGTAATCACAGTACTTGAAAGCTTTTTTCATAGAGTACCCATAAAACATCTCAGTATTTATATTTTCATTTCTAAATTTATCTGCTATTTTAAATGCTTTTGAAACACAATCTTGTGAGAGAGGAACAATTAAGGTAGTTGTAAGTCCTTCTTTTTGAATTGATGTTTCATTTGATTCTAAAACTGACATCATAGGAACTAAACCAAATGATATTCCAACAGCTGGGACAAGCTCTGTTACTTCTTTATTTCCTTTAGCAAGCGCCATGTATTCTCCAATTACTTTATCATATCTTCCACCAGCACCCAGAGATGATGTAACTGAGTTAGATAAATCATAAGATTCCCAAATATTTCCTGTATATATGTCAAGACCTCTTGAAAGCGAAAAGTTTAACCTATAAGGCACTTTTTGAAAATCTAAAAGTGTAACTAAAGTTGAGAGCTCATTAACTCCTTCTAAAAGTAATTCGTTTGATGAACTTTCTTTTAAGATCTCTATTGATTTTGAAGAGAGAAGATCAATAGCATTTGAACAAATTTGAGTATCTAAGTTTTTTTCTTCAATCTCTTTTAATACTCCCTCTTTTTGAATTTTTTTTAATTTGTCAATTGAGAGAATATATGAAGATAGGTCTTCTTCATTAGCACCAAATTCTAGCAGAGATCCTCTTAAAATTTTATTATTGTTTAATTCTAATACTACATCAATTCCTAAATTTTTGTATGTTGTATAAAATAAAGACAATAATTCCCCTTCAATTTCTTGTCCTTCTTGACCAATAACATCCCCATCACATTGATAAAATTCTCTCATTCTTCCTTTTTTCAAAGGACCATCCCTAAATACTTTTGCAATGTGATATCTTCTAAATGGTTTTTTAAGTTGTGGTTTTGATGCTACATATCTACAAAGAGGTGTTGTTAAATCATATCTTAAACCTAATTCTCTATTCCCTCTATCTTTTACATTAAATATTTCTTCAACAATTTCACTATCTTCTTCATATTTCATTGTCAAAGTTTCCATATATTCAATTAATGGAGTATCAAAAGGCCTAAACCCGTAGAGTTCAAAATTTTTTTTGATAGTGTCCATTACCTTATTCATCTCAATACTTTTTTTGGGATCAAAATCCTGCGTTCCTTTTAGTGTTTCTACTGCCATAGCTTATCTAGTAATACTTAATAGACCAGATTTTAAAAGCTTTCTATTATTTATTTGAAAAATACAATCAAAAAGTATTAAAAGATAAGAAGACACAATCTATTATGAAAGCATTTTCTAGCGCAGATTTATATTTTTTATCTAAAGAACTTAAAGAATTAGAAGGGGGAAGGATTGAATCTTTTTATTTTGAAGACACTCTTTTTTATCTTAAAGTATTTAACAAAACAAAAGGACACTCTTATGTTACTTGTAAATTAGGTTCTTATTTATATGTTTCAAAAGAAAAACATGAAACATCACACCCAAACCCATTTATCTCATTTCTTAGAAAGTATTTAAAAAATGGATTTATTGAGAGCATATCTATTGTTCCTGGAGAGAGAATTGTACTCTTTACTGTATCAAAAAAAGATAAAGAAAATGACTCAATTAAAACATACACACTTCTTGTTGAAATTTTTGCTCCAGGTAATGTAATTTTACTTGATGAAGAAAAAACTATTATTAATTCTTTAACTAAGAAAAACTACAAAGATAGAATTGTTAGAAATAAAGAAACATATATATTTCCTCCTGCTAAAAAAATTAATTTTGAGAATTTAGACCAATTAGAAACTCAAATGAAAGAATCTGAGTTATTAGGAGTTGTCTTTTTAGCGACACAATTTGGAATGGGATCTAAATATGCAGAAGAAATTATAACATTGCTTGGTATTGATAAGAAAACCCCAATTAGAGAAATTAATTCAGATACATTAAAACAAGTCTTAGAAACATTTCGAGAAAAACAACTTAATCCTTGTATAAAAAAAGATGGTGACAAAGTAGTAGATTTTTACCCATTTGAATTTAATGTTGATAACTTAGAAAAAGTAGATTCATTTAATGAAGCAGCATTAAGATATTTTTCTCAGTTTTTAGTTAAAGAAGATAAAAAAGAGAAAGAACTCCAAGATCAACTGAAGAAGTTAGAAAAAAGACTCAAAAAGCAACAAGCACAAAAAGAACAAATGCTCAAAGATTATGATAAGTATCAAGAAATGGGAAATAAAATCTATGAACATTTTTCTCTTTTAGAAGAAGTTCTTCCTTCAATTAATAAAGCAGCAAAGGAAAAAGGATGGGACTATGTATTAGAGATTATCAAATCAAATGAAAAATTATCCTTTATTTCTAAAGTTGATTATAAAAATAATAAAATTGAAGTAGACTTGAAATAATACTTTATGTATGTTAAGAAATATAAAAAACCTTGAAGGTTTTTTTATCTAATTTTACTATAAAATAAATTAGGAATGAATATATACATATATTATATCAACTTTAGTTGATAGTAATATAAGAGTATTTTACTTGAATTTCCCATCGCACCTTTTCTTTAACAATCGCCATGGATGGCTCTTTAATAAAAGCATGCACCAAAAGAATTTAAAAACCTTGAAGGTTTTTTTATCTAATTTTACTATAAAATAAATTAGGAATGAATATATACCTATATTATATCAACTTTAGTTGATAGTAATATAAGAGTATTTTACTTGTTTTTCATCTCCGTCGTTGATGGAGATTCTAATTGGATATGTTCCTTTTTGGTCTTTTGTGAAGAGGAGAGGAACAGTTACATCTTTAGATGAATCTGAACCTAAGTTTACTTCTTCATTATATCCAATACCTAATTGTGTTGAGACAATTGAAATTGAGAGTTCTTTAGCTTCTGATTCATAGTTTACTAAAGTAAAGTCAATTTTATTGTATCCTGTTGTAAATGGTTCATTGATTGTATTTGAGATGAAATCCATTACATCTGTTCCATATCCATTAATTGAAGGTTTCATTTCTTCTCTTTGAGGATATGCAAATTCTACATTTTTGATTACTCTAATGTCAGTTCCGTATGCATCAATTACTCTTGCTTCAAAGAGACATGTTTCTCCAGTTGGAATTGAACCATAATAATCTACAGTGTCTGTTTTCATTGGGAACCTAAATGTATCGTCAAATGTAGTTGATGATAAAGCACTAGTTAGTAGGAATCCACCATCTTTTGCATAGTTATAATCAACACCACCACAAGAGATTGTTGGTTGTACAAATAATTCTCTTTGCGCTAATGTTTCATTTTTAGTTCTCAGAGCAAATGAGAATGCACCTGGAACAATTACTGAATCAATATCTAAAGCAACATTATCAAGAGATAAATCAGGTGCTTCTTCTGGGTTGTAGAACGCTTGTGAAATTGTTCTATTTATTGAGATACCGTTACTATCTGTTACAATTAATGTAAAGTTTGAAGTTCCTGATATGTTGAAATTCTCTAAAGTAACTTCACCATTACAGTTGATATTTACTTGAGTTCCATAAGGAGTTACTAAATCACAAGTATTTGCTATTCCTCTTGGATGTGATACTGCTGATGTTAGAGTTACAGTATTTGGTAAGATGAATGTATTATCTGCTGTTGATAATGTAAACAAGTCAATACTTGGTCTATTTTCGCTTGAATTTGAGTCAAGTACTTCAATAGTAATTGTTCTTGTAACTGTATCTTGAGCATCTGTTACTTCTAGTAATGCTTCATATACTCCTGCTTGAACATAAGTATGTTCAATTTGTGAACTATATGTATTTGATCCTGAAACTGCTTGAGTGTCACCAAAAGATAGTCTATATGACAATACATCTAAATCTTCATCATTTAATACAAATGAAAATGTAGTAGTTAATGTGTCAATTCCTACTGTTTGATTTGCTGTGAATGATTCAATCACTGGAGCTGTGTTTACTTCAATAAAGTTTGGATTTAGTTGTCTAATTGTTGCAAGACCTCTCTCATCAACTACAATAAACATGAAACTTGCAACACCAGCAGTTGAATAATTCTCAACGCTAAATTCACCGTTACAGTTAACAGGAGTTGTTACTCCGTTGATTTCTAAACTACATGTTGTAGTTAAGTCTTGAGGGTGTGATGATGCAAAGTTGAACGTTAAATCAGTTGGTAACTCGAAACCATTGCTACTATCAAAAGTAAAGGAATCAATTACTGGACCATCATTTACTTCAATGAAGTTAGGAGTTAATTCTCTAAAGGATTCTAATCCTGATTCATCAACAACTCTGAAGATGAAACTTGCAACACCAGCAGTTGAATAATTCTCAACGCTAAATTCACCGTTACAGTTAACAGGAGTTGTTACTCCGTTGATTTCTAAACTACATGTTGTAGTTAAGTCTTGAGGGTGTGATGATGCAAAGTTGAACGTTAAATCAGTTGGTAACTCGAAACCATTGCTACTATCAAAAGTAAAGGAATCAATTACTGGACCTCTATTTGATGCTACTTCAATTACTTGTGAGACAGCTCTTTTTTCATTTTCAACGCTATCTTCAACAATTAATAATGCTCTAAAGTTAATTGCTTGAGTTTGTGTTGTATATGTGTGTTCTACTGTTGTTAGTTGATCACAAGTATCTTGAATTGACTCTCCATCTCCAAATTCAATTGTACATAATAACTCTGATAATTGATCGTTATCATCACTTACTTGAGTTGTAAATGTTACATCAAGAGGTGAAATTCCTGATGTTTGATCTACTGAAATTGATGCTTCAGGCGCATTATCTTGAGGGAATGAGAATACTCTCTCAATTCTTCTTAGATCTTGTCTTTCACCATCTGTTGCAACTAATGTAAATACATTAGTCCCTGGAGTTACGTGATTTGATAATTCAAATGATGAATTACAATCAACTGCGTTATTTACTCCATTAATTCTTAATGTACAAACCATTTCTAACTCATCAGGGTGAGTTGTTGTCCAATCAAGAGTAATATCTGTTGGTAAATCTAATCCATTTGATGAATCAATATCAAATGTTAAGATTTGTGGAGCTGAGTATGTTCTCTCAAATACAAATACTTTTTCTTGAGCTGTTACTGTGTGCATATCATCTTGAACACTTAATACTGTATTATATTGACCAATTTGAGTAAATGTATGTTCAATTGAAATTAAACCATCATTTTGTGAACACTCAAATGTTTCTGTAGTACCATCATCAAAGTCAATTGTACAAGTTAATGAATCTGATTCTAAATCTTCTACTTCAACTAAAAAGTTAGTTGTAAAAGGTTCTTGTCCATTTGTTGGATCTGCTTCGTATCTTGTAATTGATGGTTCATTGTTATCAATGAAGTTGATTGTCATTGAATCTTGAGCTGATGCTCCTGAACTATCTTCAACTGATACTGAAATTGTAACAGTATTTGGAGTTGTTGTTGTAATTTCAGCAACATTGTTAATTGTTTGAATAGATGCTTCTCCTGAAACTAAGGAAGTCTCAATTGTTAATGTGTTAAATGCATCATTGAAATCTACAATATAATCTTGGAGTTGTAATTCATATGCTTCTTCAAAGTATACTGTAACTTCTTGAGGTAAATCAACAATAGGCGCTGAGTTTTCTTGAGGTAAGTTAATGTAGAGTTGTGTATCTGAACCCACAATTACTTCATTTGTTACTGTTGAATATCCTTCAAGTGAAGCAGTATATGTGTATGTTCCTGCAATTAAACCTGTAAATTCTGAATATCCTTGAGTATTTGTTGTTTGAGTTTCATCGTATGTTGGAGTAATTTGGAATTCGTCTCTTGATTCTTCTAATACAACTTGTAGTTGTACATTTTCTAATGCTTGTGATTCATTACCTGAAACATATACATCTAAAGAGTATTTTGGAACTTCTAATATTGTTAATTGTTGAGTTTGTCTTACTTCTTCTGAAGTTAAACAATTTGTTCCAATTGGTCTTGTAATTAATGTTACTTCGTAATTTCCTGGTTGTAGATCAAATACTGTCTCTGAGAGATCTTCAAAGTATTCTTCTAAATCTAAACCTGAAGTGTCTTGAAATGTTGTCAAAATTGTTTCTTCATCTCCGTTATCAAATACTAAGATAGCCTCAAATTGCATTGGAGTAATTGATTCATCTCTCCAAGCCCCCGCTCTAAATCCAGCATAAAGGTATTCTCCTTGTTGAATTTGTGCAATTGAAGTTGTTAAATCAAATGTAGGTTCATTAGCTAATGTAAAATCATAAGCTCTTGTCCAACATGTATTATCTAAGTTATTTGGATAAATTGTCTCAGTAACTGAAGCAGTGTCAATTAGTGATGTGATTACTTGTCTATCAATTACTTCTGTTGTAATTGTAAATGTAACTTCTTCATCTTCTAATTCTGCTGCTGGAGTCCATGAGAATGCAGAGAGACCCGCACAAGTTTCAGCTTCAATTGGAATTACTACTTGATCATCTAAAAGAGTAGTTCCTTGGGAATCTTGAATAAGTAAATCAATTTGAGTCATCGCATCAAAGTCTGAGTATCCTTGAGGAATTTGAGTTGGATACCAGTAGTTTTCATTGGCAAATCTATATGCTGAACATACAGTTTCTTCAATTTGAACTGGAATTTCTACTTGAATTGGTTTTAGAGGATTATCTACGTTTTTAATGTTTACTTGACCAACTTCAGCAATTGCTTCAATTAATTGGTTAAAATTTAAACCATAGATATTATCATCTACACAATATGTATTACCTTGAGCACTACATACTTGAGGATAATTTGTTGTTTCAAAGAACACAGGAATGTTTTGATCACCTTCAGGCATAAAATATGTCAAAGATCCAAATGATCCTACTGTTTCTTTTGTAACAATCCATCCGGAACTACCTAAAGTTGCAATATTTCCGTTAATTTCTGAATCATTTAAACATGCTTGAAATTCGTTAATGTTCATGGAACTACTTTGTTCCATACATGATTGAAACATATCTCCATCAAGAAGAGTAATTTCTTGTGAAGTAATAGAACTACACTGAGAATCTCCACAAACACCACCAGTTACATAAATGTTTTCTGCAGGTTCATTTGTGAATGAAGGTTGATATACTTTGTAGTAATCAACTGCATTTGCACTAAAAACTGAACATAACAGTGCAAATACTAATGCGAATATGATTTTTTTACTATTCATTTTAACTATACTTATATTCCTATATTTATAAATCTATCTTTTGTCATTACTTTAAAGGAACAAAAACACTAACATCCATTATTATATAATGTAGATAATGTATTTACAACACCTGAAGCTCCTCCTGTTGAGGCACCTCCGATAGCATTACCAGCTGTTCCAGATCCTGCACTAAATGCAGTACATGCTGCTTTTTCTTCTCCAAGTGCTGCGTTTGCTGCACTTCCCGAAGCTAATGTTGCTAAAGTTAACACTAAACCATTAAATGTGATTTGTTTAACCATATTTTCTTGAATATACCCTGCTTGCATTGACCCATGTTGATTTTTCTTATAGTCAGCAATAGCGTGTTGAAGATATCTTTGAGTTGAGGGTTTGTTACTTGAAAAGAGAGGAGCCATCTGTTTAGCAACTACTAATCTTTTTTCATTTTTACATAGCTCTGATTCTAAACCTCCTTGACATGCCTCACTCACATGAGTAGCAACAAGAGGAGCATTTAGTTGATTATAGAACATACTTGAACTATCTTCTCCCATTTGAACTAAGTAATCAAGATGTGTATTAATAGTATCTACTGTTAAATTTTCTTTAACTTCTTCTTTTGGTTCTACAACATTTGTGTTAGCTCCTGTTGTATACATTGGACCATATGAATGGATTACTCCTGTTCTTTTCATTGCCAAATCTAAATTATTTTGAGTAGATGAACATCCACCAAGTAAAGCTGCCCCTGCTAGTATTGTTGCGGGTAATGTATATTTATTCATTTTATTTATCTCCTCCATAAGTTACTCCTTTTGATACTATATCATATCCACAGTCATAAGCTTCATTAAATGTAACTGCACCTTGATCAAAACACATATCCTCTAATCTCTTTGCAAGGGATTTTTGAGTTTCTGTTGAATAAACACCATCTTTATCAGACATAGATTCATAGTATTTTGCAGGCATAACATATCCCCAATTTGTTTTTGCATATTCAGTCATAGTTCCTCTCTCAAAATGCTCTTCAGGATTGTAGTGACCTTTGTAAATTGCATCATTTGTTATTTCAATACTTGCAACAATACCTCCAATTTGAGCTGCTTCATCTTCAGAAAAACAACCATGCTTTATTTTATCATCACATAAAGCAATATCTAAACTACTTATATAATCAAATTCTGTTTTACCCATTGAAGTTGAATTTGCAATAGTTTTATTTTCTGCGTGGAAAAATCTATATCCTAAAGAAAAGTCTAACTGTTTTTTATTCCAATTTTGTGCTCCTGAATAAAATGAATATTCCATTTCTCCATCCATATTCACTCCAGCAATATTTTTAATTGGCTCTACTAAATAGTTTCCATCATCTTGTAGAGTAACTCTTGCACCTCTTTCTCCAAGAACTGGTAAAATCATATAATCTCTTTGGCCTTCTACAACTAATCCTTGAGAATCTTTTCCACCTGAAAGAGGAATTACTTCATCTACATCTGATTTTGTTTGAGTGGTTACTTTACCTTCCAAACCATCAATTCCTTTTGAATCTAAAAAAATTGGGCTAGTTGGTACCTTAATTGGAATTTCTCCCATATATTCATGTTCATATGTTTGACTAACCCCATTTGGATTTTCTGAGATATCTCTTTGGTACTTGTCCAAATTAGACAGTTTACTCCTATCAAGGCTTAGTTCATCAAATGATTTTTCTGCTCTTGACATAGAATTTTCACCATCTCTAGGTATACATTCTTCAATAATCATCCCAACTCTCTCACTAGGATTGCTTGCAGAATAAAAAATGTGAGTGTCTTTTTTTCCTTCATATTCTTCCTTACATGTTCTAGGATCTAAATTTCCATTTGTTCTTGAATTTCCATTTGTTCTTGAAGGTAAACTAGGTGCTTCCTGAGCAGTTTTTATTTCTTGAGCACGATCTTTAAGAAAATTACGATTCTCATCTCCTTGCGCCATTACAGGTGAAGTTAACATAGTACCTGCAGCTACTAATGTCGGTAATATTTTTGTAGAGTGTTTCATTCTTTTAAACATATTAAGATGTCCTTATTTATAAATCTTATGAAATTAGTAACTTAAAAGTAAAAACAAAAAGAGATGTGGTTTAAATAACTCTTAAAACTAAGTTAGTTATTAGTACAATAAGTAGAAATAAGATCCTTTTTATCTGATTTTTTTGCACCCAATACTAAAGCACAAGAGGAAGGATTAGTTAGTTTATTCTCACTTAGTAAATTTTTAGTTACTTCATCAAAGGTAAGTTCAACATCAACACCATCATATCTAAAAATAATATTTTCTCCATCAAATCTATAATACTGTGAAGTAATTCTTCCTTCTTTGTTTACAAAATCTAAACCATAATGAAGTTTTCCCTCAATTGTTTTTGTATTTGCAGTGTAATTTTCTTTATGTCTTGCAATTATATTTCCTAATTCTAACTTTGATAAGAATTCCTTGTACTCTGAGAGAACTTCTGACGTTATTTCTGGAGATGGTTGAGTTATTTGTTGATTGAAATTTATTCTTGAATTAATCCTATACATACTAGGCAAGGAACCCTGGTGAATTTGAGATTCTAAAAGTGTTTTTGATGGTATTTCTTCTGCTACTTCTTCTACTGTATTAGAAATAGCTGCTTCTTGTTGATGTGAAACTGTTTCATTAGGGCTAATTGAAGACATAACAGAAGGAACACCAATTGCTGCACAAGCCAGAAGTGGAGTTATTACTTTATATGCTGATTTATTTGCTTTAAAGTGATTTAAAGCCATATCTACAGTAGGAAGAAGATATTCAATACTTTTTTCTCTAAGAGAAGTATTTTTTGGGAATTGTTCTACTTCTTGAGGTTTAGTATCAAGTTTTAACTCCTCCTCAACCTCATTAAGTATTTTAAGATACGGATCTTTTCCCATTACTTCAACAGGCATATTTGCCTGTTTATACAAATCAATTGCCTTAAAACCAGTAGCCTCAATTGAATAACCTACTTTTTTAAACAAATCATTAGATTTAGGTATTTCATATTTTTCATGTAAGTAATCTCTAATTTTATGTTGTAGATCTAGTTTATTTGGTTCCTCTAGATTATTTGTTTCTTCAGTATCTCTTAGGGCTTCTAAAATAATATGTTCTTCAATTAATCCATTAACAAAAATACCTTCTTTTGAAGGCAAGGAATCTAAAAAACGAGCTATTGTCGTTAGTTGTGATTTATCTTGAATTGAATTTCCCCTCTCAATTCCTTTTATAGATTCTTCAAATTCTTCTCCAGATAGTATTTTGTTAGGTAATGCCATTTTTCTTAGTTTTTATTACAATTGTAGGTATTAAGTATATCTTCAAAGCCATTAAATGATGCAGTAATAGTTGGATCTTGTGCATCTTTTAGACGATATACTAGAGCGCAAGTAGATGGATCTGTATGAGGATTTGGACTCAGTACATTGTTAAATAATTCATAATTTGTAAGAGGTACTTCAACACCATCAATATGAAATATAACTCCTGAGCTATTAACAGAATATTTCTCTTTTTCAATTTCTCCTTTGTCATTTACAAAATCTAAATTGTAGAGTTGTGGAGTCCGAGAGACTACTTTTTCTAAACCTCCAGTATTATCATTGCTAGCATTAGTAGTAACTTCAACATCAGTATTATTTAAATATGTGGCACCAAGGCTTGCTGAACCTACAATCAAGAGCGAAGG
>CAKZOW010000038.1 GCA_937138345.1 uncultured archaeon | reverse complement strand
CAGAATTATCTATTTTAGCTTTAAATGGTAAATAATCTACCATAAAATCTTTATCTTCTTTAGATAATTCTTTACCAGCCATAAATTCATTATATAGTTTAGTTGCTTTACTAAAATTATTACCTTTATCTAAACTAGCATCTATAGATTTATTAATTTCAAAATATACCTTAGTTCCAATTTTATCAACTGGATTAGTTTCGTACTCCAAATAAGCTTCAGGGATACCCTTTAAAGGTCTTCCACTATCTCTATAAGTACTCATTAACTTTACATCAGATAGTTTATTACCATCTTTTGTAGCTTCGTCAGCATCAGCTTTATCACTAGATTCTTGCACAGAATCTTCGTTAGAAGTATTTTCTACAGCACTACCATCAGTATTATATACATCATCTGTATCAACATCTTGAGTAGGTTTATTATTATCAATTGTAGAAATTTCATCACCAGATTCAGTTACAGCTATTATAGTTCTAGTACCATCAGCATTTTCTTCAACTTCTATAATTGTGCCTGTTATACCTTTATACTTATCACCAAATATATTTTCTAAATCAGTTGGTTCTCCAATATTAAAATTATCAGCTAAAGTATTTAAATTTTCTTTAGTATCAGCTACAGCTTGTTGTCTATCAGCTACAGCTTGTGCATTTTCAGCATTTTTAGCAGCTATATCAGCTTGTCTATCAGCTTCAGCTTGTTTTGCTTCATCATCTTTAATTTCAGAATTAACTTTAGCTGCATTTTTATTAATTTCTTTCTCAGCAGTTTGTCTAGCATTAGCTACACGTTCTTTAAAAGCTTCTTGATAAGCATCTGTAGTTATTTCATTATAAGTTATTAAACTTTCTTTTAATTGTTTAACAACATCTTTTTTAGTAGCTTTAGCTTCTTGTAAAAATTTATAATCAGGACTAGCTTTGATTAAAGTTTGTATTTCTTTTAGTTCAGCAGCAGCTTCCACATCACCAGCTTCTTTTGCTGGATTAAAATCAATATTATTTATATCTAAAAAGTAACCTGTTTTATTAACATCACCTTTTACATTATCAGAAATATCACTTATTTTATTTAAATAACTATTTAAACCAGCACTAACTTCATTAATATTAGTATTAATTTCTTCTACATAATTCTCTAATTCATAACGATTAGCTTTATTTAAATATACTTGTTTTCTATTAGCATATTTATAACTATCATTATAAAATTTCTCTAAAGTTTCTATTTTTTTAATAGCTTCAGTAGCTTTCTCTTTATAGTTATCAGGTAAACCTTCTTTTTGCTCACCATCTCTAATACTTTCATATGTTTTAATTAATACATCTGTAGCACCTTTAGTAAAAGCATCATAAGCTTGAACATCAACACTTAACGCAGCAATTCTTTTAGCTTCTTCAATATTACCATTTTCAACAGCATCTTCATAAGCTTTTTTAAGTTTAATTTGGTCAGATAATGTTTCAAAAGAATTTGTAAATGTAGAAATATTACCATCTTTTTGGACAGCTTCTAATTTATCAGTAAAATCTTTATAATCATTATAAACTTTTTTATTATAATTACGTATAGAAATTTTCTCACCAGTTTCAGGGTCAATAGTTTTATTAATTCTATTAACAGCTTGTTTAGTAAATGCTGTTTGTCCAACACCACCTAAAAAACCAAGAATACCAGATTCAAATGCTTCTGGTGTACCTAAATCTTTGATTATTTCATTAAATCCATATTTCTTTTTAGTACCTTTAGCTTCACCATAATTACCAGCTAAAAAGTTTATAGTTTCTTCACCATATTCTTGAACACCTTCACCTAAATAAGTTTTAGTATCAGCTTTCCAACCAGGTTTAGCTCCACCACCTCTTGTAGGTAATTTCTTCATAAACATTCCTGAAGATATTAAATTTAAAGGTATAGCCCATTTATTAGCATTATAAGTTGCAGCAGCTCCTTCAGAAGCATCAGCAGTAGCTTTAGTATGAGCTTCTTCATTATTTAAACCTTGTCCTAAGTAATTAGAAAGTTGTGTTTGATAAACTTTATCAAATGTATCAGCAGCAGTTAAAGTACCTTCCATACCATTCATTATAGTAGCGTGCTGTAATATTTGAGCACCTCTACCAATTTGAGCACCATCAAGTCCTAGTTGAGCAATTCCAGGTGCTTTAGCTACAGCATTTGATAACTGTCTAAGTTTAGCTATTTTACTAAGTCCTTCAAAACCTTTAGATAATATACCACCACTAATACCAAATTCAATTGCTGAGTTTACTAAACCAGAACCTTGTTCAACCCAATAAGCTGGATCACCTAAATCTAAAGCTTTACCTGGATTTTCTCTATATATAGGAAATGCTTCATCAGTAGATTCTTTCCAAGCTTTAGCCCATTCAGTAATAACATTACCAGCTTTAAAATCTGTTGTAAATTGGTCACCTAAATCTTCTATAGATGCAAAGTTACCTATAATACCAGGAATAACATTAGTTATTCTCATAGCAGCATTCCCAATCATATGAGAAGCTGGTTGATGACTAGCTCTATGTTTTAATAAAGCACCATACTTATCAGCAGATTTATTAATTAAATTAGGTAAAAAATTATCATCATATTGACTTATATCATTATTTTTAAAACCAACTACTCCTGAACTTTCATCTGGATTTGAAATGTAACTAGAATTACCTACAGGTTTAGATTTAGATTTATTTACTAAATCTACCAAAAAATTATCTTCATCTTCCATATTAATCTATATCATATATTGTTTTAAATATATTTTTTAAATCAGCTTTACTACCTATTTCTTGAGCACCATTATCTTTATATTTCCCACCACTTGGGTTTGGAGTATCTAAATAATATACTTTTTTATCGTTATCATATATAACATCAAATTGTTTACCATCTGGTGTAGTATACGTATGTGGTATATTAGGCTGTAATTGAGATTTAGTAAATATTTCACCATAATCAGCATCAGCTTGATATGCAGGACTTTCTAATTCACTAGCACTTCTACTAACTAAAAATTCATCTCCTGATTTAGATTTCATTGAATATGGTGATGCAAATGCTTTAGATTTATCCGAACCAATTATATTCTTAAAAGTACTTTCAACATCATAATAACCTACTACATTATTATTTTTTAAATTTTCAGAATAATCATCACTTAAATAACCTTCATCTATCATTTGTTCATAAGATAATACTTCATTTGTTTTAGTATTATAAAATTCTCTAGAATCAGCATTATTAAGAATACTTTCAGTTATTTTTTTTGGATTACTAGCTTTTATACCAACTGTTTTATTACTGTAATTTGTAGTAAAACCATCTGTTATTAATTTATTTTGAAACTGATATACATTACCTTGACTTTCATAATAATCTTTAACAGCTTTTATAGATTCATCACTATCTATTTTAGATTTACTATCTATTTTACCTGTTTTTATTAAACCATTGTAAATATCAGTATAATTATTTTTTTCAGATTCATTTAAATCATTTATATTAAATTTGTTACCAGCTTTATTTTTTTGTTCATTATAAATTTTCATCAATCTATTATAGGTTTTCATATCATTCCTATGCTCTGAATAAGATGGTTTTAAATATTTAACTGAATCATGGGTTTTACCATTCAATATATTATTTAAAACACCAATAGTATGATCTTTTTCTATTTTTAAATAAGCTTGAGGTTTTTTCTCAAAATTTAAATTACCTTTTAAAATATCTTCATCAATTTTTCTTTTAGCAGAGTCAAGTTCCATTTGATTAGTAAAACCAGATCTACTTTTAGTTTGTTGATATACACCATAAGAATTAAATGAATCCCCAACACTTTTTAAATAATCTTGAGGTGTAGCATCTCCTAATAATCCTAATTCTTTACGTTGATATAAATCAGCTTGAACATCTTGATTTTGACCTAAAATACTCTGAATAGTATTTGAAATATCACCTTCACCAGTATATTTAGTTTGAGTTTTAGAATTCCAATATTGTCCAGGAGCTCC
>CAKZOW010000037.1 GCA_937138345.1 uncultured archaeon | reverse complement strand
ATTAAAAGTGTTTATAATAATATTTTCTAATAAATCTAATATCTCACCATTTTCTTCATCTTTTCCCAACTCACTTCTTATTTCATATAAAGGAATATATGTTGTTGTATGTTTTTGAATTTGAGAAATTGTTTTTGGAAATTTTAAAGTATCTAGATAAAATAACTTATAAGGATCTTGTGGGTATTTAACTTTAATATTTTTGTTTATTTTTAAAAAGCTAGTAATTGGAGCTATATAAAATGGAGTGATTTTTTCAATCTGACTTAAATCCAAAATATTTGTCTCTCTAGATTCCTTAATTAATTTTAAAGCTTTCAAAGTATGTATTAAGGTATCATTATCTTTGATTTTCATATTTACTTATGTATTTCTAGATTTATAAATAAAACTTTTAGTAAGGGTAGAATTTTACTTATTTCTTAATACTTCCTTTACTTTTTCTTCTAATTCTTTCTTATCTAAGCAGATATAATTTGTATCTAGATGCAAACAATTAGAAATTATTTCAAAAAAATCATAAACCTTATAACAATTATTAACAAGGAAGTAATATGGTAAAATTTAGAGATGAGATTAAAGGGAATAGAATATTTCTTCAAATAAAAAAAGCAGAGATTTCTTTAGCTAAAAATATCTTTGAAGTTCTCAACGAAAATAGAGAATATCTTGAAGAATATCTTGATTGGGTACAAGAAACTACAAGTCTAGATCAAACTATTAAGTTAATTCAAGATTATGTAAAGGGTTTTGAAAAGTTATATTAAAATGGTGATTTAATCCATTACTTGATTTGAGGTAGATTGGGTTATAATTATATAATTTTATAAATTAGAAAAGTAATTCATAAGTATGCATATTTTTAATCCAAAAGAACATAAATTAAATTTTAAATTTGAATATAATTTAGATGAGACTCAAAAACTAAGAGATAAGTTTTCATCTAGAGATAAAATTACTATTGATGATCTTAGAAGAGTTGCTCTATGGAAAATTAATAGAGTTTTAGATGTACCTGAAGACTTACTTGAGAAGTTGAATGAATTAGCTCTTAGAGATGATTTAAAATATAATGATGATTTTTCAAGAGATATTATTAATTCTCTTGTTAAGTGTAGAGGAGTGGGATTTCCAATGGTTAGTTCTATTTTAAAATTTATTAGGCCTGATATTTATCCAATAATTGATGTTAGAGCATATAGGGCATTATATGGAAAAGGAATTACTTATTCTGGCTATAATGTAGATATTTATTTTGATTATATCTCTAAAGTATATGAAATTAGAGAAAACCTTGATTTAGAATTACATGAAGTTGATGAGCAGTTATATATGTTTGATAAAGAAAATAATGGGAAGATTTGATTTAATTTTTTTATATTTTACAAATATTTATTAATTAATAAAAAGAAAAGTAAAAAATGAATAAATTAAAATTATCTCAAAGTACTATAGAAAAGTTAAATTATTATGTATATCTACTAATTGATCCTAGAGATAAAAAAGTTTTTTATGTAGGTAAAGGTGTTGGAAATAGAATTTACCAACATGTCTTAGGAACTCTTAAAGATTATAAAGAAACTAAAAAAAATAATAAAATTAATGAAATAAAAAATTTAGGTTTAGAAGTTGAACATAAAGTATTAAGGCATGGTTTAGATGAGAAAGAAGCATTTGAAATTGAGAGTGCAATGATTGATTTTATAGAAATGGAGAATTTAACAAATGCAGTTAAAGGACACCACTCTGAAGAAAGAGGTATAGCAACTATAAATGAAATTAAAGTTAATTATGAAGCTGAAAAATTAATCCCAGAAGAACCTCTACTTTTAATTAATATTAATAATCTATATAACAAAATGATGACAACTAATGAGATATATGAAGCTACTAGAAAGTCCTGGAAAATTAGTTTACATAATGCAAATAAAATAAAAGTTATATGCTCTGTATATCGTGGGATAATTAGAGAAGCATTTACATTAAAAGAATGGTATGAATATGGTGATGGTAGAAACGCATTTAATGGAGAAATAGCACCTGAAGAAGTTAGGAAGAAATATATTGATAAGTGTGTAAAAGAATATTGGAGAAAAGGTAATTCTAATCCAATTAGATATACAGGAATTGAATAATGGCAAAACTACTCACAAAATCAAGATACCTCTCAGGTCTTCAATGTCCTAAATTATTATGGACTCAAGTAAATGACAAAGGATTAATTCCTGAACCTGATGAAGCTCAACAGAAAATATTTGATGTAGGAACTCAAGTTGGAGTTTTAGCAACTAAAGTTTTTCCAAAAGGAGTTAAAGTATCTGAGAATTCATTTATTGAAAATTTAAATCAAAGTAAAGAATTGTTAAAAGAAAATAAACCTTTATTTGAAGCAGGTTTTATGGTAAATAATTTATTTTCAAGAGCTGATATATTAGAACCAAATGGAGATGGTTGGGATATTATTGAAGTGAAATCCTCAACAGAAGTAAAAGATGTTAATCTTCATGATGTATCTTTTCAAAAATATGTATATGAATTATCTGGTTTGAAAATTAAAAATTGTTATTTAATGTATGTAAATAATGAATATGTAAAAAAAGGTGTTATTGAGCCTGATAAATTGTTTAATAGAGAAGATATTACAAAAGAAGTAATTGAAATCTCCGAGGGAATTGAAGACAGAGTTAAGGACATGTTAGAGGTAATTGATTTAGATGAAAAACCTGAAGTTAAAATTAATCCAAATTGTAAAGATCCTTATGAATGTCCGCTAAAAAACTTATGTTGGGGTTACTTGCCTAAACACAATGTATTTGAATTAAGTAGAGGTGGGAAAAAGTCCTGGAATTTGTTTGATAAAGATATTTTAAAAATTGAAGACATACCTAATGACTTTAAATTATCTGCAAAACAAGAACTTCAAAAAGAATGTCAAGTATCAGGAAAACCATATATTAGTAAATTTGCTATTAAAGAATTTATAGATACTCTAGAATATCCTATTTATTATTTTGATTTTGAAACAATTAATCCATGTATTCCCCTTTATGATGGGATGTCTCCATATAAAAGAATTCCATTTCAATATTCTCTACATATTCAAGAAGAACCTTTTGGAGAATTAAAACATATTTCTTTTTTAGCAGATGAAAAAAAAGATCCAAGAAATGCAATATTAAAATCTATGAAAGAAAATTTAGGAGTTAAAGGAACAATTCTTGCATGGAATCAAAGTTTTGAAATTGGTGTAATTAAAGAATTAATTGGATATTATCCTGAATTTGAAGAGTGGGGATTAAAAATAATTGATAGAGTAAATGATTTAATTATTCCTTTTAGAAATTTTTCATATTATAGTCCAATTCAAAAAGGAAGTGCTTCAATTAAAAAAGTTTTACCTGCTCTAACAGATTTATCTTATGCTCAGTTAGATATAAATAATGGTGGAGATGCATGTAATGCCTATGAGAGGATATGTACTCAAAAAGTTCCTGCAAAAGAAGTTAAAAAAATTCGTGATGATTTAGAAAAATATTGTGAATTAGACACATTAGCTGAAGTTAAAATTTTAGAAGCTTTACAAAAAATTGTAGAAGAATAAAAATATATATATGTAATACTTTATGATTTCTTAACTTTTTTAGCTTTTTCTGTAAATGTCATAGGTGATTCATAACTTATATCAATTTTAGTTTCAATATTAGAGCCTGTTTGACTTAGTATATAATTAAACATTTTATCTA
>CAKZOW010000036.1 GCA_937138345.1 uncultured archaeon | reverse complement strand
GCAAAACATTATGCAGCCTTTTTGGTACGAAAGTCCAAAAAGGCTGTTTTGCATCCTGCCAAATCGCAACAGCTTGTTTTTGAAAGCCTAATTATCACTGGTAAAAAAACAATCTTTGGTAATGACCATAAGTTTGATGGAATAAACGATTATACGACCTTTAAGAAAAACGTTCCTTTAAGGGAATACGAAGAGCTTCAGCCTTATATCAACCAAATGATGGAAGGAAAGTCTGATGTATTGTGGCCAGGATACCCCATTTACGTCTGCAAAACCTCAGGAACTACCTCTGGGGCAAAGTATATTCCCATTTCTAAAGAGTCTATAAGCAACCACATTAACTCCGCAAAACTTGCACTGCTTCACTATATTGTTGCATCAAACAACGCCTCTTTTGTTGATGGTAAAATGATTTTTCTGCAAGGTAGTCCTGCTTTAGAAACAAAAGGGAGGGCGAAACTAGGGAGACTCAGCGGTATTGTTGCGAATCATGTACCTGCTTACCTCCAAAAAAATAGGCTTCCAAGTTTAAAAACCAATTGTATCGAAGATTGGGAGACCAAAGTGGATAAAATTGTTGAGGAAACTGAACATGAAGATTTAAGGCTCATTAGTGGAATTCCATCTTGGGTTCAGATGTATTTTGAAAAACTTATTGAAAAATCGGGAAAACCAAACATTGAAAGCATCTTCCCAAACTTTTCATTATTTGTCTATGGAGGCGTAAACTATGAACCTTACCGTCCAATATTTAATAAACTCATTGGGTCGAATATACCTTCCGTAGAAACCTACCCCGCGTCTGAAGGGTTTATTGCCTTTCAGGATGAACAGCCCCATAGCGGTTTATTACTAGTTGTGGATAATGGAATATTCTATGAGTTTATTCCAACTGCGGAATACGGCAAAGAAAACCCGACACGATTGCAGCTAACTGAAGTAGAGTTGGGAGTGAATTACGCTATCGTTTTAAACACCAATGCTGGTCTATGGGGTTACGTAATTGGCGATACCGTAAAGTTTGTATCAAAGAACCCATACAGAATTGTAGTTACGGGTAGAATTAAACACTTTACTTCAGCGTTTGGCGAGCATGTAATCGGAGAAGAAGTAGAAATGGCAATGAAAATTGGAACTGAAGAAGAGGATTGTATCACTAAAGAGTTTCATGTAGCGCCACAAATAAACCCAGGTTCTGGCCTACCTTACCACGAGTGGTTTATCGAGTTTGAAGAAAAGCCTAAAGACCTAACGAAACTGGAAGGTGCTATTGATAGAGCCCTTCAAGAACAAAACCCGTACTACAAAGATTTAATTGCTGGCAAGGTCTTAAGACCCTTAACTATTAGAGAATTACAACCTGATGCTTTTTTAAATGCTATGAAATCGAGAGGAAAATTGGGTGGACAGAACAAAATTCCGCGGTTATCTAACGACCGAAAATTTGCAGAAGCGTTAGCAAATTATAAATAAATGGTTCTAGTTGGGTGGGCGTTTCATTCCACGTACTTTTGCAATCCTAAAAATTAGTACCATGCTTAATCGAATAATAAAGTTTGTTTTAATTGCTCTGCTTACCGCTCTTGTAGCCTACGAATTTTACCAAGGACACATTGGAAATGGCATAATGTTCATTTTATTAGTAGGTCTAGTAGTTTTGTTACTGTTTAAGCATGAAGTGAACCTAATTGCCTTCTTGCAAGTGCGCAGAAATAAATTTGATAGCGCAAGAAAAATACTAGCCTGGGTAAAGAAACCGGAGCAAATGCCAACAAAACAGCGTGCGTATCATTATTTCTTGCAAGGATTAGTTGAAAGCCAGAGTAATGCAATGACAAAGTCTGAAAAGCACTTTAAAAAAGCGTTGAATACAGGACTTAGTATGGGTCATGATATTGCAATGGCTAACTTAAACCTGGCAGGAATAGCAATGGCTAAAAGAAGAAAACGTGAAGCGCTGAATTATATAGCTCAAGCTAAAAAACACGACAAGGCCAAGTTACTTAACGACCAAATCAAAATGCTTAAGGGTCAAATGGGTAGAATTTAGCCCTCAACCATTAACAGTTGCGGGTGAATAAGTAGTAACCCTATACCTATAAAAAACACTGGTTCTTCGGCTAGTTTTGAGCTATATACATTATTGTTATGGCTGCTATTCACCCAAATGTTAGAGTACTATTAGTTGAAAGTGACGAGGTAAACATCTTTGTCATGGAAAAAATGATTGGAAAACAATTTCACTTGACTGTTGCCAGAAATGGTGTTGAGGCATTGCACTTTGCACATAAAAAGAATTTCGATTTAATCCTTACAGAGATTAGATTAGATCACAGTATGGACGGAACCGAGGTAATGGAAGAACTAAGAAAAGATTCTATGTACGAATCCGCTGAAATTTGGGCTATTACTGGGGTTGGATTACCAGAAGATGAAGAATATTATAAAAACCTTGGCTTTGACCAGTTTTTCCAAAAACCTACGGATCACAATTCAATTATTGATTCAATAAAGGAGGCTTTACCTGAACTGGTGCAAGCCTAGCCTAGAAGGGTGAAATGGTGAACCCTATTGAGAAGGGCAATATCTCATGTCCCTTTTCAGCCTCAAACAATCGTGTAAGACTGTAATAACCGACTAAACCAATTCTACCGTAACCCAATCGTGTGGTAATTCCGTATCGAGTTTGCGTAAGTAATGGCTGAATGAAATTGCTATATCTACCTTCTTCTGTTCTTGTTGTGCTGTAAGAACCTAGTCTGAAGCCCGCCTTGAAACCAACAGACACCTTCCAGCTATGGCCTTTATCATTAGGTTTTGACCGGAACCTCAACTCAGCGGGTACATCGAAGTAATTAGTTGTATATGAATTCCTTTTGTAGGATGAATCAGCTTTTATTGGGGCAAAAGACGCATATTCAAGTCCAGTTGCGGTATCAACATTCGTAGTGTAACCATTGTTGAAATACTTTGCATGGGAATATCCAATTCCAATAGCACCACTTAACACCTTAGCTTTAAATTGATGGTCGTAGAAAATTTGAATGTCGTTTCCATACCCAAAACTAAAATTGACACCAGTAGGCGCGTTAACCACACCAGCGTAATTAATATCAATTAAAAAATTATCCCTTTTAATTGGACGATTAGCAACCTTGGAATCACTATTAACTTTTTTCTCCTCTTTTTTTTCGGGCTGTTTTTCAGTTTCTTGTGCAAACAATGATACTGAAGCCAGTAAAAGTGTACTCAAAGGAAGTAATAGGCGTTTTTTCATAACTGGACGCAAAAGTATATTTTATCGAACGTGAGGTTCAATTAAAAAATTGAAATTGTAGATTGGCAAACGGGGTAAACCAAATCTTATTACGTAACGTTATATTTGGAATATGAAACAACTACAACTTATTTTACCCGCAACAACTCTCGTTCTATTTGGACTACTAACATCTTCTTACGCTCAGAATGTTGACCTAAAAACGTATGGTAGGTACGACTCAGTATCTGTAAAAGCATTTGGTACTGAATATGCCTTTCCTTGGGTTGGTGGTTTGAACACCCCACAATTTTCTGACATTGATTTAAACGGAGACGGAATAGATGACCTTTTTATTTTTGATAGAGACGGACAATGCGTCCGCACTTTCATCAATCAGGGAAAAAAAGACACAATTGGTTACGACTACAGTTTCGACTATGAAATTGGTTTCCCAAAAATGACCGACTTCGCACTATTACGTGACTTTGATGGAGATGGGAAAAAAGATATTTTTTCAGCTGTTCCCAATTTTGGAGATATTAAAGTGTTTAAAAATACATCGACTGGCCCAGCGCCAAATGATTTTTCCTTCTTACCAATTAAATACAACAGTCCTTTTAAGGCAGGCCAGTATGTAGATTTTATTACGTACAAATATTACCCCCCACAAGGTGGGTTTATATACACCGACGTATATAATGGGTTTACTGACATACCAGGAATAACTGACATTGATGGTGACGGTGACATGGATATTCTAGCTTTTGGAAGCGGGGCGAACTCAATAACCTATTACAAAAACCTAAGCCAAGAAAACAACGGCAATAATGATAGCCTAATATTTGACTTAGAATCCACTTGCTGGGGACATTTTATTGAAGATGCTTTTTCATTCCAACTCTATTTCGGTAGTTGTAAAGGCGGGGCTATTCCTCTCAACAAAAGCAACCCAATATCTAATGGAAGAGGAAGCCGGCACGAAGGTTCAACCATACTAATTCAGGATATGGATGGTAACGATTTACCTGATTTAATTTTGGGAGATATTTCCTACAATAACCTGCTAATGGCCTATAATAATGGAACCTTGGCGGATGCCAGATTAACCAGTCAAGACACGGCCTACCCAAGAAATAATACATCAGTTGACGTTCAAACATTTCCAGCAGCCTATTATGTTGATGTGGATAATGATGGGGTAAAAGACCTGATTGCCTCTCCAAATGCGGAAGCTGGTTTCGATAATATTAATGGCGCCCAGCTGTATAAAAATAACGGGTCAAATAATAACGCTTCACTTCAGTATCAAGGCAATGATTTCCTATTTAAGGATATGATAGATTTGGGAACCAACGCACACCCTCTTCTAATTGATGTAGATGGTGATTCATTGAATGACTTACTTGTTGGGAATCGTGGAGTCTTTTCAAGAATAGGAACTTATGAAAGTAGAATTGCTTATTACAAGAATACCGGAACAAAAACCGACCCTGCGTACACTCTAATTACAAGAGACTACTTGCTCCTTCCCAGTGCTTTTGATACAGGCCTATGCCCTGCCGCCGGAGACCTAGACAATGATGGAGATATCGATTTGCTAATTGGAACCGAGTCGGGAAAACTTTACTATTATGAAAATCAGGCTTCTAACCCATCCGATTCCTGCCTTTTCAGCCTTAAAACAACACCTTTTTCTAATCGTGTTTTTGGTAATGAAATCCGTCCAGCATTATTCGATGTGAATAAAGACGGTAAACTGGATTTGATTGTTGGCAGTCAAACCCCTGAACTAGTGCTATATGAAAACGTAGGTACTACATCTGCTCCTGATTTTGACCCATCAATCACCACCTCAAGAACCAATGGGTTTGCCGGGGTTTACTCCGAAAAATATCGTAACGGGTATTTGTCCCCATTCATGATAAGTCTTGACTCCAACGGGGCTATTGACCAGCAAAATGGAAAAGATTATTTGTTTGTAGGTACAGGTTCGGGGTACCTATACATGGTTACGGATATAGACCCAAGTAGTCGAACAAGTGCGGGTACGGTTGATAGTATCTTTTTATATACAAGCAATGTAAGCTTAGCCGGGTCTGATATTACTGGAGACGGCAAATCTGATGTGATTTTTGGTCACAAGACTGGGGGATTATCTATTTTACTTAAAGAAACATATTCTTTTGATTCAACATTATTTTTTATGTTGTTATTTATTCCAATTCTCCTCAATTGGATGGGACATGTTATGTTTACAACTAGATTTCCAAAAATTGATACTCTCTATCATGTATTAACAATAACTCAAATTTTCTCCATTCTATTTATTACTGTTTTACTTGGTTTTGAAGAGTATATTATCTACTATTTTGGATTAATTTATGGTATTTCAAGGTTTGTACTATCGCTTTGTTATATGAAAAGATATTCAGAAATTACTTCCGGGAATGGATTCTCATCCCTCTCATCTGTCCTTTTATTTTCTTCTCTTTTATGGATAATCTCAGGATACACAGACTACGTATTGATATTTTGGATTGTTGCATCATTAATTGATTTGTTGGCACCTCTTTTTTTTAGAAATAAATTAAGATCAATTCCGGTGAGTTCTACTCATCTACCTGAGAGATTAGGTCTTTTAACTATTATTATGCTAGGGGAGATGATTTTATCGACAAGTACTATTTTCAATACAACTCAAATAACTCTTAACAATAGTATTTATTTTATTTTAGGAGTGGGGATTGTTATGTTTATTGCTAGGAAGTATTTTCCTTTTCTAGAAGAGAAAATTCACGGTAAAGTTTTTGGTAGTGGCCATTATTATTCATATACTCATATGATATTTTATATTAGTTTACTTTATTTAGCAACTGGATTTAAAATTGCAATTGATAAGGATGTATTTTCACACTTTCTTTTAGTAGGTCCTTTGTTATTTTTTATTTCTTATGGTCTTATTTATTATGCAAATACTCCAAAATGTTTTCTATCATTTCCTTTAGTTAGGATGATTTTGTTTACTATAATTTTAGTAGTTGTTTATTTAATTGATATATCAACATTAATTAAAGTAATTATCTTAACGATATCTTATATTTTGTATATGCAGTTGCTTCATAATAAGAATTCTTGTTAATAATTCTACTTTTTTAATGCCAAATATTTAAAAAGAAAAATCGAGAGAATTTACTATGGAACAAGTTCAAGAAAATCCTTATTCTCAACTACATTTGCCTTTATTGAAAGCTTTTGATGACCTCCCATTTATGCTTGGAAAAGTTACTTTTATTACTTATATTAAAGGAGATTTAAACCCAACAATTGAAAAACATAATTTAGATGAGTATAATTCTTATGGATGTTTATTTAAACATGATGTACCTCTTATTTCTTCTTTAGTTGATCAATTAATCTCTTCAGGATATTTAGAAGAAGTTCAAAAAGGATATTTTAAAATCTTACAAAGAACAAGTCTTGGAGTTAAGGAAATATTTGAGAGAAAGTTTGAATACAAAGAAGAAAAACCAAAAAATCACTCTCAACTCAAAACTAATCTTCTTGATGGTGAAGATATTACTTCCGAAGATAGAGTACTCTTTAAACAATTTGATTTTTTTTTAAATACATTTAATGATGAACAAAAAAAAGCAATTATTTCTCCCAAACAAAGTATTTTATGTGTAGCTGGAGCAGGTTCTGGAAAAACAACTGTTCTTACAAAAAGAATTGAATTTTTAACTAAATTTAGAGGAGTTAAATCTGAAAAAATTTTAGCAATTACTTTTACTAAAAAAGCTAAAGAAGAAATGGCAAAACGTCTAGCATCGCTAGGTATTACTTCAGTTTATGTTGAGACTTTTAACTCATTTGCTGAAAAACAATTAAAAAAACACGGTTCATTAATTTACTCAAAACCCTCAAGGGTTGTTACATTTAAGGATAAAATTGCACTTGTTAGATCAATTATGCAAAAACAAGGTATCTTTTTTGATCATATTAAAGATATTTATTTTACAAGAAAACAATTAAGGGAGAGATCAAATGATGAATTATTCTTCCTATTTATTAGAGATATTTTTGCAATTTTAGATTATTTTAAAAATAAGGTAGAATCTATTACTGAGTTTCATACTTTAGAAAAAAACCCTTCTAAAAAAAGAGTTGCAGGAGTTATTCATACAATAGTAACTTGTTTACATAAAGAATTAAAAGAGAAGAGTTTAAGAGATTTTACAGATCAAATTTTAGATTGTAATGTTTTATTTTCTCATTTTAAACATACTCTACCGTCATTTGAATATATTTTAGTTGATGAATTTCAAGATATTAATCTACCTCAACTAGATTTGATTAAACATCTTAATGCACCAAATATTTTTGCAGTAGGAGATCCAAGACAGGCAATTTATGGTTGGAGGGGTTCTGAGATTGAATATATTTTAACTTTTCCAAACATGTTTAAGGATACTCAAGTTATTTCTTTAAAACAAAATTATAGATCTGACCCAAAAATAGTTGATTTTTTTAATCATTCTATAAAAGAGATGAAATTACCAAATTTGATTGCTGGGAAGTCTAGTGAGAATCCAGAAGATGATAAAATATTTTTATTTGAACAGCAAAGTGAAAAAATTGAGAAATTATTTGTTTTAGAGGCAATTAAACATTCAAATACTCCAAAGGAGGAGATATTTGTACTTGCAAGAACAAATAAAGTTTTAGAATCTTATGCTGATTTATTTGATCAACAAGGAATTGAATATACTATAAAAACAGACGAGTCTAGTGGGAGAGATTCAAAAGAACTAAAAGGTGTTACGTTAGCTACAATACACTCTATTAAGGGAATGGAGGCTGAGGAAGTTTATTTAGTTTCTTGTAATTCTTTATCTTTTCCAAATAAAGTACAAGATAACTTTGTATTTGATTTAGTAAAACAATCAGACAATTACAATAAAAATGATGAGGAATTGAGATTGTTTTATGTTGCACTTTCTAGAGCAAAATCAAAATTAGTAATTACTTACACGGGAAATAAATCAAAATTTATTAATTCATTTATGTTAAAGTATGCAAAAGTTAAGGAACAAAATACTTCTCTTTTCTCTTATGCTAAACCTAAATGTTCTTCTCTTTCTACCGGTAATTCTAGTGTTTTGGCTACAATGCTTAAAGAATGGAGAATTGAGAAAGCAAAGTCTATGGGAGGAATTCCTGCCTATATGATATTATCTAATTCTGCAATTGAAGGTCTTGCAAAAGTTATGCCACAAAATAAAGGGGAGATGTATCAAATTACTGGACTTGGTGAGAGTAAAATTGCAAAGTATGGTGATGAAATATTACGTATCATCAATGGATGAGACGTGATATTCATAAATCTTTGATTTATGTAATACTTAAAATTATCAATGGATAAATTAAGTATGTCAAAAAATCTTGTTTTTTGATTGTTTTGGATATTATAAATTCTCAAAACTCATAGACCTTTGACTTCTCTAATGCTATAGAGTATCAATTATTTACAGAATTTAATTGTATTAGTTTGATTACTACGAGTTATGAAAACATCTTTGCTGTATTTTATTAGTAACACTTTTTTTAGTGTTTTTTCCAGTAATATCATTAAATCTAAATAGTTTGAATACCATATATACTTACAATGATTTTCTCTACAACAAACCCCTTTACTAGTGAAGTTAAAGTAAGACCTACTTCCAGACGTAGAATTAAGCTCAAAGATAGTATAATTACAATTTTTGAGTAATTTTTTATTTTTAGAAAAAAGTATTGACTAAATTAGTCAATTATTTTTTAGCAGGAGATTCTCCTTTAACAAAGTGGTTTGTCCACTTAAGTTTTCTAGCATCTCTTCCTAATTTTAACATGTTTTTTTCACATTTTGATGAACAAAATGTAAGTACAGTTCCATTATCTTTTACAAATAACTTTCCTGATCCTTTTTTAACTTCACTTCCACAAAAACTACATGGTGCCATTTTTATTTAGCTCCTCCTTTAGTTTTTTTGAAAATTTTTCTTGCTTCGTATTCTGTTTCAGTCATCATTAACACATCGTTAACTTTAATTGGACCTCTAACATTTCTAGTGATGATTTTTCCTTCATCTCTTCCTGCAAGAACTTTTACTCTAACTTGAGTTACTCCTCCTTTTGCTGAAGCATTACCAACAATACTCTCAACAATACCAGGAATACTCTCGGAAAAGTCTAATCCTTTGTCTTTTTTAGCCATTTTGTATTATGTTATTCACAAAATTGTGAATGAGTTTATTCCTCTTTTGTTTCTTCAGCAGGAGCAGCTTCTTCTTTAACTTCTTCTTTGTTATCAGCACTTAATTCTTTAATTAATGTGTCTAATTCTTTTTTAGCTGAACCAGCGTCAACAACTGCTAATGCTGTAGTTGATTTGATTTGAACTAGTGATCCTAATTCTGCTTTTGATCCTGCTTGTGTGTAAACTACATTCATTTCTGAACAAAGTCCTGGGAAGTGTGCAACAATTTCAGCTGGTGATACATCGTTTGCAGCAACAACTAATTTAGCTTGTCCTCTTTCAAGTGCTTTTGTTACTTCATTAGCACCGATTTTAATCTTTCCTGTTTCTTTAGCTTTTTGAATAATTGAAAAAGCTTGTTTTTCATCGATTTCTACCATTTTTTTTAAAATACTTCGTATTTAAAAAAATGCAACAAAAAAACTAAGTTTTTTTGAGCTCCATTTTGATGTAATCAAAATAGAGTACCATTTTTAACGAAGGTTATAGTATCATAAACCTCAACTGATTGAAGTTCTAGTAAAATTAATCAGATGCTGTTTATAAAGATTATGAAGCTTTATACAATATTTACCCAATCGCTTTCATAATAACTAATTGATCCTTCAAAATCAACAATTGCATAGAGCATTTTTTTGTTAGTAGAATGCCCTACACGAATATTTGATGCGAAATCTTTAAATGAGAGTTTTTGAGAATCTTTGACGATTTTTACAAGCCACTTTGAGTGAGATTCATCTTTTTTATGTCCTTTTTCATAGACCCTAAAATCACAACCAAACTTTAGTCCTGAGCCTAAATAATATCCTTTGGATCTTAAATCTTTATATACTTGATATTCTAATGTATTGATTTCTTTTAATGATAATACTTCACTAATTGTTAATGTACTATTTTTCTTTTTAATTTCAACTCTTCCAATTTCAAGTAGATATGCAGCTTCATAAGGAAATAGTAAGTATATACTTCCTAATTGATATCCATATCCTCTTGTTTGAAGTGATTTAAAGTCAGCTTCACTCTCAATTTGAAATTGTCTATTTACAAATGTTACTTTATTAATTCTTTTCATAAATAATCACTCCTTCTATGTCTTGTTTGTTGATAGTCCCAATTCTAGCTGTCTCTAAATCATATACTTCTAAGCTATTTTCTTCATTTTCTAATACAATTCCTTCATTATTTAGATAAATAATTCTTTGTCCTTTCACATAATCAAATTCTTTGTCTACTTCTAAAATAAAATACTTCTCATTTTCAGTAATTGTAGAATTAAATTTTATTGTAAAAAATGCACCTTCGTCTCTTATGTTTTTATATGAACCATCGACAATATCATAGGAACTATCAAATACATGTAGATTTTTCAAATCAATTCTTGTAGGATTTGAAGAGGTATTTGATACTTGTTGTTGCACTTCATCAATTTCCTCTAAAAGAATTTTTGTTGATTCTACATATTCTTGTAATCCTGATGTGTCATCAAGAGCAAACCTACTAATAAAAACTAGAGAAAATAAAAAGAGTAGTATAATACTTACAAATACTAATGAACCTATGTAATTGAATACTTGCTCTTTTTTCATAGAACTAATTATTCTTAGGTATTTAAATATCTATTGTTAGGATGTTATAAAAAGAAAACCTTTCATTTTATAAATCGAGTCACACTTTTACTTTTATGCCTACAGAAATTTTAAATGTAAAAAAAGAGCTAGAAATTCTAGATCATAAAATTTTAGATTTGCTTGTAAAACGTTTTGAATTATCTTCTTATTTGGCTGATGCGAAGTATGCATTAGCAGAAGGTGGAGAAGTAATAATCTCAGATCCTAAAAGAAGATTAAAGCTCGTTGAATACTATAGAGAAGCTTCTTTGAAAAAGGCAAAAGAAAAAAATATTATTAATCCTGAAGAATTTTCTAAGTTTGTAACAAGAATTGCTGAAGAAACATTATTATTTTCATGGGAACTACAAAAAGAGTATTTAGAAAAGAAATATAATCTTAATTGTAGTTAGTAATATTGATCTTTTATGTAATGTAGTACTTTAATACTTTTACCTTTTTCTTGGGAATTCATTTCTTGAGAGTTTAGCAATGCTTTACCAACTCCTATTATTTTAGGATAATTTAAATTTTTAATTGCAACTATCTCATTTTCTTTGAATTCTCCTTCGATTTTTTCAATTCCTGGTCTCATCATATCTGCACCTTTGAGAAGAAAAGGAATCGCACCATTGTCAATATATATTGTTGGGAAAGTATTTTCAATAATTGATTTTAAATGTGGAATGTAACTAGAATCTTCGAGTTTAATAAGATATGGGACTTTATCTTTTAGAAGAATACCTTCCTTTGTTTCAATAATTTCTTCTTTTTTATCGACTTGATATTCTGGATTTAACTTAGTATTGAGTTCTTTTTTATCTTTGCCTGAGAGATGTTTCATAGTAAATTTAAAGTAAGAAATATTTATAAATATACGTGGCAAGAATTTACTATGGAATTTTTATTTAGTGATTTTTGGAAAATGATTATTGTAGGAATTATGCTTTATGCAATTGTTTACATGACATTGAAAAAAATGGCTTTTGTGGGTAATGATAAAGTTGCGGCATTGATTTCTTTTTTATCAATATTAATTGTTTCTTTTACAGGTATTTTGACATATGTTGTATCTTATGCTGTTACTTGGTTTATGATTATTTTTATTATTGTGTTTTGTATAGGGATTTTACTAGTATTTTTAGGAATTCCTATTTCTGAAGCACAAGGGATGGTTAACAAAAAAGTCGTATTTGGTGCAATTGGGTTAATTTTTTTGATTATTTTGCTTAAAGGGTTTTTTGGTCTCAATAATGCATATGACTTAAATGAACCCCAGCAAAACCCCTATGATGTAAATACGGAATTTAATACTGGTGTTGATGATATTACTAATCAAGAACAAGATACTTCCTGGTTTGAAAACTTTTATATTGATTCAGAATTACTAGGTATTGTTGCTTTTTTCCTTTTAATAGGGGCAGCAATTTATTTTATAGGATAGTAAAATTACTCTTTTTTTTTTTTATTTATTTTTTAGAATAAAGTATGAGTTGATTATAATTGATCAACTTGCTCTTTGAAATAATTTATTGCTTTGAGATAAGATAATTTTTTGAAATAAATTACTCTAATTGGTGGCTCTTCATAATCTACCCACTCAAATGCTTTAAACTCTGGTTTTTCTTGATTGTCAAATCTAATTTCTGAATCATCTCCTGTGAATTCAAGTAGGAAAAATGTTTGGATTTGTCCATCAAATTGGTATTTTTCTCTTAAATAGTAAGGAAATTTATACTTAAGTGGTTCTTCCATTTGTCCTAAAACTTTGAAACTCTTAGTACCTAATTCTTCTTCTAGTTCTCTTAGTAAAGCTTCTTGTTTACCTTCACCTTCTTCTGTACCTCCCTGAGGTAATTGCCACGCATTATCAATCCATACATGTTCGCACATAAGGACTTTTTTATCTTTGTTGATAATAATGGCTGCAACATTTTCTCTGTAATTGTCAGTCATTTTTTATTAGTATTTTGATTTTTTCTCTCAAAATATGTTCATATTTCATAATATGCTAAAACAATAATTATTAAATTATTGTAAGAATCAGATTTTTAATTGTTAAATCTAGTAAATTTAGTTTATAATAATTTATATATCTTATGGTTTAGATAGATTCTTTTTTTATTTTTACCACATTTTTATGATGTCTTGCTGCACATGAGTGAAAAAATTTTAAAAAGATTTTTTTCAATTTACTATTATGAATTTTAAAAAAACTAGTATTTTTGTTTTATGTTTTCTCTCACTATTGTTTTCTTTAGTAGCTCAGGAACAAGGACCTGTTGAAACATTATATGTAATTGAGTCTGGAGATACTCTCCAAGTTGCTTTTGGTTTTAATTATGGACTCATTGAGAGTGGATCAAAATTTTATATACAGACATTTCTCAATGATGAACTTCTACTTGATGAGAGTTGTACTCAGGTTTTTGATTCAATTGAAGGTATTTATGGTAAGGTTATTTGTCCTATTGAAATACAAGGGGATGGTAATTACAATTTTGTTGGAATATTGGAGTATGAAGATTCAATAGTTTATGTTTCTAATCAAAAATTTTCTCAATTTGAAGGTATTACTTCAACATTTTCGTTTAAAGAAGTTGATGAAGGTACTCTAATTACGTTATTTATTGAAGGTGAGGGGGAACATGTTAGAGTTCTCTCAGATATCCCGGGTGAAGTTATTTCTTATTTAGATGAAGAAAATAAGGATCAATATATTATCAGTGAGTTACCTTTTGAGATTTTAGAGTCAAATCCTCTTATTGCATGGAATGTTGAGAAAATTCCAACTGAGATTAACTATACTATTAAAAAAAATATTTCTCCAGACCAGAGAAATGACTTTGGAGTAGAAATTAGAGAAAGTGAAGGAACTCATTATCTTACTTATTTAATTTTTGTACTTTTTGTAGTTGTGTTATTTTTTATATTTAAACCTGCATTCAAAAAAAAGTAAAATGAAGTTAGCAAAAAGAGCACAAATAAGTATTTTTATCATTATTATGATTATAATTATTGTTTTGTTTGTATTTTTGTTCTCTTTTTCTTCAGACTCAGAAATTAATCGAATTAATTCGGGAGAGAGTTTAGCTGGAGCTCAGAGTTCAAATTTTGAATCTTTTAGAGAAGAAATTACCTTTTGCTTTGAAAATTCGGTAGAAAAATCACTGCTTTTAGCATCAGCTAGGGGTGGATTGATTTATGATGAAAATGCAAGAGATCAGGTTTATGGGTATGGAGCATATTTTGACGATTATCAACAAGGAGTGTTATCCCCTTATAGGATTTATACAGACGAAGTTCAAGTATATACAAAGCTATCTTCCTCAGGCCATATTTCAATTACTTCTCTAGATGCTACTCTACCTTCTGGAAGTATGATTATGCCAGGATATCATAATCAATTTCAGGAATATATTTTAAATTCAATTTTTGATTGTGTTGATTTTTCATCTTATGAGAACTTAGACTTAATTAGGGAAAAAAAACAAGTTACAACAAAAGTTATTTCAAAATTATCTTCATCAGAACTTCTTTTAGAAGAGTTTGAAGGGGAAACTGGAAATGAATTATTTTTGGAAATAGGAGATCAGGTTTTTGAGGGTACACTTAGAATTGATAACGGTGAGTATATCGGAGATTTTTCTTCAAGTTCTGTTGATTTTTCATTACAGACAAATTTTAATAATTATATCATTATTAATAAAGAACTCTCAGTATATGTTGATTTAGATTTTAATAGGGAATCACTGTATGGTACTTTTTATTATCCGGTAGTTTTTGATGAGAGAAATGTGGCAGTTTCTTCACTTGAAACAAGTATTGAAATTCCTACTAGGTATGTTGATTTGTTGAAGGCATCTAGAAATTTAATTATGGAAAAAGTTCAAAACAGAACACTAGATTTAACAGACCCTGTTGATTTATCAAGAGCAAATTCTGGATTTATTGATGATATTTCAGTTTCAAAAACTATTATTTCAAATGAGCCTGAGTATAAGAAATATCTTTTTACCATTGAAGATTATCAAACACAGTATTTAGGAACTCCCCAACAATTCCATTTTTTGTATGAAAACTATGCGCCTTTTTTAGAATTCTCTGAAGCTTCTTATTGTTATAGAGTAGAAGGTACTTCATGTACTATTTTATTTACGCCAGGAGATCGAATTACTTTAGATTTTTTAGATATTACATATCCTTTTGAGCAAATTGATGTACACTCTTTGAATTTTCAAGAAATGTCTCAAATAACATCAAGATCAGAGTTTACTCTTCAAGCTAATGGTTCATTATCTTTTTTAGGAAATACTGATGGGCTTTTTTCATATGAATTTACGCTAACAGATGGTGAGTCTTTTAGTACTTATCAAATCAAATTTTTATCAGGTAGTATTGAAAATATTAATAATGAAGATGCAAGGAGTTGCTTTGATATTTATGCAGAGGGTGCTGATGATACAACTTATGGATATTATCCTATTGCAACTGACTTTAGAGGAGTTGGTACAAGTCAGACTATTTTTGATGGATTTGATGTTGATGGTTCTAGAAAGTTACCTTATACTTATATTTTAACACCTGATTATAAACCTTATTTCCCTCTCTATGATGGAATTGGAGAGAGGCCTAATTGGAGAATTAAGGTCAGAGAATCATGTGTTGAAGATCCAGATTTTTATAGTGTTGAATGGAGCGATGATTTAGGTTTGTTTCCTACTGAGGATCAGCCAATACTTCAGGAACAAGTGTTACAATCATATGCTACTCCTTCAGATAGTTCATTTATCTCACAACCATATACTGTGTCTGCACAAATTAAAGATTTATCAGGAAATATTGTAGGAGATCCATTAAAGATTAGAATTTATCCAACTCAATGTATGGGCCCTGAAATTGATTCAAGTGGTTTTTCATGTTGTGATACTCAAACATTATTTGATCATTCTACTAAAAATTATATCAATGAGAGAGAGACTATTTCTCTAACATCTACATTTGCTAGAGATAGTTCATTTAACTTTAATATGTTTTTTGGTGTTTTACTAAATACAGGAGGAACTTTTGATTTAGATACTAACGAATTAGTAGGTTATAGTGAAGTTGATATTTGGGATAAATATGGTACAGATGTTACTTCTCTTTATCAGGGTGATGTTTATGGGACTTGCAAATTATTGCCAAGATGGCAGCATAATGTTGAATCAATTACTGGGAGTGGTAGTACTGTGAATCTAGGAGAAGTAATTAAATTAGATTTTTTTCAAAGCCCTGTAAAAAATATTGTATACTCTGATGATAGTCTTGTAGGCTCAGATAGAGATCCATTCACACTTTCACTCTCTTATGTTGCACAGTCAACTTCTTCATGCCAATTTGGAGTTGTTTCAAATTATTCTTTTATGACTACATTTAAACCAAATGAAGATGATACGTTTCAATTAGTTGCAGGATGGAATTCTTCAGGTGGCCTGGAGACAATTCCAGATTCTGCAGAATTCTCAAATATTAGATTTTTATGTGATGATGAATGGAGAGGATATGGTGGTTCAGTTAATGATGATTTTAGGGATTATTCTTCAGTAACTTCTTGGAATATCACTAATACATATATCTCAAAGGGATTTTGTGCACCTGATACTTCCCAGTGTATATTAGCAGATCATAGTATTAACCACAATACTTGGGAGAATCCTAGAGAACAAACAATGATTCAAGGAGGTGTATGTACTCAGACAAGAATGCGTAGTGATAAGCAGCTAGATTCACAATATAGACCGGGTCTTCATTTTTTTAAAGATATTAATGTTTCATGTGTTGACCCTATTGCTAGAACTTATATTAGTACTGAGACTTTTAATTTACATGGTAAGTGTGCTGACAATAATCCTGACCCTTATAATTATAATTGTTATGAATATGTTGGAAGTTGTCCTATTGGAGTTCCTAGTTATCCGGATCTCTATGGGAGATGTAGTTAAATTATAGAGTTTATTTTTATACTCCTAATTAGTTTTTATATTATTTTATAAAGTATTTTTTTTGAATATTTGTATGAATATAGGTTCAAAAGCTCTAGGATCTTCATTAATTGTAGTTATTTCTTTTTCCTTTTTAGTAAGTTTACTTTTATTTGGAATATTTAATGTAACATACTCAGATAGGCATGAGTTTTGCTCAGATGTTAGTATGAGAGTAATTCCAAATTGTGAGACAAGACAAGAAAATATTAGATTAACACTTTCAAATGATGGAAGTATCAATATGTATTATGAAGTAAATTCAGAGATAGATTCAGTGACAAATGTTATTTTAAGTTCATCATCAGAAGAAGTTGAATTTGAAAAAGATTCCACATATAAAATAGTTCCACATGTTAAAGGAGAAGATGGTGAGCTATATGCATGTGTTACACAAACACAATATGTAGGTACTGCGGAGGTTCCAAAATGTCAATAAATTATAGTAATATCAAAGCTCAAACAACAATATTTATTTTAATTTCTTTAGTTATTGTAATTATTGGTGCTTTTGTGCTTTACACCTCTGATGTTGAATTGTTTTATTCTCCTCAAGATAGGGCTGATGGACAAATTAAAGAATCAATTGAGTATTGTATTGATCAGAGTATGGGAAGAGGTATTTTTTATCTTCAATCTCAAGGTGGTGTGATTAATACTAGTTCTTATATTAGATTTAGGGATGATTATCTTCAATTAGGGGAGAGTGATAGTGCATTTAAATTACCTAATTGGGATGTTGAAGATGATCAGTATCCAACAGTATTTAGTATGGAAAATGAATTAAATCAATATGTAAAACAAGATTCACAAGGATGTATTAATTTAGCTATTACAACATTAAGTGATGCTTATCAAATTGATGTAAATTATGACGAGTTTGAAGTATTTACAGATATAGATTATGAGACAGTATCAACTCAGGCTTTTTTACCTTTAGAATATAAACAAATTAATGGTGAGTTAAAAAATTCATTAAATGAATTTGTAGTTGAGAGAGATTCTAAGTTAGGTGATTTGTATGAGCTTGCAATTGAGATTTATAATCTTGAAGAGGAAACTTATCTTTTTGAAGATTTAACATTAGATCAAATTTTCTCAGCTTCCAATTATGCAGATAGAACTACTTCAATGCCATCACAGGGAATTGAATTTTCATGTACACCAAGGATTTGGTTAAAATCAGATTTAAGAGATACTTTAGCTCAATTAAATAATAATAATTTCAGATATTTAGAATTTGAGGGAACTGCTCCAATTGATTATAGGTTTGAGAGCAACTTAGGTGTTGATTCTCCAAATGAAGCTTATTTTA
The DNA here is from genome assembly GCA_937138345.1 of uncultured archaeon. Classification (GTDB taxonomy): domain Archaea; phylum Nanobdellota; class Nanobdellia; order Woesearchaeales; family UBA583; genus UBA583. The sequence continues at coordinate 1,799 of CAKZOW010000036.1, read as the reverse complement.
GAAATTTTTATTCATACGAGTTATTAAATACAAAACCTAGTTTTAGAGATTATGAAGTGAATGTTTTAAATCCTGCAGTTGAGAGTTTTGTTGGTGGTTATTCAAGATATAATCCTTATAGGGAATTTGAGATTAGTCCATCAGAGGGAGAAATAGTTAGATCTATGGAACAAGGAGTAGATACTGGTATTGGAAGATTTAATTTTGGATGTATTCAAATTTTTGCTCATTCTTACACACTTGATTATGATTTAATGATTAATCTAAAAGATGTCTCAGGAGAGAGTCAAGACTTTTTTCAATTTCCTCTAAGAGTTTCTGTTGAACAAAATGAACCAAAAGAGAGTACTTCAACATTAATTATAGCTCAAGATCAAATTCCAACTTTAACTGAGTCATCTTATTGTCAAGAAGAAACATATGAGTTTCCCGTTGATGTTAGTGTTGAGAATATTAATGCTCCATTTGAAGACCAATATCTTTCAAATGTAAATATTTCCTTTAAATGTTTGGGTCTTACCTGTGATTTAGGGGAGACAAAACAGCAAGTATTTAGAGTTTCAAATCAAGAAACTGAAGTAGGATATCCAGTTTATTCAGGTAATGTCCCTTATTGTTTTGGTGGTAGATTTATTGCTAAAAAAGATGGCTTTTTCCAACTGCCTTTAATTGAGACATTCCCTGGACAAAGAGATTTATCAGATTATGGTGAAAATCCTCTTTTAGTGAGTTTACAGATGGTACCTACAAAATCATTTTCATTTAATCAAGATTCTTTTGAAGGGAGAGAGTGGAGAGAAGATGTAGTATCTAATGCTGCTTGTTTTACAATTTCAGATGAGAGAGATGTTGATGTATTTATTCAAATTGAAAATACTCAGTATGACTTCCAATCAATGGCCCTTTATTCAAAAGGAGAAGAATTGCCAGAAGAGCTTACATCACTTGAATTTTTAGTAATGGATAATGTTGCATACAATGTTTCTGCATTTTATATGAAAGATGATGAACTTATAGGACTCTTAGAAGAAGAAAATTGGATTCCTGATGTAGAATTTTCATCTTCAATTAATGTAGTAATTCCAATTGCTGGTAATTTAGATGATGATATGTTTTTAGAATATTATGAGGGTTCAAAAGAACTTTATGGAGAATTAGCCCATTGTACAGGAGCTAAATCAACTCCTTTTGGAGTTTCTTTAAGATAATTTTTTATGTAACTTATTTAATGCTTCTTTTTGTTCTACAAAATCAAAGAGTTCAAATGCTCCATCATAGCTTGTCCATAGATAATCTTCATGTTCGATGTAGGGTTCACTTTGTAAAATAATTTTTTGTGATGTTTCAATTTCTACGCCAAAAACTATTTCATTAAACTCGATACCTTTTTTAGACCCAGACCCTTTGTAAGTAAATTGGTGTATTTCTTCTATTTTTAACATGTTTTTAATACCTATTTCTTCTTCTAATTCTCTTTTAAGACATTCTAAGATAGTTGTATCTTGTGGATCTCTATTACCAGTTACTGGTTGCCAGATATTTCCTTTTTCTTTTGTTCTTCTAAGTGCTAAGTATTCAATACTTTGGGAATTTTTTCTATATACAATTGCCTGAATTTTATCTTTTTTCTGTGTCATAGTATTTTTTGTAGTTTGATATATATTAAGTTTTATCTTCTTGAAAAAGAGTTATTTTATATGCACAAATACTTTTATAAAGGGTTTCTAGTTTATTATATTTATAGGTTCATATAGCTTAGGGTTACACCTGTTCCCGTCTCGAACACAGAAGTTAAGCCT
>CAKZOW010000035.1 GCA_937138345.1 uncultured archaeon | reverse complement strand
AACATAAAGGAATTAGCTATAATATGGTAATTTATAAACAACACCTAATTAACTTACTTGCAAAGATGATGGGCAAGCGATAATTCCAATTGTTATGTGTTTTTTATCAATTTACAGTTTATTTTTTCTATTAATTGTAAGGTGTGCTTCAATTTCGCGACTATAACACTAAAATTACGAAAATGAATAAATACTTTATTATTACACTAGGTCTACTACTATCTCTATCAATTAATGCGCAAGTTGAAAAGAAAGTAATTATTGAACATTTCACAAATACAAAATGTAGCATCTGTGCTGCTAAGAACCCGGCATTATATGAAATTCTAGAAGATTATCCTCAGGTATTGCATATTGCTTATCATCCTTCCTCTCCCTATTCAACATGTATTTTTAGTGTGCACAACCCAACTGAAAACGATGAAAGAGCTAATTACTATAATATGTATGGTGGAACTCCCAGGGCGGTAATTCAAGGCGTTGCTTTGCCGATTCAATCTCCTATTGTAAGTGCAGCAAATATTGAAATGCAACTAGGTATGACATCTGACTTTAAGGTATGGGTTGATATTACTCAGGTATCAGGTGATGATTATAAAGTTGATGTTAAAATTGAACAAATAAGTGCAAGTGATTGTAGTTCTTGTCCATCAACAGTATCAAAAATTTGTGGAAATGATGGAAATACATATGATAATAAATGTTTAGCTATTTGTGTTGGAGTGGTGGTTGTTTCTAATTCTGCTTGTTCAAAATCGATTTCAACTGGAGTTTTTCTTCCAAAAATTGAAACCATAACTTTAATTTTCATTTTTTCTTCATTAACTTCTTCAATTGTAATTGTAATAGTTTTCATAATTATATATTTTAAGGTTTTATATATTCTTTCATTTCATCAGGTGTTAATTGTTCCCAATCAAGGTCTACTACTTCCCACAAACTATTGTCTATTGGTTCTTGCATAATCTTTATATTTTAAGGTTAATATTAGTTAATTAAAAATACACTCTTAACTACCATTGAGTGTTGATATCATTTAAGTAGAACCAAATACCATTGCTGGTATTAACATAGGGCTGATAACATTTGATTAAGCACCTAATATTAGTAATTAGTTGACCTTACGGACTATTAAGTTATTACGGCTATTGCACGGATTACTCAACTAACTACTGATTAACACCTAATCAATAAAGAAAACCAATTTCCTCAAGACCAAAGAAGAGTGTGACCCCTGGAATGAACGAAGGGGTGGTAACCCCGAAGTGAATGGAAGAGGGGGTGATGTATTGGGTTACTTAGCACACCCGTTAAAAATACTTTTTTTTAAAATATTTTTCCAAAAATTTTTTTAAAATTTATTTTTTTAACTCTCTATTAAAGAAATAGCTATATATTTACGTAATATTTAAAAATAATTGCTAAAAAACTTGCATATCTCAAATATTTTCACTAACTTTGCACTATATTTAATTAAAATATTAACAAATGATTAAAACTTTAAAATATAATTGGACTACTATTAAACGATTTCATTGTAAAGAAGGTTATATAGATATTTGGACTGGTGATATGGGGAGTGATCCTGACAATAAAGTAGCTTCCAGGGTGAGTTTAAATGCTTTTATAACATTATATAGACTTAATGATGGTAAATGGATTGATAGAGTTAATAGATCTATTAAAACTAGTTTATATGATGATGAAATTAGAGAATTATTTACAGCAGAAGAAATTTTTAAACAATAACAAATGAAAAATAAATATTACACACCAACTAAAGAAGAATTCCATATAGGATTTGAGTATGAAGTTAAAGATTATTTAGATGATCAAGATAAAACAATGATTGATTGGATACCATTTACTATTATGGATGGTGAGGAAATACAAGATATGATAGATGAAACTAAACATGACAGTGAGAGATTTAGAGTTAAATACCTTGATAAGGATGATATAGAGGATTTAGGGTTTATTCCTAGTACTAATGAAAAACACCTATATTATTTAGGTGATGTATCGCTACAACTACATAATAATAATTGTTTAACAATTAGGTATAACAATAAATTTAATAATGAGTGGAGAACAGCAGTGGAATTTATAGTTATCAAAAACAAATCAGAACTTAAAGTATTATTAAAACAATTAAATATATTATAATGGAATATTGGTTTAACACTAAAAATAATGGTACTAAAATTTATAAAAGTAGATTAATAAGTCTTAGATTTTTACCACAACATTGGAATAAAATAGGATGTAAAAGTAATGGTGCTATAAAAGGAAAAGATAAATGTTATGATTATAATATTAATATAATAGGTTTATTTTTCTCATATACTAATTTTGACTACAACGAATAGTAACTAACCCATCTTAATAGGTGGGTTTTTTGTTATAATAAAGTTAATTATAAAATAATTTAAAAATAAATCACTTTTTATTAGGATATTAAAAAAAATTGTTGTATCTT
>CAKZOW010000034.1 GCA_937138345.1 uncultured archaeon | reverse complement strand
TCATATCCTTCTTCAATCCAAGCGTCAGTTCCACCAACTACATTATAGCATTTCTCAAATCCCATCTCTTCTAGCATAACATATGCAAAACCTGATCTCACACCTGACTTGCAGACAAGATAATATTCTTTATCTTTTTTTAGTTTTTTAGACCATTTTTCAATATCGGCCATATCATATAATTTGGCACCAGGAATATGACCTCTATCATATTCATCTTTTGATCTTACATCTAAGATCATTGAAAACTTTTTTTCTCTAAGATTTTTAACACTAATTTGATTCATAATAATATAATTCAATGAAAATATATAAGTATATTCTTTCACATCTTAGTCATCCAAATTAAAAACACTTAATCTTTAAAAACTCAAAATAACTCATCACATTAGAGAAAAATACTCAACCTTGAGTATTTAATTATTAAAAATGTTAGCAAGATTATTTGGAAAATCAGACGTATACTCATTTAAGATTGAAATTTTTGGAGATGTTAAAACATTTGACTTCTTAAAAGTAAATCATCATGAATCAGGAGATGTATTAACTCAAGTAATTAATATTACAAGGGATGCCTCAAAATTAATTGGGGAATGTAAAATTGTTGGATTTAGAGAAGCAGGAGTCTTAAAAAATATTAGAACTCCATTTAGTAATGATGCAGATATCTCTATTGCTGATGACAAATTCATTGAAGAAACAGTTGGTCTTAATTCTCAAGATGATGCATTTTTAGGAATTTTAGAACATCATCCAGAATTAAAAATTACAATGGATTTGAAAAAAACTATCACAAAACATATTGCAGTCTTAGCTAAATCAGGTGCAGGTAAATCATATACAGTAGGAGTATTATTAGAAGAAATTATTAAAAAAAATATTCCAATTATTATCTTGGATCCACACAATGAGTATTCATCTCTAAAATATCCAAACACTGACAAAAAAGATGTAAAAAGACTTGAAAAATTCGGACTAAAACCAGAAGGATTTTTAGATAGAATTAAAGAATATTCTCCTGATGTCACTACAAATCCACAATGTGAACCAATTACTTTAGATATCAATAAATTAAAACCTCAAGACGTAATGGATGCACTCCCTCAAAAACTCTCTCCAGGACAACAAGCTTTGATGTTTAATATTTTATCTACTCTAAATAATAGGGTTGATTTTGATGAATTAATTTTCAATATCTCAAATGAAGAATCAAATGCCAAATGGTCTTTAATTTCACAAATTGAACAATTAAAAAAATATAAACTCTATTCATCAAATCCAACTCCTCTACAAGAGCTTGTAAAATATAAAAGAGCATCCATTATCTCATTAAAAGGAGTAGATCCTTATATTCAGGAAACATTTGTTGCAGGACTTCTCAAAGATTTATTTGAAGCAAGAAAAAAAGAAGAAATCCCTCCGTTCTTTTTAGTTTTAGAAGAAGCACACAACTTTTGTCCAGAATCTTCAATGGGTAAATTAAAATCATCAAATATTAT
>CAKZOW010000033.1 GCA_937138345.1 uncultured archaeon | reverse complement strand
ACTAGTAAACAAGCTAAAACTGAAAAGATTAAATCAATCTATGAAGTTCTAAATAGCTCTAAACCAGCAGTAGCTAAATCAGCATCTCAAGAGAATAGTAACACTGTAAGACGTAAGAAATTTACTCCTCCTTGGAATAGAAAATTAGGTACTCTTTAAAAAAATTAAAATAATTACAATATGAATCAAACAATGGGTGGGATAAAACCTACAATAGTGTCAGAAGGGTTGGGTGGTAACTCATTTAATTCAACACACTTAGTAAATACATACGGTATTGGTAAACCTCACAGTTTATCAGCCAATGCAGAAGGAATAGCAATGTTATTCTCTGCTACTGATAGATATCAGGATAAACCTATTATAGGGATGACTGAGGCTAAAGGTAAGAAAACATACTTAACTAACGAGCATTATACTTGGAAGTTAAAAGGACATAAAAAGCAAAAACTTAGAGTAAGAGAAGTAGTAGAAACTTCTTCTTATGTAGGTGCTAATGGTCAACCGTTTAAAGTAATTTTGGATAAACCTTGGTTTAAATATCCAGATGTATTACAACCAGAATCTAATAAATATCCTTTAGAGATTGTTAGAGTTATGCCTAGAGGGTTAAACTTTGAATATACTTTAAAGATATTAGATGACAGTAATACTAAAGGTATGCCTGCACATTTAATTGGTGTTGGACAAGAGTTCATGAAAGTTAGTACTAACATTGGTGGTGAAGACAACCAAGATTATGGTACAATGCAATTTAACTCAGTATTTGAATTAGCTTCTTTCACTGGAGCTGTTGCTGAGAAAGTTCAGTTTACTGATAAAATGTTAAGACAAGATAAAAACTCTGGTTCAGAGAAAAATACATTGTCTCACTGGAGAGTTCCTTTCCATGATAATAAAGGTAAAACTTACTACAATTTCATGCCTATGGCTGAAGCTGAAGTTTGGAACAATATCTATGAAGATATTGAATGGGGATTAAATTTCTCTAGAAAAGCTATTGGTAAATCACCTCAAGGTTATGCTAAATTAGCTATTGCTGGTTTAAGACAACAACAAGAGTATGGTAATAACATGACTCACAATGGTAACTTAACACTTACTGCTTTAGATGAATGGATTAATGCAATCTATAGAGGTAGAAAAGATGCTACTGCAGCTTCTAGAAAATTAGTCTTAATGACTGGTGAAATGGGAGCATTGATGTTTGACCAAATGGTTGCATCAGAAGCTAGCTCTTTCTTAACTATTGACTCTCACTTTATTAGTGGTAAAGATCCAAGACATTTAGCGTTTGGAGCTCAGTTTACACAATATAGAGGTAAGAATGGTTTAGATATTACAGTGATGTTAAATCCTCACTATGATAATCCAGATTACTGTCCAGAAACTCACCCATTATTCCCAGATACAACTATTGATTCTTGGAGAATGGATATCTTAGATTTTGGTTCTACAGCAGAACAAGGTAAGATTGGAACTATGTCTAACAACATTGAAATGGTCTGTGAGAAATGGTTTGATACTTATTTTGTATCTACTGGTAAATGGGATCCTAAAACAGGAATGCCTATTAATAATGGTGGAGAAGGTTTAGCTGGTGGTACAAGTGGTTACTCAATGCAAGTTGAAAAATCATTTGGATTATTGATTAGAGATATCTCTAGATTAGGATCTATCCAATATAAAATGGATCTATAATAGAAATGCTTATATACTGGATGTATTACAACTGCATCCAGTATTTTTACAACTTAAGAAATAAATAAAGAAAATGAGTAGAATAGTAACAATTGAAAGTAACCCATCTAAAAGTCCTTTATTAGGATATAAAAGGGTAACAAAAACAGCTGATGGTCAAAGTACCACAGAGGAAGAAAGGAATTTAACAAGAGCTCCAGGCACTAAAGATACATTTGTAGTTAGGCCATCTAGGAGATTAGGAGGTTATTTAAACACAGGATTACTACATGAAGTAGAAAATGACTATAAAGGACAAAAAGGATATAGATCTGCACAATGGAAAGAAATCCTAGAAAAACCAGATAGAGTTAGTTTACAAACATTATTAGAATATAAACATGGTAAAGAACCTGGATTCTATACTAATGTAATTGATCTAAATCCAAATATCTCTTATAAAGGTAGAGAAAAAGAAATAAATTATTTCCAAAATAAAATATCAACTATTAATTTAAATGATGGTACAACTAAATTAGATCTTTCTAAACCTATTGAGGAAGTATTATATTATAATATGAAAGCTGCAGATAGAATAGCTAATTCTTATGCTGAGATGGATAGTTCACATGACTATTACCTTTCTAGTAAAGATGAAACAGCTAAGACTAAGCAAACAGCTAAGAGAATTAACAACTCTGCATTAGGTAGATTAGAAACATTATTTGAATCTAAAGATGGAACAATCTCTAATTTCTGTAAAGTATTAGAAGGTAATATTGCTAAAACTAATTTAAGTGAAGCACAAGCTTATAATGAATTAGATGCTTATATTAGACATAATTTATCTCAAGCTAAGAAATTTAATACTGCTTATTCTGATATGGAAAAAGATGTTATTAAGTTTAATTTAAAAGTTAAGATTTGGGACTACATTGATTCTAACATTATTAGAAAAATTAGAAATGAATATATCTGGGAAGTACCTAGAGATGAAGAAGGTAATACTAAAGAACCTATTAAATGGGATAGATATTCTGATTTGTTAGATTACTTATCTAATGCTAAGTATCAAGCAGAACAAGAATTATTAGAAAAACAATTTAAAGCTAAAGTAAGAGCTTAAAATAACTACTTATGAATATTGACCAAATGCATTATAATTTTGAATTAGAAAAGAACAAAGTTGCTTCTTTAGCTAATGCAAATTTTATACCTGTTGAAAAAGACGAGTATTTAAATAAAGCTATTTGGCGTATTCTTAAGGGAAATTATAACATAGATAAGCGTAACAAAGGATTTGAGACTAATCAAGATAGAATATCTAAATTATCAAATCTTCATATCAAATCTCCGGAGTTACAAATAGGTCTTACACCAGCCTTAGTAAATGGTGTTTATAGAATAGAATTAAAAGATCTAAAGTTTGAGTATCTATTTCTAACTAAAGCA
>CAKZOW010000032.1 GCA_937138345.1 uncultured archaeon | reverse complement strand
GACAAACAATATAGTGTTGTTATTAAACAAACAATAAATCTTTCAGATACAAATTCCATTGTTAATGGAAATGTCAATGAACAAACTAAATTCAATGCAAAGTATATTCCAGAAATCGGGCTTAAAGCACAAAAAACAACTATAAGTGAAAATCAAGACCAAGATCAAAATAAAAGCAATGAAAAATCTATTGATAAAAAAGGAAATGTAAAAGTAATTGTCAATTTAGATGATTTTTTCAAAAATACCGATGAATGGTTTGATATTAAAATTGTTTCCATAAATGTAAATGGTCAAAGCTATTACAAAGTTAGTGCAGATTATAAACTGATGAATTATATTTTTTTCATTGACCCAGTTAACTTTTATGTTTCTAAAGCAATACTAAATCTTAATAATAAAATATTCGCAGTGGTAAATATTAGTTATAAATATTCAAAAAACAACCATTGGTTGCCAGATAAGTTAGTAATTCACCACTATTCAGATAATTCTAAGATAACTCAAATCTTTGACGAATACACCTTCAATTAGTAATCTAATTTTAAGATTAAGAGGAAATGCCATGAAACAAAATTTAACTTATTTAAAAAAGAGACATACTTAACAATTAAAAGTGGTTTACTTAGGCTAACTTTAAAAAAGTCATATGAATATGGGTCATTATTAATTGTAGTAGCTATAATAGAGTCTTTTATATTAGGTGTTACTCCAATAATGCTTGTAGGTAAAGTATTTACTTTGACAGAGTTATCTGTTAGAATTCCTTGTGGTATTGAGGCATGGTCAATCTTTGAAAACATTGAACAAGTTACTAATAGAAATTTACTTAAGAAATTTGCATCATTCTTACCAAAGAAGCTACAAAACTTATTTAGTAAGGAAATAGTTAAAGAACAACAAATAGAAGAAGATGAATTTAACGACTAATTTTAACCTTATTGAATTTCAAAGTAAAGATGGAAGTCAAATGCCTCCAGAAGTACTTAAGAATATAAAAGAGTTAGCAGAGGACCTACAAGTAATTAGGGATTACATAAAAAAACCTATTCATATAAACTCAGCATATAGATCTCCTGAGCACAATAAGAAAATAGGTGGTAAAAGGAATTCATACCATATAAAGGGTATGGCAGCTGATATCACAGTAAAGGGATATACACCTAGAAAACTATATTCAGTTGTAAGGAAGCTAAGGAAACAGGGTAAAATAGGTGTAAATGGGATAGGTCTATATAATGGTTTCTTACATATAGATTTAAGAGAGCAAAATAGACTTTCTCTTTGGGATAATAGTTCATGGTATAACTTTTGGTAATGATAGACATAATTAAAATATATTGGAAATTGATACTAATAGTAGTATTTGCATTAGCATTATTCATAGTTATCACATTTCTATCAATACAACTATCTAGATCCAGTAAGAAGAATGAAGAAGCTCAGATAGAGTTAATAGAAAAGCAATCAGAATTAGATATCTTTATAGAACAAACTAAACAAAAGGAGTTTGAAAGAAGTATGGAACAATCTGACATTATAATTGAGGAACAACTAAAGAAACATGAAGAACTTAAAGAACTTATTAAAAATCCTGGTATTGACTTTTCTAATGACAGTATGCAAAACTGGATTAACTCAGAGTATAACAGAAGATTCCCTTAAATTTGAACTAGCTAAAGTACAATACGTAGCATTAAAAACAGACAGTGCTTTACAAGTGTATTATGGAATAACAGATGAACTAGGTATTAAACTAGCACTAGCTAGGAAAGAACTTAACAGGCATATTAAGGATAAAGAAATTCAAGGAGTAGTTAATAAAGACTTATCACTTCAATTAGTGAAAGCTAATAATAAACTGTATAGATCTAGAATGAATAATTTACTATGGTTTGGGGTAGGTAATATCACAGGAGGAGTAATAGGAATAGTAGGAATAATTTCAATAGCAGTAGTAGCAAAATAAAGAATTATGACACAACAATGTATAAATCAATTTAGAGTAAAGTTCTCATGTAAACTTGTATCACTAGCAGCAAAGTACGATTCTCTACTTTGTATGAATTTAGATACTACAAAAACATTAGCTAATATAATACTAGCTAGAAACTTGTTAACTACTTTATGTATAATACAAGATTCTAGTTGTTATGATACTTGTATAGCTGAAAAAATAATAAACAAGTTAAATACACTTGTATAACAATTTTCTTTTTTCTTGGTTGTTTAGGAGAGCTTTTCTTAGGATCTGCTCTCCTTTTTAATTTTTAGTCTTATAAATACTTTAATAGTTAATTATTAAGCTTATATTTGCAAAATGCAAATTGAGGAGATAAGAAGAAAAGTAAGAGAAACCTTTAAGGATCTCGTATTTAATGAGGAAGAACATAGTTATTTTGTAGGAGATAGACAATATATATCTCTCTCAACTCAACTTAAGAAATTCTATGAACCTTTTGATGCTGATGGTATTGCACCATTCTCAGCTAAAAAATGGAATAAGCAAAATCCTTTTGAGAAACCTAAGACAGCTGAGGATTTAAAAGCTGAATGGAAAGCTGTCTCAGATAAAGCTTGTGAGAGTGGAACCAGAGTTCATTTATTTGGGGAAGAGTATCCTAATCTACCGGAACCTAGTTGTAAACAAGAAGAAGCAATAGTTAAATACTGGAAGGATTTAGATCCAAAGTATGTAGTATTAGAGTTAGAATTACAAATGTATTCACCGTCTCTAAACTACTCAGGAACTGGAGATATTATTCTATATAATACTGAGACAGGCAAGGTCAAAGTGGCTGATTATAAGACAAATAGAGACCTTTTTAATAATTATAAAGGTAAAACAATGCTTGAACCTTTTACTGATTTACTAGATCATGCTCTACATCATTATTACTTACAACTTAATTTATATAAAATGCTTATAGAAGAAATGACTGATCTAGAAGTAGAATCAATGACAGTTATTTGGCTTAAAGAGAAAGATGACAAATTATACCAAACATTTGAAATACCAGATTTAACACACAAACTATTACCATATTATGAGTGAATTTAAAACAATAGCAGCACATGTAGATGATCTAAGGATGCAACTTAGACAAACTTCTGATGATAGTATATACTCAGATAAGTATTTATATAAGAAATTATTAGATGCTAGATCAGTATTACTTAAAAGAGAATTAGATAAGCATAGAATGGTTAGTGATTTCAACTTTATGACCTTATGTTTAAGTATGGTTCCAGGAGTACCTGTAGAATGTGGTTGTACTGACTTACAATGTAAGGTTCTAGTTTCTGAACAAGAATTACCTAAGTCACTTCAAAATAAGTATTCATTGTTTCTAAAGGTAATGGACGGTGATTATAATGAACTTCCTAAAGGGACTAGTACTACATCTAAATATTTAAAGTATTATAAAACTCTAAAGAAGAAAACTTCATGGGATATAATCAATAACAAATTAGTTGTTTATAATGCTGACTTTAGAATTAAAAGCTTTATAGTTAAAATACTTCCGGAAGATCCTGTAGAATTATCTATGCATACATTTACTAGTACTTGTGGATGTGAGAATGATGTAGCTACACCAACTTCTTGTTTTGATGTAGATACTTCTAATTTTCCTATAGATTCATGGTTAAGTATTCCTATGTATGAAATGGCTAGACAGCAAATATTAGGTGGTATTATAACAGAAGATAATTCTAACAATGCACAATCAGATTTAAATGCAAGATAAAAGAATAACTACTACTAAATCATATGATACTTATCCATATAAGAAACCAGCACATGGTCTATATGTAGACAAGAAGTTATACATGGAGATCATTAAATTAGCTAATGCAAAACTAGTGGAGAAGTTAATTATGACTGGTAAAAAAGTTGTATTACCTAGTAGGTTAGGTACTTTACAGTTTATGACTTTCAAACCTAGCAAGAAGAGAATGATTGATTTTAAGCTAACTAAAGAACTTGGTAAAACAATTTATCATAATAATTTAGCAACTAATGGTTTAGCAGTTAAATTAGTATGGAGCAAGAGTTGGTACAAAGCTAACTTCAAGAATAAGAAAACCTGGAGGCTCAAGCTTACAAGGCATCAACAAAGATATAATTTTAACAGTGTTACTAAATACATTCAAAGGAATGGTTTAAAGCATTTAATCAGAGAAAAAGACTACTCATGACAAGTATAGAAAATATACC
>CAKZOW010000031.1 GCA_937138345.1 uncultured archaeon | reverse complement strand
ACATGCAGTTTACTTTCTGGATTTACACCAATACCAAAATTACCACCCATATAATTAATATCTGTACTACTTCTTGTTGCAGGTGTTCCGTTAGGATTGCTTAATGGACTTTCAGAGTTTACTGTGTCTATTTCAACCCATTTATTACCTGTTGAATTAGACTCTATAAATTTCCACATTTTTGAACCATCATTAAGAATAGCTAATTTTATTTTATGTCCAGATTGTAATGTAGATATAGAATTTGGATCTGTATCTACATTAGCATAACCTGAATTATTTATGTGTGCCATATTTATTTATTTGTTTATTTGTTTATTATGTCCAAGCTACAGTACCTTCTACTGCCCCATCTAAATTTGCTGCTAAGTATTGAAACTTCTTACCTGCTCCTAATGCTGCTGTTGCTACTGTTTTTGAAACATATCCTGTAGGTTCAGTTTCATCATCTACTACTATTCTTAAACCATCTGATTCTATAGTAACTGTAGCTCCTGTTTGTGTTGCTGATAATTTTAAATCAGCTTTTATATCTGTTCCTGTTTTAGTAAAATCAATACTATTAGAATCTGTTACAGTTTGTACTGCTGTACCTAAACCTGCAATTACAACAGGAGTTGCATCTGTAGTAGTATTTATATTACCATCTTCATCTGTCCAAGTAATTTCTACACTGTATTCATTAGCATTAGCTGTAGCTATAAGATTAATATCTGTAATAGCAGTATGAACTAATCCTGAAAATTTAGTAGCTATTTCTGCTAATATAGTTTCAACATTTGTTCCAGTATAATTACTTCCTGTATCTGTTACTGCAGTTTGAGTAGCAGATTGTAAATTAACAACAGGGTTAAGAGGGTCTGTATTATCAACATTTGTACCTGTTACACTTTGTAATGCAGTAACAACCAAATCTGCAGGAACTGTCTGCCAAGAAGTTGTATTATCATTATAATAATAAAAAGTTAATGTATCTTTCAAGACACAAACTCTTGCCTGTCCTAATACAGGTGTGTGAGTAGGGATTGAACTTACTGTCATTATCCCATTTGAATGTAAAATTGCCATTTATTTATCTATTTATCTATTTATTTATTTATTAATTATTTTTTGTTAAACCTATTTGAGACCCTCTAGGAGAAGGTACACCATCTAAATTAGTTTGTGACCATAAAAATTCTCTATCTACTCCTAAAGCTGCTGTAGCCTCTTCTATTGAGGAAAATTCTGGGTAATTTTTAGTTCCATCACAGTTACATTTACATTGGTCTAATAATTCTATTAATTCGACCATTCTTCTTAACTGAGAAGCTTTAAGTACAGTACAACTTTTTATAGTCATTTTTAATTCTGCAGCTTCTAATTCTATATCTGTACAATTCATATTTTTTATTTTTTATCCAACAAATGTATTAGAACCAGTATCAGATATTTCAAAATTAAAAGTAGATGAATGAGCTGTCGTTGTAGCAGAATTAGATTCATATATTAATAGACTTGAATCTATATCTGAAAAACTTACTATTTGATTAATAACTATATTAACACCATTTAATTTTAATATTCCTGATAAAGGTAGAGATAATATTTTTAAATTATTAGCTGCATCACCTTCTGGATCTGTATATTGTGGAATGGTTTCTGTTGTAAAATTTGCTCTTGTAAATGTATGCGTTGAAGCATTTGGTATAGTTATATTATTATCACCAACTTGTGATGGTGGTAAATTAATATAAGCATCTATATTAAATGTAAATAAAGCCATTTTATTTTTATTTTATTTATTAAATTATTGTGATACTGTAGGACAAATACTTGATAATGACCAACCTGTTCCTGATAAAGGAGAAATTATGATAACTTTCATAGTTGTAGGTGATGCATTTGTCTTATTAAAAGTTAAACTACCAGAACCTGCTGTAGGTTCAGTTGTACCATTTGCTATATCTCCTTGTACTACAGTTACTGATGTAGTATTACCACTATTAACATAACCTGTACCATTATAAGTATAAATAGGTAAATTGTTAAAAGTATTGATAAGAGGGGAGTAAGTAGGTGGATTTCCACTTATACTATAACCTACATATTTAGAGTCCGCTACAATAACACCATTGTATTCAATTTGAAATCTATCAGGCGCAGCAAAAGCGTCATAATTTATACCTGTTATTCCTGTATTTGTTCCTAATTCAAAAATAGTCTCATATATTCCTAAAGGTTGATTAGGAACTACTTGGTTATTACATCCTACTATAGGAGTAACTTCCTTATTTATATTTATTGTAAATGTAGCCATTATTATCCTACAAAAGTATTTGAACCTGAATCTGATATCTCAAATGTAAAATCTTCTACATCAGCAGCGGTATTTGATTGAGATGCTATATATTTTAAAGCTCCTGATGTAATGCTGGTAGCACCTTCAAAAGGAATTATTTGATTTAAAGTAACATCTATATTATTAAATTGTAAAGTCCCATCAACAGGAAGTGTTAATACTTTTAAATTTGCAGCATTATCTCCTTCAGGATCTGAATATGCCGGTGTAGTAGCTGTTGTAAAATCTGCTACTGTAAAAGTATATGTTGAAGCGTTGTCAATTGTTATAGAATTATCACCAACAGAAGTTGGAGGTAAATTCACATAAGCATTTATATTAAAGGTAAATGTAGCCATATTGCTAAAATATTTATTTAAATTATTATTACTTGTTCTAAATGAAAATGATTCCATTATAGGACTAGTTTTATTAGTCATTATATATACAAGATTATTTATATCTTTTATATTAAATTCAAAATTGTTTGTTATTGTAACACCATTAAATAAGATAATTCCTATTGATGGTAATGTTAGTATTCTAACGGTTTCAGCAATGCTCCCATCCGATGTTGTAAAATCTGTTGTAAAATCAGATTCTTTAAATATATAATCATCAATAATTGTAACAGATGAATCTCCTACATAAGGAATTTCATTAACAATTTTTAAAGATGTATTATTACAATCTTTACATGTACTTATATAATTAAATGATTTTATATCTTTTCTGTGCATTATTATATCGTATATAATTATATAATGTAGTTAAACATTGTCTTTCTTCAAAATTAGCACTATTACAATTAGTAGTTAATTCATTTATAATATTTAATAAATAAATATTTTTTAAATTTAACTCACCATACATTCTAGCATAATTTAATAAATTTATAGAATTGGCTACTAATATTTTTCCATTTTTAATTTCATTCATTATATTATCATCATATTATTATCTAATATACCAAAATTTAATCCTGTTTTAAATATAGGAGTTTTTAAACTATTACAACTTATACAACCATTATTATTTTTACACATTTTTCTTAAACTTGTTAATAAATCAATTGCTTCCTCATAATAACCAAATTTAATAGCTATACATAAAGCATCTAATAGAACTTTAGTATTAATTACATTATTTACGTAATTACTATTAATAACATCTTCAGTATTGTAATTTATTTTTAAAATATCTTCTAATAAACATTCTTGAAAATAACCTAAATTAGCAACAACCCCTAACACTACAAAATCATTACAATCTGTACATTCAGTATCATCCGCAGCTGTTATATTTGTAGAAGTAAATTCAATAAAATAAATCCCATCAAATGTATCTGTTTCATTAGTATCACCTATTTCTATAGAAAATACTTCTTTATTATTAATACCTTCAAGTTTACTAGAAAAGTCAATAGCTTTTGTATAATCCTTAAATGTAGAATCTGTCCATAGTATAGCGGAATCAATAGTATTACCTACTGAAGTTTCTACTGATACATCTATAGTTTTTCTATCAGAAGGTATTTGTAATATATTTATTGATATCATATTTTTTGGAAATAAAAAAGGGGAAGAGTTATGATACTCAACCCCTTTAGATTAATTGTGTTTATTATAGTATTACACTATAAATCTGCTGGAATAGCTGTTGAACTAATTACAGTTCTTAAATCAGCTAATACAGCATTTGTAGCAGCTACACTCGTAGCATCCACTGCAATAGTAAGTTGTTTATATTGTTTCTCAACACCAACTACATTATTTTCAGAAAAGTAACTAATGTTAATAACATTATATGTCTTAGTTTGATCCTGTGCATAATATGGAGTATTAAAGTTAGCAGGATAACCTGTATCTCTATATACTTCATATTTATACCCTTTAGTAAACCATTCATAGTTAGCAATACCTTTACCTGTTCCAACTCCTACATTACCAGCAGTTGTTACAGTTGATGTTAAGTCACTATAAACTGAAATTGCTCCAGTTGCTGGATTAGGGTTATTACTTTTAATATAAGCTTGTACTTCAAATACTACTGGATCAGCAATATCTCTAGCTGGATCACTATCTTTTAATACTTCAGTAACTACAATACTTGTTCCAGATTTTACAAAAGTAAAACTATCAGAACCTTCTTTCTCTTGACTTTTTTGTAAGTTTGAGATTATACCATCTATAATAATATCATTAGTAACACCAGTTACATCATCCCCAGTAACATAAAATCCATTAAGAATTCTAAAGTTTTCAACTGATAACGAACCACCGTCTTCTAAGATTCTTACTAATACTTCGTAAGTAGTATTAACTCTAGGTGCTACTGTAAATCCACTTACTGTAACTACTTTAGCTACAGCAGGTGTGTAAGCTCCTAATGTTACACTTTCTACTTTGTTTGGATTAATAACATCTGTGAATTCATAATTTAAATTCTTAGATGCTTTACCACTTGTTTTTTGTAATACATAAAATGGTGCTCCTGATGCAGGTGCTGTACCATCTTTTGATAACACTTTAATTTCTTTAT
>CAKZOW010000030.1 GCA_937138345.1 uncultured archaeon | reverse complement strand
GAAGTAACTACCATTAATGGTGTTATTAGAGAAAAAAAAGACTGTCGTAGAATTGGAGGTGATTATTATATTATAGGAGATATTAATGTAAAAGATTCTGGTGATTGTTATTATATTAATGATAAGTATTATAGAATTGAAACTGGTTATATAACATATGATTATGAGAAAGAACAATATGTTATTAAAAATCACAC
Organism: uncultured archaeon; assembly: GCA_937138345.1. GTDB lineage: Archaea > Nanobdellota > Nanobdellia > Woesearchaeales > UBA583 > UBA583. The sequence goes on along the minus strand of CAKZOW010000030.1, from coordinate 4,863 downwards.
TAATTTAGCAAATGGAGTAGTCGAAATAGTTGATAATAAGTTAGTTTATGGTTATTTTACACCTGTTAAATTTAAAAATGTTTATGTTTATAGTGGAGGTGATAAAATTATAAGTTTGTCAGCAGACATTTTTAAATCTACTAATAAGTTTAGAGAGAAACTTAAAGATGGTATATTTTATGATATAAATGATATGCAAGCAATTAATTTTAATAAAAAAGTTAGACCAAGTTCTAATTACAAAAGAAGTTTGCCTTATAATTGTAAAGATGTTATTGTAAACTATATTGATGATTATAATAATAATGATATTCAACTTAATTCAACAATTGAAAAATATGGAAGTGTTGTTAGAGATTTAAGTTTTGGTTTAGAATTTGAAACCACTAGAGGAAATATTCCTGATAGATTATCAAAGCCATTAGGATTAATACCATTAAGAGATGGTAGTATTTCTGGTATTGAGTATGTAACAATTCCTTTATTTGGTAAAAAAGGATTACAAGCAATAGTAAATTCTTGTAATTTATTAAAACAACGAACTTCTTATGATGATAGTTGTGCATTACATTTGCATATAGGCGGTATTCCTAGAACAATGGAATTTATATTAGCTTTATATAGAACTTTAATACATATTCAAGATGATATGTATAGTATGTTTCCATTATATAAAAAATATAATTTTGGAGTTAAACAAAATGATTATACTAAACAAATACCAACGGATATTTTATTAAATCAAATGGATAAAGTTATTGATAAAAGTAATATTGTTGATAATTTTGATGTTTTATTTAAATATTTATCTCAAGGAGTTAGTTTTAAAGGTAATCATTCTTCATTAGATGATGTTGATGGACATCCTTCAGATCCTAGAGGTAATAGAAAATGGCAAGTTGGTACTCGTTATTTATGGTGTAATGTAATTCCATTAATTTTTGATAATAAACAAACTGTTGAGTTTAGAATTCATACACCTACTTTTGAAGTAAATAAAGTTCTTAATTATGTAATTATATGTAGTAATATTATTAATTTTGTTAAAGATAATACTACTAATATACTAAGTAATTATAAAAGTACTTTACAAGGTCATAGTTTACAATCTATAATGGAAAAAAGTATTTATTCCAATATAGATATATTTAGTGATGATAAATATAGATTATATTCTTCAATTAATAGTTATATAAGAAGTAGAATTGAATCTACTTATTCTCAAAATTGTCAAGGTAATATTAAAGGAGATGAATCTGCTATTTCAAGTTATTCTGGTGTAAATTGGAATAACCCTATTCAAAATAATAATTTTAATTTAGAAAAAAACATTTTTAAATCTCAATATTTAGATGATGTACAAAAAAGATTAGAACAATTAATTAGGGATCGTAATATAGAAGCAGATGTAGCAGAAAATTTTGGATTTTTAGATAATGTTGAAGAAAATGAATAATTCTATTAAAAAACAAGTATTTAATACTTGGTATAATTTATTAAAACATGATTTATTAGATAGTAAATATATGCATAAACTAATTAAATTTATTAATGAAGAGTATAAAAGTGGTAAGAAGGTATTTCCTGTTAAAAGAGATATCTTCAAACCATTTACTAATACTAATTATAAAGATTTAAAAGTTGTTATATTAGGAGATAATCCTTATGCTAATGATAAAGATACTGGTATTGCATTTGCTAATGAAGAAAAACATGGGGTTTACATAAGTGAACCCCTTACTAAAATAGAAAACTGTATTACTAATAATGTCAAAAATGGATTATATTTTATGGATTATAGTTTAGATGATTGGTCTAAACAAGGTGTATTATTATTAAATAGTTCTTTAAGCGCAATTAAAGGTCAAGAAGGAAGTCATTCTTTTTACTGGAGTTACTTTATTAAATATTTATTAAAGTCTCTTAGCGATTATAATACAGGCATTATATATTGTTTATGGGGTAATCAAGCTCAATCATTTAAACAATATATAAATGAAAAGAATAATTATATATTAGAATTTATAAACCCAAGTGATGCTGTTAAAAAAGGTGTTGATTGGAATTGTACACATTTTAATGATATTAATAAAATAATAGAAGAAAATAATGGGATCGATTTTATTGTGAATTGGTAAAATAATTACCATTTAATTAGGAATTCTTGTTTATTTTTTGTATATTGCAATATGAAAAAAACAAGATATTCAAAAATTACAAAAATAGATGATATACTATTAGATAGTATAGGTATTTATAAATTAACTAGTCCTTCTAATAAAATATATATTGGTTCTACTATAAACTCATTTAGGAACAGATTTAATCATCATTTTAATGATTATTCAAATAATCCTATTAAAAGAGCTATTAAAAAATACGGTAGAGAAAATTTTAAATATGAAATTTTAGAAAGTTATATTATTGGAAGTAAAGAAGAATTTTTTATAAGAAATAGAGAAACTTATTGGATAAGTCAATTTAACTGTCTTACAAAGATGGGAGGTTATAATATTTTACCAGAAGGCGATATGATATGTAGAAGAGATGGTATTCCTGTAATACAATTTGATTTAAATGGTAATATTATTGAAACTTTTAATAAAATTATAGATGCTATTAATAAAACTGGAGCTTCTGCTGCTACAATAAGAAAATCAAGTAGTTATAACGAGGGAGAAAGACAATATATTAGTAATCGTAAATATAAATGGCTTTATAAAAAAGATTATGATAATGGTAAAAGAATTAGTCCTTTAATTAAATCAAAAAGAAGAGGAAATAGACGTAGTATAAATCAATATACTCGTTCAATGGATTTTATAACTAATTGGAGATGTTCAGCAGATATTAAAGATACTTTAGGGTATGATATGGCTAATATTCATAATTGTTGTAAAAGTAAATTAAAAAGTTATAAAAATTATATTTGGAAATATGAATAAAAATAATAAAAAAGTGAGTGTATTAACTGGTAAAGAATATAGTCTTGTGTATAATCCTATTATAGCAAAATTTATGGGTTTTACCTATGACTATATGGATTCTTATTTAATTGTTTATAAAAGAAATAAACAATATAATAATGAAATTTGGAGACAAAATGAATTAAAATTTAATGAGTCTTGGGATTGGCTTATGCAAGTTGTTGAGAAGATTGAAGAGATGGATGTTGTAGCTAGTTTTCAAATAGAACAACCTACAATTTATATATGGTCTTCATCTGAAAGTAGTACTTTTAAAAATATTGAAGTTGATATATTTACTAAAAGTAAGATACAAGCTGTATATGAAGCTTGTATAAAATTTATAGAATGGTATAATAATGAAAACAGATAAAGTAACAAGAGTTGAAGTAATTAATCATCAAGATGAACCAATAGGAAGAGTTTTTACGAAACATAATTGTAAAAATGTAGAATTACAATTACAAGATGATGGTAAAACTTTAAAAATATTTATAGGATGAAGAAAGTTAAATTAAAAGATTTACTATGTAAAAAGTGTAATAAGGAAACAACACATATACCTAAAATGGATGCTATTAAAAATGGTAACCAAGTATGTGGTATTTGTAGAACTGAAAATAAAAATGAATAATTATGTGTTGTGATGGAACAGGTTATAGTAGAAGTGAAATAGATGGAGAATGTCCAGATTGTGGTGAAGAAACTGTAGATGGTGACGCTTATGAACAATGTGGTTATTCACCAACTGAATGTAAAACTTGTGGATGGTCACCTTGCGATCAGTCATGTTAAAATAAAATAATATGATGAATTTATATTATGTAGTAGAGAAACAACTAGAAAATATTGATGGTTTTGAAGAAACTACAGGTTGGAAAACTATAACAGTTTATGATATAGATACTCAAGCTATAGATTTAGTTGTTGTAACAGAATTAGAAGTTGCTAATTCTATTAATTCTGAAGAAAGAATTAAAGAGGAACTTGAGTTATTAGATTATAAGGATTATGAATTAATACAATTATGATATTTATAGAAGGTTCAGTCCCAAGTTTAAAAAATAGTAAAGTAAAAACTAGTAGGGGAATATTTCATTCACCTACAGTATCACGCTATATTAGAAGTTTAGGGATACAACATTTTAACTCGAGAAAGAAAGAAGTTAAAGGTTATGTAGATCCTAATAGACCTAATGAAATAGAAAAACTTAGAAGTAAGTTTGAAGAAATGATGATTGGTAAAGGAAATCCTATATTTATAGGTTATCACCATGTTAGAAAGAGTAAAGCTCTTTTTGACTTTAGTAATAGTGTAGAATTAATACAAGATTTGTTGACATCTCATGATATAATAGAGGATGATAATGTAAAATATGTATTTCCAATACCTATGACTATAAATGGAGAATTACCAAATGAAGATAATTTAAGAACAGAAAATTGGTACACTGTTGATAAAGAAAATCACGGTGTATATATTAAATTTTTTTAAAAACATATAATGAGTAAATTAATAAAAATAGTAGCTCCAATTTTAGGAGAACAAGATCTTGAAAAGTTTAACACTTTTATTAAACAAGATAATATTAATAGTGCAAGACTATTAGTTGAAAGAAAAATGATTGACATGAATAAAGATAGTATTGAATATGCTATTTTAAATGAAGTACAAGATGCTTTAATTAATGAAATTGAAGTTGAGTATGATAACCTTGGTTATTAAATAGGAAAAATATATGACGTTAGATGATGCAATGATTGATAATAATTTAATTACAGATTTAAGACTTTCTTTTAGTAGAGTTTCTGAATTTGATAGGAATGGACCACGTTCCTTAATTGATAGAAAGAAAATAAGTGGTGAATTTTTAGATTTTGGTAGTTTAGTAGATGA
>CAKZOW010000029.1 GCA_937138345.1 uncultured archaeon | reverse complement strand
AGTGCCAGTTACTGGCGTTACAGGAATACAGGCTACACCAACAGTATATTGGTATGGAGAACTAAAATAGGATCCGCCAGTAATGTTACCATTACCGTTCGCTGCTGACCAAGAAGTGCCATCTGTTAAATTTAGAACAAATCTAAAGTTGAAAGTGTCGCCACCATCATATTGTCCATCAACTAAACCAACTGCTGCTAATGCCTCTGCTAATGTAGCTGTAAAATTTACTTCTGGAAGACCTCTAGATCCAACAGTGAAATCACTGCCAGCAATAGTTGAATATGCAGTTTCTGCTTTAGTGTTATCAACACCATCGTCCTTGTTGTCTTTGAAAGATACTAAAACATCTACTGAAGATAACAAAGCACCATTTTCAACATCTTGTTCTTCAACAGTTACAGAAAATATTGATGTTGTGTCAAACCTATTGTAGGTTCCATTCTCGATACTTCTAGTTCTAAGAATGGCACTACTTGTAACACCATCTATTATATCTAAAACAACTTTGTCATCACTTTCACAACTAGTAAAAAATACAGTTGCAGCAATTAAAAAATATAAACTTATTTTTTTCATTTTTTCTTTTTTTTAATTAGTTTCCAACAGGAAATCCAGGTGAAGCTGGGTTAGTATCCCAAAAAACTTGACCAGTAACATTCTGTTTTTGTGATAAAGCTGAGTTTGTGTTAGCAGCGTTAGCTGGATAAAAGAACGATCTTATAAACGCACCTGGGTTAAGTTCCAAGTTTGGCTCAATGTTCGTTGGATATCCAGTTCTTCTGTACATATTATAACCATCATGTCCATTTCCTTTTAAAGAAATTCATATTAAAGTAAAACCGAAAGACCAAGAACTTTTAAGGGAAGTAAACTTAAAATCAAACAAAAATATTCTAAGTCTCAAAATTAAAAAACTTAAACTTCAATATTATAAAAACTTATTGTTTATATCTGAACTGTTAATACTCAAACTTATAAACATAATTAACTCTACATTACTATGTCAATTCTATCTATAAAAGATATTACTAAAGATTTCAAAACCGAAGATAAAAGAATTCAAATTTTAAAAGGGATTAGTTTTGAAGTAAAAAAAGGAGAATTTGTAGCAATAATTGGTTCTTCTGGTTCTGGAAAATCAACATTGCTAAGTATCATCGCAGGACTTGATAACCCTAGTTCTGGAAAAGTTATCCTAGATAAGGAAGATGTATTCTCACTAAATGAAAACCAACTCTCAGAACTCAGGAATAAAAAAATAGGATTTATATTCCAATCATTTTTTCTAGTACCTTCTTTAAATGCATACGAAAATATTGAACTACCCTCCCAAATTGCAGGGAAAAATCAATCTAAAAAAATTAATTCTCTACTAAATGCCGTAGGTATGAGTCATAGAAAAAACAATTATCCAATACAGCTCTCAGGTGGTGAAAAACAAAGAATTGCAATTGCTAGAGCATTAGTAAATGATCCTGAAATATTATTTGCTGACGAGCCTACAGGGAATTTAGATTCCAAAAATTCAAAACAGATAATTGAACTTCTTCAAGAACTTCATAAAAAAGAACAAAAAACATTAATCATTGTAACTCATGAACCTGAAATTGCAAAAGTTGCACAAAGAGTAATAGAAGTAAAAGATGGAAAAATAATTTCTGATAAAAATAATAAATAAATAAATAAAATGAAACAACTACAACAGATTTTCAAAGAACTTTTTTTCTACAAAGGTCAAGCAATTTTATTTTGTTTATGTCTTCTTTTTTCTTTAGGTATATTCATCTCAGTTGATTCGCTAGCAGATAGTACTGAAAACTACATTAACCAAGATTCTAAGACATTAGTTGGAGGAGATATAATTATTGAAACAAATAGAGAATTTTCAAGTAATTTAACTCAAGCATTACTTGAAGTTGAACAAAAGTATAATGTAATAATATCAAATAGACTTGAATTCACTTCAATTACATATGCTAACAAAACAAACTCTTCTCTTTTAACTCAAATAAAAGCAGTTGAACCTCAGCATCCTCTTTATGGTTCAATTGAACTTTTATCTGGAGAACAGTATCAATTAAAACCCTACAATGTGATTGTAGAGGAGAATTTACTAACTCAGTTAAATCTTAAAATAGGAGATAATATTCAAATAGGAAAAGTAGAATTTACAATACAAGATGTGTTAATCTCAGAACCTGACTCTCCATTAAATTTATTCTCACTCGGTCCTAAAATACTTCTACCTATAGAAAATATCAATGAAACAGGTTTAATAGGAAGTAGAAGTAGAGTTGAATATTCTACAACAATTAAAACAAGCTCCGATGAAGAATCACTAGAAATATATGAATTATTAAATTCTGCTGCTCAAGAAAGAGAAGATGTAGATATGTATTATCAAGATGGATCTACACTTCAAAGTTTTACAACAAATTTTTTGTTTTTCATTAAATTAATTTCAATATTTATTATTTTCATAACCGGTGTTGGATTAACATCAACTCTTTCATCATATCTTTCATCGTTAAAACAAACAATTGGAATTAAAAAAGTCCTTGGAACTAAAGATTCATCACTTGTCACATTTTATCTCAAAACTGTCTTAGTTCTTGCAGGCATTAGCTTTATTTTTGCAATGTTATTTGCTTGGCTTTTTATGTTACTCTTCCCTTATGTGTTAAAATCAATATTACCTCAAGGTATTCAAATAGGTTTAAGTTTATCTGCAACTCTTAAAGGTTTTTTCCTTGCATTAGGAATATCAGTACTATTTACACTTTACCCAATTAGTAAGCTAAAACATATCTCACCTACTGACATATTTAGAAAACAAGATTCTAATGAACAAAGATTTTTTGATTTGCTTCCTTACTATAGTATGATTGTAATATTCTTTGCTATGTTTATCTTTATTGAATTAGAAAACTTAACTACAGGATTGTATATTTTACTTGGAATAGTATCTCTTGTAATAATTACTTTCTTATTCGTCTCATCAATATTATACTTTGTAAAAAAAATAGGATTACATACAAAATTATACTCATTAAAATTAGCAATTAAAGGTCTTTTTAGAATTGGAAATAAAACATTATTAATTATCACATCGCTGAGTATTTCGCTAACATTGATATTTTCACTAACATTTATTGAAACTAATCTTCAAAATCAATTTATTACTAGTTTTCCTCAAGATGCTCCAAATATGTTTATCATCGATATTCCTGGAAATGAAAAAAATAACTTTTCTCAGTTTCTAGAAAAGGAAGGTCACAATGCAACAATTTTCCCAATCATTAGAGCTCCTGTTATTTTAATTAATGGTGTTGATACTCAAATTATTCAAGACTCATTACCTGAAGGAGATAGAATTACAAGACAATTTAGTATAACTTATGGTGATAAAGTCTTAGATAGTGAATTATTAACTGAGGGTAATTCAATATTTGTAGATACATGGAATAAAAATGTTGTTCAAGTATCAGCAATGGACGAAATTGCTCAAAGAATGGGAGTAGGTATTGGGGATAGATTAGTATTTTTAGTTCAAGGAATTGAAATTGAAGCAGAAATTGTAAGTATTAGATCAAGAGTTGAACAAGGAATAGGTGCATTCTTTTATTTTACATTTGAAGAAGAAGTATTAGAAAATGCTCCTCAAACTCTCTTTGCAACACTTAGAGTCAATTCTAGTGAAATTAACCCACTTCAAACACAAATTGCAAAAGAATTTCCCTCAGTTACAACTATTAATGGAGAGACAACAGCTAAGACAATAGGAGATATTATTGGGCAACTTTCATCAATTACATCATTTTTTACAGTATTCTCACTCATCGGAGGAATTCTAATACTGATTTCGTCAATTTTAGCAACCCATGAAGAAAGACTCAAAGAAAGTATTTACTACAAATTAGTAGGAGGAAATACTTCATTTATTAGAAAGATATTTATTATTGAGTATATGATATTAGCAATAATTTCATCTCTATTTGCTCTAATATTTGCAATGACTATTAGTTTTCTTGTGAGTTCGTATCTACTTGATATAACATTTTCATTTCTCATAGTTGAAGGATTCATCTACATTGGAATAACTATTTTAACAATACTCTTTATTGGATACCTAAGTATATTGCCAATCTTAAAGAAAAAACCACTTGAATATATTAGAGAAAATAATATTGAATAATTAAAATTTAGATGGGAAGCCAAATGATTCTGGACTTCCCTCTGTTAAATGTGATAGTTTTCTTTTACCCTCAGTTCTACTATAGTGGATAGATAAAACATCGTAAGTGTGTAGTAAAGTATTTTTAAATGATGATCGTAGATTAATTGGTACTTCTTTTCTTAAAGAAAATAAATCAATAGTATTTTTAGAAGGATCAATATATTGTAGTAGAAAATGATTGTAATTATTATCTTTATATTTTTGTGCTAAAATAAGAATTTGTTCTTCTAAAAATAATGAACTCATTGATGACATAAGAAATAATGTCAAAACGCATTTAAAAATATTACTACTAGATAAAACAATAAAACAACTAGTTCTACTAATTCTAATAACTCAAAAATCATAGATTTTTGGTCGAATGGATTTTACAACAACAATATCTCTGCTAGACCTAAGAATACAAAGAACCGCAACGTGCTTCTGCTGAAGCCACCCACAGCTAGAGTTTCGTTTCACTCAAGCTCTAATAATTATAACAACAATATCTCTATTATAACAACAATATCTCTGCTAGACCTAGGAAAACAAAGAAACCAACCACATCTGTGGCTGTTGTTACAAATACAGTTGCTGCAACTGCTGGATCTATTTTGAATCTATCTAAGATAAAAGGTAGAATTGTTCCAAAAAAACCGGCAATGAATAAATTAATTACCATAGATAATCCAACAACTACTCCAAGCATTGGCATATCGTTCCAAAAGTACGCGATAATTGCAACTATTATTCCGTTAACAAAACCATTGAGCGTTCCGGCAAAAAGCTCATTACCTAATACTCTTAATTTAGTTTTAGCATCAATTTCGTGAGTTGATATTCCCCTAACAACAACTGCCAATGTCTGAGTTGCAGCATTACCTCCCATTCCAGCAATAATTGGCATATAAACTGCAAGCAAAACTAATTTAGTTAAAGTATCTTCAAAAAGTGAAACAATTCCTGCTGCTAAAAATGCTGTAAATAAATTTAAAATTAACCACAAATACCGAGATTTAAATTTAGACCAACCACTATCTAAAATATCCTCTTCCTTATTTACTCCTGCAAGACCATATACATCTTCTGTTGTACTCTCTTCAATTCTTTTTAACAAGTCATTTGTTTCAATAACACCTAAAATATGATTCTCATAATCAACTACAACTAAATTTTTATGATCTGTTGAATTAAATTTTTTAATAACATCATCATAGTGTTCATCATAATATACAAATGGAATATCTTCAATTACATGTTCTAAAGAATGAGGTCTATGTAAAATGAAATGCTCAAAAGGAATATGGCCAATTAAGTGATTTTCCTTATCTCTAACTAAAACAATAGGTGTTGTTTTTTTTCTAGCATAAGTCTTTTTCAATTTATTATAGAGAGTCTCAACTTTTGAGTGCTTGAAAACAATAACGTAATCTAAATTCATAAGACCCGCTGCAGAATTAGGATCGAATTTAAGTAGATAATCTACTTTTTCTTTTAAATTCTCATCTAATTTTTTAGCAACCTGATTATGTTTTTCTTCAGGTAAATGCTGTAGGAAATCAGTAATTTCATCGGGGTCTAAAAATTTAAATAATGATAAAATATAATTAACTGATAAATCATCACCAAATTTTTTTTGAAAATCACCTGGCAAATCTAAAAAAACCATTGCTTGTCTCTCAAGCGGCACTCGTAAGAATTCTTTGTAAGCCTCATCGCTATTAAGAACCATATCAACATAATGTGAAATTGGATTATTGCTTTGAGGTTTTTCCATAGTAAAAAATCATAAAAAGTATTTATATAGTTTAGTATTCATTTTAAATAAGTTTTATTATTAAAGAGTTCATTTATAAAAATAGACGTCCTAGATAAATTATGGAGAAAGATATTGAAATTGCAACATTTGCAGGAGGTTGTTTTTGGTGTTCTGAGGATGCATTTAGAAAAAAAGAAGGTGTAATATCAGTTGTCTCTGGATATGTCTCTGATAAGGAAAATGAACTAAAACCAAATTACGAAATAGTGTCAACTGGTAAAACATTATTTAGAGAAGGTGTGCAAATTACATTTAATCCAAATATCATATCTTATGAAGAACTACTAACTATATACTGGAGACATATAGATCCAACACAAGATGATGGACAATTTGCAGATAGAGGATTTCATTACACAACTGCAATTTATTATCATAATACTGTACAAAAAGAAATTGCAACTAAATCAAAACAAGAACTAGAAAAATCAAAAAAATTTAATAAAGAAATCATGACAAAGATCATCCCTTTAGGTATTTTTTACAAAGCAGAGCAATATCATCAAGACTACTCAAATAAAAATCCAAATCATTATGAAATGTACTCTATTGGATCTGGTAGAAAAGGGTTTATTGAAAAAAATTGGAGGGATTGAAAATGAAACTCTATTTTGTTTAAAAAATAGAGCTCAAAAATGCATAGTATTTTGCTCGCATTTTTGATGAGTACAAAGTATGAATAAAAAATGAAATATATAAAAAAATCAAAAGAAGAACTAAAAAAAGAATTAACTAAAGAACAATATTATGTTACTCAAGAAAATGGAACTGAAAGGCCATTTGAAAATCAATATTGGAAGGCTAATGAAGAAGGTATTTATGTGGACATTACAACTGGTGAGCCATTGTTTACATCAAAGGATAAATTTCATTCCTCATGTGGTTGGCCAGCATTTTCAAAACCAATAGATAAAGATTTGACAAAAGAAATAAACGATTCTAGTTTTGGTATGCAAAGAATAGAAGTTAGATCAAAAACAGGAGACTCACATTTAGGTCATGTGTTTAATGATGGACCACAAGAATTAGGAGGGGTGAGATATTGTATTAACTCTGCATCACTTAAATTTATCCCAAAAAGTGAGCTTGAGAAAAAAGGATACAAAAAATATTTAGAATTATTTGATTAACCTATTTTTTTAAATCAACTACAACAACATAATAGTGTCTCCATTTTTCTAGATTAAATGAATAATCTTTTAGTAGTTCATTATAATCTTTTTCAACTAAAAACTCAGCATTAATTCTAAGTAGATAATTCTCTTGAATGTCAATCCATTTTCCTTTTAATGTATAGATATTTGGATCAATAATAATAACTCTTTCTTTAGCCAATGTTAGGATTTTCTTAAGTCCTTTTTTCACTTCTTCTCTTCCCTCTTGTTTGGAAAAACCCTCTGAGAGATGATGCAGAGAATCAATGCATACTACAATATCATATTTTTTCTTTGATATAAAATCTTGAAATGAGGAACAAACTCTTGTACAGTTAGTTTCGATTTTATCAAGCATATCTTGAGAAGGGTCTAATACTGTAATCTCTTTTGGATTGTGTTCAGCTAGATAATGAGCAACTAAACCACTTCCCCCACCAACATCTAAGATAGTTTTATTTTTCAACTCAGTTAAAGAAGAAATTTTTTCTACGTATTTTTTATGCTCTCCTGCAAAATCTAATACTTTGTTGTATGAATTCATAATCAACAATAAATTATTTTATTAATAATAATTTGTAATAACTCTAAAAATGAATAATCACTTATAGCTTCTATAAAATGATTTTTGAAGTCAGTAAGAATTAGGAAATACTAATAAAAATTTATAAAATGATGAATTACAATTTATCTATGAGGTTATTTTTAAAATTTATATGTTTGTTAATTTTATTTTCTTCAATTTACTCTTGTGATTCTTGGATTGATGAAAAAGGTAATGAATACAGAAGTGGATACTGGGGTCCAGATGTCTCTGAATTTATTTTTTATACTGTTATACTCTTTCTTGTAGGATTTGGTTTTTTATTTTTAATTAAAAAGAAAAATCTAAGTAAAAGAAATATATCCATTGTTTTGACCCTAATACTATTATTACTAGCTATAATTTGGATAATATATTTTCATTTAAATTTACATAGTTGTTAAAAAATTTAAATTATTTTTTCATTATACTAGACACTCACTAGGTTCGTTCTTGTATTTTAAAATAAAGTTTTTAACTGTTTTTTAAATATATTTAAATATAAAAAGTTAGAATCATTATTATGAATGTACTATCTTTGTTTAACAAAAGCATAAAATTACCTTTTATTATTTTTCTAGTGCTACTCATTTTTAGTCTAATTCTAGGATTAGAACTTAGATCTTCAACACTACACTATATAGAAACATTTGAACCAATCTCTGAAGCTCTAGAACATAAAAGAGTAGACCTGTACTCTGATGCTATTTTAGTATATCGATATTATGCTACTCAAAATTTTTCTGATTTACTTGCAATTGAAGAGGACATTAAAAATTCAGATTCAACATGTACGAGAATGGATACAACTCTTGCTAATTATTATTCTGAAAATCTTATTTCAACTCCTCAATATGAATCTTACATCTCAAGTGTTATTGCTCACAGTAATGCAGAGACAATTAAAGATGAACTCTTAAAACAACATAGACAATCTCTTGTAAACAATAAAAATCAAGTTAATCAAAGTTTATTTCTAGAATATGAGGAGTTAATATTTTTAGCAATCCAAGATATAGAAAAAGAAATTCTACGTATTCAAATTGAAAAAGAAGAAGCGCAAGCAACATTAAGAATAACTGAGTTGACAACAGGTATTGTAATAATTAGTATCTTAGTTATCTTTATTATATTCTCAATTAGACATATAATATTTGTAAGAAAAAAAATAATTGACCCTATTAAATCAATTAATACTAAAACAAATAGTATTTTTGGAAATGAAGAAACAGAAAATATTGATGATTTAGAAAGTAAGGTACAATCTATTATTTCATTTATTGAAAAAGAAACAATAACTAACCCCCAAAAGAAAAAAGAATTTAAAGAACATATATTAAAAAGCGAATATCATGAAATCATCTCATTTCTAAAACTAAGAGAAGAGCACCAAAAAGCAACAACAATGAAAGACATCAAAATTCATCTAAAAATGACCCATCCAACACTTATGGGTAGATTAAAATATCTTGAAGAACACTCCTACATTGAAATTATAAAAAATGGTAGAGATAAAATCATTACATTACTATAGATTTTATATAATAAATATTTTTTTCTAGTTTGTCCCTACCTAATAATATAATTTATTATATATATTTTATTCAAATATTAAGTATGGAAAAAAAAGTGTATAAAAAAGATAAAGAACATCCCTTCTACGCAAAAGATACAACAACTCTTCTCAAAGACTTTGACTCTTCACTTGAAGGATTATCACATAATGATGCACAAAAAAGGCTTGAGAGTTCAGGTAAAAACTCATTTATTAAAGAAGATAAATACAGACTGCTTAAAATTCTCTTAAGTAATTTTAATAATATTTTAATGTATGTTCTCTTTGCTGCTGCTCTAATTAGTTTTGTAACTAATGAAATGGTAGAGTTTTATGTAATTATGGGAATTATTATTTTAACAATAGCTCTGAGTTTCTTTCAGCAGTATAGTGCAGATAAAACAGTTAACGCTCTAAAGAAACTTAGACCAAATGATGTATTTGTTTTAAGAGATAACAAAAAAATAACTATTGATCCTGAAGAGTTAGTACCAGGGGATATTGTACTTCTAAAAAGAGGTGACCTCATTCCTGCAGATATGAGAGTAATCGAGGAAGGTGGTCTCTCAATTGACGAATCAATTTTAACCGGAGAATCAATATCAAAATCAAAAACAGCAAATACTATATCTAAAACCTCTCTTCCATTAGCTAGCAGAGATAACATGCTTTATGCATCAACTTCAGTTACTTCAGGTACTGGAAAAGCATTAGTCATTGCAACAGGATTTAACACAGAAATAGGAAAGCTCTCTCTAGATGTCCAAGAAGCAGGTCAAGAAAAAAGTCCTCTTCAAAAAAAAATTGATGACATGAGTAAACAAATAACCTTTATTATTGTAGGGATTTGTATTCTACTTTTTGGACTGCTTCTTTATAACTCAGTTGAATTAAGCTATGCACTCTTAATTATTAGTGCTGTTGCAGTTGCAGGAATTCCTGAGAGTTTTCCTCTTGCTTTAACACTTGCACTCTCAAAAGGTGTAAAAACCATGGCAACAAAAAATGCTCTTCTCAAAAACCTTAATTCTGTAGAAACTCTTGGAAATACGACCGTTATTTGTACTGATAAGACTGGAACATTAACTGAGAATAAAATGAAAATCTCAAAAGTATTTTTAGGTCTTAAAAGAGAGTTTGAAATTGAAGGTACACCTTATATTCCTGAATATACAATTAAAGAACATGGATCTACTGTCGAATTTTCAAAACATCAAGAAAACTTTTTTCTCTCATCAATTCTATGTAACGATTCTCTGCTCTACAATGATGATGGTCAATGGAAACTTGATGGTGAACCAACTGAAGGGGCGTTCATTGCTCTTGCTCAATCGCAAAACTATGATGAAGTAGAAATTAGAAAATCACACAAGAAAATCTCAGAAATACCTTTTACACCTGAGAAAAAATACATGGTAACACTTCATGAAATTCCAAATAAAAAACAACTCAGAGCATCAATTAAAGGAGCAGCAGAGAGAGTTGTTGAAAAATGTACTCATTATGTTAATGAAAAAGAAAAAGTTGTAACGCTAACTCCAAAACTAAAACAACATTATTTAGAACTCATTGAATCACAAACATCTCAAGGATTTAGAGTGATGGCTGTTGGTTCAAAACACACCAATCATAGAGACCATAAAGCAGATAAAAATCACCTTGAACACTCATTTACACTTGAAGGAATTGTATGTATTAAAGATCCAATTAGACCTGAAGTATTTGATGCTGTCAAAGAATGTAGAGCTGCAGGAATCTCTCTAGTAATGATTACAGGAGATCATAAGTTAACTGCAACTTCAATTGCAAAGGAATTAGGAATTATCTCAAACAATCATGACATAGCAATTACTGGAGAAGAACTCTCAGAACTCTCAGATCAAGAACTTGATTTTAAAATCTCAGATATCAAAGTCTTCTCAAGAGTAACTCCTAAAGATAAAATGAGAATTATCTCATCCTTTCAAAGAAAAGGGGAAATTGTAGCAATGACTGGTGATGGTGTTAATGATGCTCCAGCACTCAAGAAGTCAGATATTGGAATTAGTATGGGTAAAAACGGAACTGAAGTGGCAAGAGAGGCATCTGATATGATCTTACTTGATGATAATTTCGCAACAATTGTAAGTGCAGTAAAAGAAGGAAGAACAATCTATGACAATATACAAAGATTTATTTATTATCTTTTAACTACAAACTTTGCTCAGGTAGGAATTATTTTTTTAGCAGTTATGTTAGGGTTTGTCTATTCAATGCCACTTAGTGCAATTATGATTTTATTTATCAATATTGTAACTTCAACATTTCCAGCATTAGCTCTAAGTATCGAGCCAACTAAATCAAATATCATGTCATATATCCCTAGAAATCCAAAAGAGAAATTACTATCAAAATATATCTTTACAAAAATTATGGTAATTTTTCCAATTATGATGTTTAGTGCATTGTTATTATTTTTATGGGAATTACAAATCCAACAATCAAGTTTAGAAAAAGCAATGACTGTAGCATTTCTTGTTATGGTTCTCTCAGGGTTATTCCATACCTTTAATGCAAGAGAATTACATCAATCAATTTTTAGTGGAAAATTCTTTGAAAATAGATACATCTTCTATTCTGTTGGATTTTCATTAATACTAACAATTTTAACAATTGGAACTCAATCTGGAAGAGAGATTTTTGGACTCTCAACTCTTGGACTCTATGATATAGCAATGGTCATTGTGTTTAGTGTACTAATTGTAGTATTTGCAGAAATATTGAAATTCTCAATAAAAATGGAGGTTGAAGAACAAACATCACTTAGAGGTCTTAAAAATTATCTTAAGTAAAGGAGTATCTTTAAAAAGATAGTTTAATCATTTTTATTATGATTGTAATTGAAAAAGTTCTTGAAAAAGTTAAGTATACAGTATACATTCCTGTTGTTACGTTACTAATTATTGCTGTATTATTATTTATCTACGCAGTAACAGTATTTTTTTCTACATTGACATTAGAATACTTTGCAAAAGAAATAATAATTTCCAATGTAATCTCTATAATTGACCTCATATTTCTAGGTATTTTATCATTAATGATTTCAGCTAGTCTCTATGAACTCTATGTTAAAGAAGTAGATAAAATAATAAAATTGCCTGAAACATTAATTGTTAAAAGCCTAGATTCACTTAAAGAAAAACTAGGAAAAGTAATTTATCTATTACTGGTTATTTTTTTCTTTAAATATTCCCTAGAAGTTACAATTGATACAAATATTGATTTAATGCTCTATGCACTCTCAATTCTTCTTATTAGTTTGAGTCTTTATTTTAGTAAAAAATAATTATTCAAATTTATACTCATCTAACCTATTTGATCTTGTTCTATTTAAAAACGTATATCTAATCACACTCTGCGTTAAGAAATAATCATAGAGATCATTATGTTTTGCAAAAGGGAAAATAAATAATGTTTTATCATCAGTTTCTAATGACTCATAAAGCTTAATAGACTGAGTGTAAGGAATATTTGAATCTTGCTCTCCATGAATAATTACAATTCTCCCATCATAGTGAGAAAGCCAATAAGCTGAATTATAATTTTCAATTTCTAAAAATGAAATTGGATAATATGGAAATTTTTCCCTACCTAAATCCATTGTACTGTAAAATGGAGCTAATAATAAAATTACATCAACATCATAGTTATATGCATGATAACTTGCAACTCCAGTACCCAAGCTCTCACCTACAACATATTTTTTAGAATAATTATTTTCTTGTACAAATAATTCTATAGTATGAACATCTTGTTGTAATAACTCTAAAGATGGTTCTCTTTTATCTTCAGAATATCCCGAATATTCTACAAAAATAGTAGATGCTTGATAACCTTCATAATAATTTTGAAGAGCCCATCTATCGCAAGCACTACCACCATTTCCAGAATAATAAATTAAAACTGTATCACTAAATTCTAAATTATTATAATAAAATCTTGTCCCATTAACTACTTTTGATTCATAATCTTCAAAACCTGGGCATTCAAAAAAATTGTTTTTCTCATCAGGGTGATAGAAAAACTTTTCCTGGTTTGTAATCATAAGAATTCCAAACAAAAGATATAAAATTCCCAAAATCATTATTATCCTTAATAAAAAAAATAACATAGCTAACATAGTTGGATTTTTATGTAATGTTCTCAATGATTCAAGAAATGATTTCATAAAAATATAGAGTATTCATCATTAAAAAAGATTCCTATTTGAAAATAAATTTATAAATTACCTAATACATAAAATAAAATGGATACTAAAAAACTCTCAGAAATATCTATCATTTTTATAGCTGTTGTAATTCTAATATTTTTACTACAATGGCTCTCATCAATACTAAGACCTCTCATCATTGCAATAATCCTCTCCTTTCTCATTATGCCTCTTCTAAGAGTTCCAAAAGAGAATAGAAATATTGAAATACTCAAAGTAATTGGAAAAGTAGGTGCAGTATTTATAATATTGCTTCTTTTTGTAGGATTTTCATTTAATAATATACGTGATTTTCAACAATCAGAAGATATTGAATCAAATAGTATTATTGATATCATAGGTAATAAAGAAATTACTTTTTTTGATAATTCATTTAAAGTATCTCAATACATTGATTCTCAAAGAATACAAGAATTATTAACATCAACTCTAAATGCTCTTTTTGAAGGATTTGCTGGTTTTATATCCGAATTTTTCTTAATTATATTTATGTTAGTATTCTTAGTTCCTCTTCAAAATATTTGGCTCACCACAATTTCATCAAATAAGAAATACAAACACATCTCAAAAACAATATTCTCATTAGAAGAGAGTATTTTTGAATATTTCAAATCAAAAACATTAATTAGTTTTGGAACTGCTCTTAGTAGTTTTTTAGTTATGTTTTTTTTAGGTGTAGAATATGCTCTTTTATTCTCATTACTCATATTCATATTAAATTTTATTCCAACATTTGGAGATTATATTTCATATGGTATTATATTTGCAATATATGCTATAACTCAAGGAATTGATATGCTTTTCATTGGACTTGTAATTGGACTTTTCTCAATAAATATTATTTGGGGAAGTATCATCGAACCTAAATTTACTGGAAATAAATTAGAACTCTCACCTGTTGTAATTATTGTGAGTTTATTGTTTTGGGGATTTATTTGGGGTATTGGTGGAATGTTTTTTGCAGTTCCTCTCACACTTGCAATCAAATCAATTCTTGAGACTTCAACATCTTCAAAAGAATTATTATATTAATTCTTTTACCAATCAAAACCATGTCTTGTTTTTAAAAAATAAAAAAATCCTAATACAAAAATACTCCCTGTTAGTATAAACCCAAGCGTATAGGTGAAATACTCTACAATAATCCCTCCTAAAAGAACACCTACAACTGTAGATATTGAAGATACAAAATCATTAACACTAATTACTCTTCCATAATACTTCTCTGAAGCAGTTGTGTGGAGAAGATATAATATTCTGACATAAATTAACCCTACAAAAATACCTGTAATAAAGAAAAAACTATATAGTACTAGTAAAGGAAGTTGATAAAACATCATAGTAAAACCCAGAATTACTGATCCACTTCCACCTATCAAAAAAAGATAGGAAATCAATGTTGAATCTCTAATTTTTTCATGAGAGAGATACTTATTACATAATGGCGTTAAACTAGCACCTAATGCAATAATGATAAAGAAAATACCTAATTCTGAACCAGGATCTAAACCTCTTGAATTTCTAATTGTAAAATCAGATATTGTTGCATAAATAAATCCTGCAGCAAAGAAATTAACTAATGTGATATTTAAAATAACTTGTCTTGTAACATAGTGATTTTTTAAATAGATTAAACCTGACTTTAATTCATTAAAAAAAGTAAATGAAACATCTTTTTGAATTTTAGAATACTTATAGTTGATAAATAAAATCATCATAAATGAAATTAAATAACTAATTACATTAATAGTTAGAGCTTGAGTTATTGTAAAATATTCAAGTAAAATAGATCCAATAATTAATCCTAGAAATATTGCAAAAATTTCAACTGATGCGAAAATTTTATTGAGTCTAATTAATTGACTTTTTTCCACAATAAAGGGAATCAAAGATTTCTTAGAAGGTTCAAACATAGCAGAAAATAATCCAATAAAAAATACTACAGTGTAGAGCATAATTAAGGAACCAGGATTTATAATCAATATTGCTATAAAAAAAGCTCTTGCTAAGTCTGCACATAGCATTAAATTTTTTTGATTATATCTATCTGCAAAATAACCAAAAACATATCCAAATAAAAAAAGAGGTATAAACTGAACTGCAATTAAAGCTGATGCTAAAAAAGAAGAGTCATTTCCAATAATACTTACTGCTATAGAAAAGAATACAAGTGTTGATATTCTCTCTCCAAGAACTGATAAAAATTGTCCTATTAAAAGATAAAAAAAACCTCTATTTTGTTCACCCATAAACAATTAAAACTCACTTTCTTTAAAAAGGTGTGTATTAATTAAATAATATTAATCTTCTTCATCATCTATAAATTCCATCACTGTTAAAGAAACATTTTTCTCCATTCTCTCCTCCAATTTGAAATTATATGATGTAACTGGCATCTCGGCGGAGAGATGGGCAACTTCGCCACTAACTCTAACTACTTTTAAAAAAAAATTTTCTTTTTCAAAAAATTCACTAAATTCAGAGTCTAAATTTTTAACAATTTTCTTCTCAAGTTTTCTAAGTTTTGTATAAAGAGATTTATCAATTTCAAAATCATAGATAATTCTTTTAAATTTAATTTTTGAATAATTTATAATTTCTTTAGATAATAACAAAGTATTTGGAATAAACACAATATCTCCTTCGTCAGTACTGATTTTTGTAGACATAATGTCAATATCTAAAATAATTCCTTTAAAATCTCCTGAGGTAATATAATCTCCTACTTTTAAATTATCTGAGAAGGTAATTCTTATACCATCAATAATATTTGAAATATATTCCTTAAATATCCAAGAAAAAGCAACTGAAATTAATGCAAATGATGTGAAAAACTTCTCTAATTCAACATCTAAAAAATGAAGAGTTCCAAATAAAATTACAAAAAATCCCAAAATAATATATAAAGAATGAATACCTGCAATAACATTATCTTTTGTATGAACTGAGAGTTTTTTTACTCTTCTTCTCGCAGAGACTATGGTATTTTTTAAAAGATTTAAAATAGTCATTGAAAAGATATAGAAGATAAATAAATCTAAAATTAAAACTGTAGAATCTTCTGTCTCAAATTTACTAGTATAAATATATCTTGTTAGTAATAAAACAATTGTGAGAGTTACAAATAAAAAAGAAACAATTTTTAATTTATTTGAAATCTTAAAATTAAATAAGTTAACATACTTCTTAAAAAACACAGAAAATGTAAGTTTTTTTTTCATAATGAAATGAATTAAAATCAATTTATAAAATAAATCATTAATAATCTTCTAAATGAACAAAACAGTGTTCAACTAAGTTGATTTTTTCTATGTTCTCTTGAACATTATGTGAAATCCTATGTGCTTTTTCAAGTGTCAACCTTTTATCTAAACCAATATGGACTTCTACTTGGATTGCTGTACCTAAATATTGAGTCTTAATTTTATTTATTGATTTAATTTCTTTGATGAGTTCTAATTCTTTTTCAATACTATCAATAATTTCTTGATCAGCAACTTTTCCCATTAAAAAGTCAATATTTTCTCTACAAATCCCATATCCTGATTTTGCTATAAGTAATGAAATAAAAATACTCACTAATGCATCTAAAAAATAAAAACCAAAATAAGCACCTACAAATCCTAATAATATTGCAATAAACATATAAACATCATTTAAATGATCTTCTTTATTTGCACTAAGTGCAGGAGATGTATTATGTTTTAAAACATGGGAGATATAGAGATAAAGAAATAACTTTACAGCTAATGCGAAAAGAGTTGTATACAATAACATTGGTGAGAGTAAAAAAGAGTTCTCTGAGTTTATCAACGATGTACAGGATTCATAAAACAATGTCAAAGATAATACTATCATTAGAACACCAATAGTATATCCTGCAATATTTTCTGCCCTTGTATGACCAAATTGATGATCATCATCTGCTTTTTTATTATTAAGCTTAATTGTAAAATAAATTACCAATGCTGTAATAATATCAAAAAAAGATTCCAATGCCTTACTCATCATACTAAGTGATGAAAATAAAACTCCAATAATGGTAATTATAATAAAGATAAAAAAATTTAAAACAATATTAATAAGCGAAGCTCGTCTAACTGATGTATTCATAAAAAACAAGAAAAAACATCTTATAAAAACATTTGTATTAATCTAAGCAATATGCATCATCTAACATCTCAACACTGCAATACTTAAGTGTACATGCAACAATCCCATTTTCCCCAATAGAACAAGAATTACATCCATCAAACCATGAAGAACAAGTATTAGGTATTGTATTATTATAAGAATCTTTTAAGATAGTATCTCTACAAGTGCCATTATAGGCAATTTCAATATCTCCTGCCATACATGGATTTGAATAAGTCACATTATCGACTCCACATACAGGATTATATTCTTTAGTACAAATTTTGGGTATTTCTTCAAAAGTAATATTCTCAGTAAAAGTCACTGAATTTACTATGCATTGCCTAGGATGACTCTCTAAAATAGGATTTCCTAGTGCTACACATTCTTCAAAAGATGTGATCTCAACCTCTTCATAAAACATAGTACATGAAACAAATACTACTGCGCACCATAAAAGGATACTTGAAAATAAAAATTTATTCATAATAATAAAGAGAAAATATAATTTATAAACAAAGCTTTAACTTCAAAATACATTGAAGTTATAGAGTTAAATGTATATTCTATTTTAATCGTTTAAATAAATCTTCAACAATTTCTTTTGGCCAACCAACTTCAATACATTGTTTCATTATTTGCTCATCTGAAATACCTCTATCTTCTTGAGATTTAATATATGCAAGTAGTTGTTCTTCTCTTTGGGACAAAATATGATGAGATGCAGCAGCAAGAGATGATGTTTCTTTTATTGAAGGTTCCTTTTTTTTTCTTAATGCAAAAAATAGGAAAAAGACTAAAAGTAATAAAGTCAAACCAAATACAAAGTATAACCATAAATTACTTTTTGAATTATTCTGAGTCAAATTATTTTCATTTAATCTAGAACTATTGTTATCATGATTATCATCAGTTACATTTGATAAAGTATCATCACTTTCCTCCAAAGAAACATCTGTTAATTCTATGTTACTAAAATCTTCAACATCTGTAAATGAATTATTATCTTCAAAAGTGTTTTCATCTGAGTTGTCTTGAGGGATATAAAAACCACCTCCACCACTTGAGGAAGAACTTGAACCTCCAGATGAGGAACCACTTCCACCCCCACCACCAGAAGAAGAAGAACCAGAACTTGGAGGAGCCTCATTTTCAAATTCAACAACACCAGAATTTCTAAGACCTGAAACTGTTAATCTAGAACCTGAAATGCTACAAGAATATCCATTTGAATCAACATTTCCATCACAATTTAAAAGATGTTCATTTGATCCTGTACAAGAAGAAGTAATCTGTGTAAATGAAGAGATTTCTTCATCTTTTACACAAACTCTTTGAGAATTTAATCTCCTATCTAATGTAATAGATTTTGTAGAAGAATTAAGCGATAAATTAGATACTATAACATAAGATCTACTATCTGAACTCTCATTAAAAATAATATCTACTTGAGATAAGTCTAAGCTTAAATTTGTAAAATTATAATCAAATTCAATTCTTGAGATATTATCAAAAACATCAAATAATTGTATTCTTCTAGAAGTATTAAAACTAATACTTGAATTTGTAATTAATGAATTATTAGAGTATAGAGATAAACCTGACCTTGATAAAATAGTATTTGATCCGATAATATTTCCTGCATTTTCTCTCTCAACTGAATCATCAACTAAGTCATAATCTAAATCTCTCTCACAAAGATCATTTACATTATTTCTATTTCTATCTCTTAAAGAAGAATTAGAATTACATATAAATGTATGTCCTAAAAGAGAAATATTTTTATTTTCATAATCAAACCCTTCAAATGAAGAAGAACCATTTTCAAGTATTACTAATTCATATAAACCATTTTGAAGAGAAAGATTAAGTGTTTCTTGAATATAGCTATCAACATCTAAATTTGTAATTGGAATTGAAATTAATGATGAATTTAATTGATATACATCAATAGTGTAAACATCTGGATGTATACTCTTCTCAATTTCTACATAAATATCTTCAATAATGCCTCTATAATTACCATTCTCTAATGATTTGATTATACTTGAATTTGAAGTATTTAAAATAAATGAAGAAGAATTCAGTTCAATACTATAATTATCAAATGTCATAATCTCAGGTGAGCTAGCATTAATAATATCGCTATAATAAAAAGGATATGAAGTATTGAGATAGTTTATAGAAACTAAAATTTCTGTAGATAAGTTATCAAAACCGTCATTATCAAAATTTAAGTTTAATGAAAAATTTTCAATATATTCGTTAATATTATTTCTTAATGTATTTGAAAAACTTTGATTAATAGATTTCGTATATGAAAAATAAGAATTTAAAACGCCTCTTAGAGGATACATCACAATAGAAGAGGAATCAAAATTATCACCATAACCATAATTTGTTTGGTTCTCATCAACAACTCTAATAAACGCATCAGAGATATTTTCATTTGTAAAAACAGGAACAGTAATATTGAAATTCTCTTCTGTAATATCATCACCCGCATCTAAATTAATGGTAAAATTTGTTTTATAATCAAGTTCATAAAAAATACCAAAATAAAAATCATTTCTATCAACATATAGTAATTCTAAATATAAACTATCGTTGAAAATATAGTACATGTAATCATAGTTTTCAAATCTATTTTTTGAATAACCAAAATCTATATTCTCTAACTCATATGAAATATTTTTATATGAAAAATTCATTGAAATATGGGACCCATTGAAGCTTTGGTTAAATATCTCCAAATTATTATAATTAAAATTTTCATCTTCTCCAAAAAATACTATCTCTTCCAAATATGCAATTTCAATATTAGCATCAGCATCTACTACTCCTCTATTTTCAATTTCAAACTCAATCTCTGTTAAATTAGATGTAGTGTTAAAAGGTATTTTATCTATGTCATACTCTACTGAAAATAATGGAGATAATGGATAAAAAGTACTACATTCAATTTCCCTATTATTTTGATTATTTGAATCCTCGCTTGAAATAATTTCTATCTCAACACAATATTCTCCTGGAAGAGAGAAGTCTAAATTAGGGATATAATTTGTACCCAAATATGCAGGTCTAGTTCTAGAATACAATCGAGTACCATTTAAAGAGTCAACTCCAAAGGTTTCAAGGTTATAATATTTTTCTGGTTGATAATATACACTCTCGATTACTTCAAATGAAGATGTATAAGAACCAAAATTATCTATTTCATATCTAATTGATACATATGGATCTACAACATTTCTACCATTTCTTGAATCAGAAATATAATAAATATTATCTAGAAAAAAATCTGACCCTATGTTTTGAAAATAAAGTAAATCATAATTAGAATATGTCTCATTATAATCATGTGCTATGAGTTTTAAAAAACCTCTTAGTATATTTGAAGTTGAAATAGTAGTTGAAATAGAACCTTGTGATGATCCATTGTACAACACTACTTGATTTGACTCGTTGTAGTAATTACTCATATCAGAATATGTATTTATTGGGATATAGACCAATTCATAATGAGAAAAGTTCCCACAATTAATCAATGCATCTAAAGATAATGAACTAAGATTTGAGATATCCTCATCATAGTTTTGTGTATCAAATTCTACAACACATGCTGGTCTCTCTAAATTAATTACTTCTAAAGGTTGGATTCTACCCCACCCTTGAGTAAAATAATCATCACCTACATCTTTTGCAGTTGCTTTAAGTGAAGCTTTTATTTCTTTTAAACTCCAAGATGGATGAGCTTCTTTAATTAAAGCAACAGATCCAGAAACAATAGGTGTTGCCATTGAAGTTCCTGATATTTCAACATGATTTGAATCAACACAACTCTGTGAAGAGGAATAAGAACCCCATGAAGTCCTTGCCGCACAAATATTAACTCCTGGTGCAACAACATCTGGTTTTATTGTACCTATTGAAGTAGGTCCTCTTGAACTAAAATAAACAACATCATCTGGATTTCCAAAATCAAAACCATATGCTTCTGAATCTTTAAATGTAGCTCCTACTGTAATTGCTGAACGAGAAGTACCTGGACTCCCAATAGTACCATACTCAGATCCCGAGTTACCTCCTGCAATTACTGGAATAATACCAAAAGATGATAAATTATCCACAGCTAGAGAAGTTAAATAATTAGGGTCTGAAGCACCATTTCCTAGACTCATACTAATAATGTCAAATCTATCGGAGTAATTACCATCTCCATTAGGGTCAACTGCCCTATCCATTGCAGCTAAAATTGAAGATGTTCTACAATTAAATGTTCCACATACTTTGTAAATTCCTAACTCCACATCAGGTGCTATTCCTAAAAGATTTGGATTTGAGTTATTTGATGCAATTGTTGAGGCCACATGTGTCCCATGACCCTGATCATCAAATGGATCTTCATCATTATTATAAAAATCATAAAAGTCAGCGACTTGTGTACAATTTTCATCTATATCTACACTTTTTGAAACATTGATTAAAACATGAGATGTATTATATCCAAAGTTTTCCGTAAACGAATCTGAATCTAATTCAATTCTAACATAATCTCCTGGAACAAATATCTCCAATCCATTGTTTACTCCAGTTATTGTTTCAAGTAAAGAACCATTCTCTAAATAAAATTCAATAAAATCATCTCCTTGTTCTACATCAACCTGATCAAAAACTAAGGTGAAATTTTGTGCTCCATATGTTGAGAGATTTATAACTTCCGTATATGATGCATTAATAATTGAATAATTACCTTCAATAAAATCAATATAAAATCCATAATCTTCAAATTCTTCATCACTATAAAATTCAAAATGTAAAAAATCTTCATCAAACAAAGAAGATAAAATATTTGTACCAGAATCTGAAGTTTGATAAAAATCTAATAAAGTATTCTGTTCATTCCAAATAACTAAAAAATCATATCTTTCAATAGATAAATTTCTAAAATTGAGTTTGTATGAGTCAAAGTTGTATTCGCTAACATTTAAGTAAAAATCTTTTTGAGGAATTAATGATGTATAATTTGAAACATTATAGAATACTCTCTCGATATCAAAACCATGTTCTGTGATGCTATAATCTGATGTAAATACTCCTTTTACATAATCACCATTAATTAATGTTGAATTAAAGTCTCCTAAATTTCCATCATAGGTTTCTACCAAAACATTATTTTTATCATAAAGGTAGAGAAAATCAAAGTTAGTTTCTAATGAAAAATTTTTTAATTCAACAATAATATTCTCGGCATGTAAATGTGAAAGGTTAATTTCAAATGAAACATTTTCATCATTTTCATAAGGGTGGTTTGTACTAAAGTTAAAAGAAGTTTCTAAAGCAGAATCAAAAAATGAAACTTCTTCTTGTGAATTTTTAGGATAAGGATGTACACTCTCAAAACTTACAGGGACAGTAGTACCGTTTACATATTCAATATTATTTTTTGAATTAGGTAAATAAGGATGTTGGGATTCTACTAGTAAGTCAACTCTTGTTCCTAAATAAGTTATCTCTTCTCCATCAAAACTACTACAATAATTAAAATCGGGATGGTTAATGTCAAGACCAGTATCTAATACTGCGACACTTACTCCCTTTCCAGTGTATGATGAATTTATTCCATTCCAAATTTGAGAAATATTGAGTAGGTTTCTTGTTGTATTTGAAACTAAAATATCAAATTCTTCATCTAGATAAATTTCTTTTACAAAATCTTGTGATGCTAATTCCTCAACAATATCACTATCATTAATTTCTAAAGAAATACCTTCAAATAAATTTGAATATTCAATATAATCAATTTCCTTTGGAGAATTATTTGAGAAATCATTATTTTGTGGAGTTTTAACTGTTTTTGATGAGGATAATATAGACGGCATAGTTTCTTTAGAAGTTTTCTCAGAGATTACTTCTTCTTTACTCTCCATCATATCCAATACTTTTTCTATTGGGGGTTTTGATTCAATACTTCTCGTTGAAAAAGTGCTTGGACTATCATCTTCAAAAACAATAATATATCTTTGATTCTTTTTATCATCTTTTACATTCCCAAAAGAATAAATTGATGAGATAAGAAATAGTAACAAGAATAAAGTTGCTAATATCTTTTTAAAATTCATAGATATTTTCAAAAATAGGTTTTTATAAAATTATGTTATCTCTTGTTAAAACAATAAAACAAAACACATTGAAGCTATGAAAATAACAAAAAAATCAATCACATAACCCTATGTTTTATAAGTGTAGAAATCATAATCATATTACATGAAAAAAATCTTAATCATTGTAACAAATCACTCCACATTAGGAGACACTGAAGAACAAAATGGTACATATCTTCCAGAACTAACACATGCAGTTCACGAATTTAATGAACAAAACATTGATTATGATATTGCATCAATTACTGGAGGTAATGCTCCACTTTATGGAATAGATACTCCTGATGATTCAATTAATACAAGTGTATATGAAAACTCAGAATTTAAATCTAAAATAGAAGATACTAAAAAAGTATTAGATCTTGATTTCTCAGCTTATGATGCAATCTATTATCCCGGAGGATATGGACTTTTAACCGATATTGCATCTCATGAAGAACTTGGTAAAAAAAGTGCTCAATTCTTTGAATCAAGTAAACCTCTAGGTTCAGTATGTCATGGACCTGCAGCTTTACTTCCAATTACACTCTCAAATGGATCTTCAATACTTGAAGGTAGAGAAGTTACTGGATTTACAAGAGAAGAAGAAATTGAGATGGGAACACTTGAAAAAATTCCTTATCTACTTGAAGAATCACTAACAAGAAAAGCAAAACTATACAAAAAAATGCAGCCTTGGAGTGAGCATGTAATTGTAGATAGTAATCTTATCACGGGTCAAAATCCACAATCAGCAGCTAAAGTTGCTAAAGAAATAATTAATCAATTATAATTATTTTTTCTTTCTATTTCTATATAAAAACTTAATAATTTGCTTTGAGAGATATTTTTTAATTTCGTTTTCAATTTTAAAATTATAACGTGTAACTAAAAGTTCTACAACAAAAAGCGTTTCATCTTGTTTAATTTCTTTAGCCTTAATTAAAATAGCATCCTCGTTAATAATTCCATCAAATTTCTCAACTAATTTTTGTGAAACATATTTCTCTAATTTATCTATTTTATTATAATAATGAAAACCCAGCGTAAAATCAAAGTCAATTCTCTTTACATTAGACTTACTAAAATTAATAACTTCTGATACTAAAAATTGATTATTTGGAATAAAAATAATATTTCCAATATCAGTTTTTACTTCAACATTTGAAAAGGTAATATCAATAATTCTTCCTTTCATATCTCCAATTCTTACATATTCTTTTAATTTGAAATCTTTAGAAAACATAATAACCATACCGCTAATAAAATTTGTAATATACTCTTTGAAAATAATTGCAATACCTACTGAAAAAATAGATAATGAAGTCAAAAATAAAACTAAATCAACTCCTATAATATAGAGAACAAAAAAAATAAAGACGATATATGAAATAATACTAGTAACTCTTGTTAAACCTAAAATAACATTATCTTCTTGATCTAGGCTATACTTCATTCTTTTTCTATAAAAAAATAAAAGAAAAGATTTTACAAATGAAGTAATGATATAAATTCCTATAAATGTAATAACTAATTTTAATAATAAATCTAAGATAAACATATCAACTTCTAGTTTTACCTGTGTTAAAAAATAATATGCAAATAATAAAAAAATAATTTTACTAAAAAACAAAATTCTAATTTTTTGTGTTTCTTTTAAAGAAAAATTCATTATAATAATGAGCAAATCAACTTCTTTTTAAATTATAGCAAACCCTCAAAAATACAACACATTATTTTTCTAATTTTTGTGTTTCAATTTTTTTATATTGAGCATTCCAACCAATTAAATTGATAGTAATTTGAATTACTGCAGCAACACCTGAAATTGCAAGTAAAAGTGTGAATAAACTCCCTCCTGGAATCGAAAAATTAATTATAAAGATAATAAGTGTTGCCCATACTCCAAAACACCAAGGACATGAAGTTAAATCTTTAAGAGTTTGATTAATCCCTGTAGGCTCATCCAATTCAAAAATATCTCTGAGCCATTTCATAATTTTATCATAAACAACTAATCTAATGAGTCTAAAAGTAGCTAAGGTGATAACTACTATTTCAAATAATGTAATAGATTCAATGATGTCTGAATTCATTGATGCAAATAAGGCAAAAATTAAAATAAATACTAATGAGAAAATAATATTCCATACTTTTGAGAGAGTTTCTTTTTTCATATCTTAATTAAGAATTTTAGATTAATAAATATATGGTTTAAAGAGAGATTTTTTGATCTAATATTTTCTCCTTTTGATATTTTGTTAAAATTTTTGATTTATGTAAATCAATCTCTGAAATTGGAAAACCATGGATAGTGGTTAAATATCCAGAAGATTTATTTCTAAGTTTTCTAGTAGCATAAAGCTTTACAAGAGAAGTTTTCTTAGAATTACTTTTCCCTATAATTTTATCAAATCTTGCAAACATTGATAATTGCTTGGAACTCTCTCTCAAGTATCCAAATCCCTCAAAGAAAGTTAACTTCTCAACTTGGTAACTCTCATCTCTGTTTAAAAACTGCGAAGCACTTTTATTTGCACCTCTATGTTTATCATAAGTATCGTGATATACCTGAGTCCAGCTCTCAAAAGATTCGGAACCTGGATTATACATTAATATACCTGGAGTCCTATAAATACCTGGTTTTTTAACGAGAACTTCTACAACCTGAGAATAAGAATCAACTATTTTTTCTAAATCATAACCTAATCCTTGAAGGTGGAAAGGAATATGTCCAATATTTGATTTCCAAATCTCATCTTTAAAGTAAATTTCTTGTAATTGTTTGAAATATTCTTTATTATCTAAATTTTCTCTAAGGATGGATAGTTGTGTTTCATACTTCTGAGTATCTTGAAGTCCCAGATGTTTAATTTTATATTCTAATGCTGAAATGAACTTTTCCCTCTCAGTTCTTGTATTCATAGATATATTAATAGTTAGTTATTTTTAAACTTTATAGTAGTACTAATTTTCTTCTAACTCTGCTAATTCTTCAAAAAGTCTATTGAGTCCTGATTTTTCATCTAACTCTTTGTATTTTCTCTCTAAAATTTGTTGCTCTTGATCTAGTTCTTCACTTTTTGTGCCAAGTTCTAAATACTCTTTTTCAAAGAGTTTAAATTGCTTATCAATATCTGCTTTAATATCTTCTTTTGATCTCATAAGAATATAAATAAAAAATTAAATATAAAATTAATCTTCAAAATTATTTACTGTAATTAATCGGAAGATTAATTATTTTTTTCATATGTTTACGTAAAAAATAAGCAATAAGGATATTAAAAAAAATTGCCACAAGAAAAATTGAACCTAATAAGGGTATGAAAATGTATCCCACACTTCTTCTATCGGGACTAAATAAGAAATTAATAAATAACAAAATCAAGGAAAGAAAAATATTAATTGGTGCTATAAGAATATTTACAAATGGAATATATCCAATAAGTGTTAATGTATATACCATTTTAAATAAAAAAAGGCCAACAATTGGTGGATGTGGATTTTCTGACTCAGATTTATTTGAATTTGAACTTAAGTTATAAAAATCTCTTCTTCCATCATCATCTGATAAGTATTTAAATAGTTCAAGATTAATTCCATAATTTGAAAACTTAGACATTAAAAAGACTAGTGTAAAGATAATTGGAAGTATAATAAATGGAAATTTTTCCATAGAAATATAACCATTATCTATTAGACGAAAAATAATCAAAGCAACAATAAAAATAGAAACAAAACACATTCTAGAGTATCTGAAGTAGTGTTCTTTAAGAGGATTTTTATATTTATAAAATAATAAATTTTTGGTTTTATCAAAAAGCAGATTCATCTCCTCTCTAGAATCTTTCAAAAAGGATGCAACAGTTAAATTATAGATATAAGATACTTCAAAAGTTCTCTTGAAGTGTAAAAGATATCCTAGTAATATTCCAATATATGCCCAAACAAAAATTATTAATATAGAATTAGTAATTTCAAAACCAAGTATAAAAAAAGTAATATAAATTGGCAATGATATAGGATTGAATAGAGAAAAAAATATTGACTCTCTTTCATTTATCTCCAATAAAATAATTTCTCTTTTAACTATTAAGTCATATTTATTGAGAATATATTCATAAACATTCTCTAATGGTATATTGTTAATATTCTCATTATCTAAAAAGCTACTATATAGTATTAACGGTAAAATTACACCATCAACTGTTAATTCTCCTTTCAAGAATTTTTTTCTTAAATCTTTATTTGTAATCAATTTAAACATATGTCTATAATTATTTGCTCTAAAACCAACATAATTAAAAAATACTATAGAGTGAAAAGATCTAAATATTGCTGTAATTGAACTTTTCAAAGAGATTGTATTTATAAAAAAGTATTCATAAAACACTCTTGCTAACAAGCAGTCTAGAAATAGTTTGATTATTCTAACCAGAAGTGATAATAAAAAAATAAATAATAAAAAAAGTAAAATCTCAGAGATGTTTAATACTGAATTCTTAAGATATTGAGTTACATAACTGACAAAAAAGTAAATAATAAAAAAGTATAAAAAAATTGAAAGTGAAGTAGTAAATATATTAAAAAACATAAAAAAAGATTTTAATTTACGTTTGTTTTCCATATTAAGAAAATATATACACTATTTATAAATTGGTATGGAAATGTTAATAATAAATCCAATATATATGAGTTAATCATCAAATAATTCTAGTACTTCATCTTTCCAAGAAGTATCTAAATTAGATTTATATCCAATAGTAGGTGAAGAAGTTTGAAATAATTGATATCTTAGATAAGCATCATTAGCTGAAGACTTCAAAGGAAAAGATTCATCAGGTCCAAATGAACCTAAATGCATTTTTCTTGAAGTTTCTGTTCTCTGTTTGAAAACAGTTGAAATTGCTTGTTGTAAATTTTTTTCCATAGTTTATTGTTTTGGAAACAAGTCAGAAATAACTTTTTCTAGTCTTTCATCTGTTAAGCCTAAACCTAAAAAACCATGCATTTGTCTAAATAAATTTTCGTTTCTCATTAAGTTTAAATCAGGATTTTCTTCTAACTTTGCATCTACTACCAATTTTATATCTAATCCCACTTTTTCATAATTAAATTTACCTTCTAAATAAAAACTACCTCTTAGAACTGTAATATTACCATTATTTGGAGAAAATAAATTACCCTCAGACGGTGTTTGTGTAGGGTTGAAGAATAAACCTTCTCTCATCATATAATCAACTGCATCTGGAGAACTTCCCTCAACAACTCTTGATTCTCTTATAGTTCCATTTCCATTAGGTTTTGGACCCTGGATATAAAAGGTGCATGGTTTAGTTATTGTATCTGCTAATTCTTCTGATTTTTCAATAATATATTTTGCAATATAATATGGAATTTTGTTTTCCTCCATAACTACTAGTAAGTCATAATAATTTATAAAATTAACTTAAATTGTTTCATAACCTCTATAATATAAATCTCCTCTAAACTCAAATAACTCTACCTCATAACCTCCTGGTGCTGAGTCTCTGAGATCTAAAACTCTCTCAACTGTAGTACCATCATAAGTATATAAACTATAAGTAGATGAACCATTATATGCTCCAAAGTATAAAAGATTGTTAAAAACTCTTAACTCTGAAGGCCATGAACTTGAAGTCCCAGGGATAATATCTTCAACTAAACTAACTGAAGATCCATCATAGTTAAATAACTCAATACCAGTAGCTGAAGTTGATGCACTAAAATATAACTCTCCTTGATATATTACAAATGAATCAGGATTTGAACCTGTAGAACCAACATAGATATCTTCAACTAGACTAACTGAAGAACCATCATATTTGAATAACTCATTACCCGTACTACTATTTCTTGCTGAGAAATAAAGATCTCCAAGATAGGATATATATCCTCTAGGCTCAGAATTTGAAGAACCTGGATTAATATCTGAGATTCTACTAACACCTGAAGAACTATTATAAGTAAATGCTTCAATTCCAAAACTACCATCATTTGCACTAAAAAATAAATTATTATTGTGAATATAAGGATAAGTAAAAAATGATGAACCAGTTCCTGGGTTAATATCTTCAACTAAAGTAATTGAGCTACCGTCATAAGTGTAGAGTTCAATTCTTGGCGTTATAGTTCCATCTGTTGCTGAAAAATATAATTCATTATTATAATCAATTAAATGAGAAGGATTCGAATCAGCAGATCCTGATGCGAAGTTTTCAATAAGTGATATTGATGTTCCATTATATTTGAATAATTCAACTCCCTCTGATGATGATCTTTCTGCTGCAAAAAATAATTCTCCATTACTCACAGTCATATAAATTGGATTTGAACCAAAATTACTCTCTGCTCTGAGATCTTCAACTAAACTCATCTCATTACCATCATAAACATAAAGTTCAACTCCTGTGGATGAATTATAATTATTGAAATAGAGATTATTATTATACTCTAAAAAATTAAACTCATAAAAACCATCTCCTGCATTAATTGGATTATCTCCAAAAAGAGCAGTTGCATTAATTAATGAAGATGAACTAATAGGAGAAGAAGTAGAACTTGAAGCATCATAATAAACACTCTTTTGCATCACAGAATCTTCTGTTACAATTCTAATAGTTGGAAGTGAAGAAGTTGCAAGTGATAAACAAGAAGAAATATTTATTTTATGAATTCCTCTTGAAAATGTTCCTGAAGTGTCACTACACTCAATTGAGTCAATTTCAATTCTTAGAATATCTACTGAATCTAATTTATTTTCCAAATAAAGAACATTATCTAAAACTGCTTCAATTTCTAAGTTACTCTCAATTGCTGAATTTTGAGAATTCAAATTAGAAATTAAAGAACTTTGATAAGAAGAAAACCAAGTTTGAAGTGAAACTGTTGCAAGTACTGTAATAATTAAAATAAGAGCAACTGTCACAACAGGTGCTATTGCTTTATTGTTCATAAAAAAAAAAGAAAAAATGAGTATATAAATTAATGTATTTACTTTAGTTTGGAGTATTTATAGGAAAAATAAATTTGATTAGATAATATTAAAGGTTGGATTTGTAAAGACCCTGATCACTGATCCGCTCTGATAAAAATCAAAGATTTTTATTCACAACGAAGTTGGTGAGAATCAAAAAGAGCAATTTTTGCTCTGCAAAAATAGCGAAGGTTGGATTTGAACCAACGACCTCGGGGTTATGAGCCCCGCGAGCACTCCTAGCTGCTCCACTTCGCTAATATATATGTATAAAAGATGTTTATCCTAAGATTTTCATCTTAGCATCATGTTTTTTTGAAATGTAATCTTTAATTTCTACAAATGTTGCTCCTGCTTTTTCAATTTTAGCAATAGCTGTTTCTGATGCTTTGAAACCAACAATTGTAACTTTTTTAGTTAAAGTCCCATTACCTAGAACTTTACCTGGTACGATTACTACTTCTTTATCTTGAGAATATTTCTCAATTCTATCCAGATTAACTTCTGGTCTTTGACTCGCAGTTGAGGATAATTTAGCTGCAACTGCTTTGTAAACATTAGCTCCAGTTGAATTAGATAATTTTTTTAATTCTCTAATTGTATCAAAAAGAACTTGGTTTGTTGTTTGTGTTTTTCTAATTGTCGCCATTTGACTAGTATAAATTAACACAAGCCCCTTTATAAATACTTCGGTTTATTGAGTACATGAAGTGAAGTTTGGAATAAAAGATGTATTCATAACTCCATCAGTATTAAAGTTACCACATCCAGTTACTTGATCAACATCCCAAGAAGATAAATTTTGATTAAAAACATCTGCACTCCAAAACATAAAGTTCATATTTATAGCTGAAGATGTATTCCATCCGCTAATATCTTGATTAAAAGAACCTGTAGACGAGAGCATATCATGCATTAAAACAACAGAACTAACATCCCACGATGAAATATTTCCATTGAAATTTGGTGTTGCATAAAACATCCCTCCCATATCAGTTACTGAACTAACATCCCAATTGTTCAAATCTTGATCAAATATTGCTGTATTTTCAAACATTGAATTCATATCTGTAGCAGAAGATGTATTCCATCCACTAATGTTTTGATTAAAAAAATCAGCATTTCTAAACATTTCTTTAAAACTTCTAACTGAACTAACATCCCACTCCGAAATATCCCCATTAAATGAAGTTGCGTCCCAAAACATATTCTGCATGCTAGTCACAGAAGAAGTATTCCATGAAGAAATATTTCCATTAAATGATGAAGCACTCCTAAACATACTTAACATATTTTCAACATTACTCACATCCCAACTATCTAAAGGTTGATTAAAAGATGTAGCTCCTGAAAACATATATGTAAAAGACCTTACTGAACTAACATTCCAACTATTTAAAGGTTGATTAAAAGAGGTTGCACCATTAAACATACTCCCCATATTAGTAACTGAACTTACATCCCAACTATTAATAGGTTGATTAAAGGAACTAGCACGAGAAAACATACTCTTCATATCAGTAACTGAACTAACATTCCAACTATTAATTGGTTGATTGAAAGAACTAGCTTGTGAAAACATACTCTCCATATTAGTAACTGAACTAACATTCCAACTATTAATAGGTTGATTAAAGGAACTAGCACGAGAAAACATATCCCCCATATTTTCAACATTACCCACATCCCAGATACTAATATTTGAATTAAAATAACCAGCACCTTGAAACATACCTCTCATATTTTCAACACTACTAACATTCCAATTATTTAATGGCTGGTTAAATTGATATCCATCTATAATGAGTGAAGTAGAAAACATATAACTCATATCAGTAACTGAACTAACGTCCCAGCTATTTAAAGGCTGGTTAAAAGAATTAGCACTTAAAAACATACTCCACATATTAGTAACTGAACTAACATCCCAGTTATTTAAAGGCTGATTAAATGAAGTAGCTTCTGAAAACATCCCTCCCATATCAGTAACTGAACTAACATCCCAATTGTTAAGTGATTGGTTAAAGGAACTAGCTAATGCAAACATGCCCTCCATATCTGTAACAGAACTCACATCCCAATTTTCTAAAGATTGATTAAATGAAGTAGCTCGTATAAACATTCTATTCGTATCTGTAACTGAACTAACATTCCAATGACTAATATTTGAATTAAAAGAAGTAGCTCCAAAAAACATTCCACTTAAGTTAGTTGTAGTAGTTAAGTCAGGTATATCTAGAGCACTAATCTGAAGATTTTCTGCACCATAAAAATACCAACCCTGATTTCCTAATTTAAGGTCCCCCCATTGCGTAATATCAAGTAATTTATCTCCATCATCTTTTATATCATCAAAAAAATTTTTATTAATTTCAAAACCAAAGCCATTTACTAATCCTTTTAATGTAACATTATAAATACCTGGACTCAAATAAGTATGTAAAATTTCACTTTGATTCCAAGATGTAATAGTATCATTAGTCCCATCTCCCCAATCAACTAAAAAATTATATGAACCTGATTCTCTTAGAGGCAACTTAATCTGAGATAAGTTAGAAATTCCAGTATTATTTGTATTCCAAACTGACCTAAACTCAGAAGCTGCAGGAGTAGATGATATATCCAAGGTACAACTAGAATAATTATATGAAGTATCTCCTCCTAAAAATCCATTATAACAAGTTCTCGGTAAAGACTCACATACTGAAGGATACACTTCATTATCAGAATTAAAAAAATTATATGAAGATAAATGAGTAACTTCAACTGAGTCTAAACTACAAGAGTCAAAAAGAGTTGAAACATCTAGGAGCTTACTATAATTAGATTGATTAGTTACTAAAGTAATATTTTGAATAACATTCTCTAAATCTAAAATCCCTAAAGTAGATAGATTAATTTCATAAGTACCGTTATTATAAATTAAAGTAGGTTCTTCAAGAGTATAGATCCTAGAAGTATTAGCAAGAGTTGATGCATCAGCTATAACTTCATTTGTAAATTGTGAGCTATCACCTGCACTTAAACCTACATAAGTT
Source organism: uncultured archaeon (assembly GCA_937138345.1). Lineage (GTDB taxonomy): Archaea > Nanobdellota > Nanobdellia > Woesearchaeales > UBA583 > UBA583. The sequence goes on along the minus strand of CAKZOW010000029.1, from coordinate 25,281 downwards.
CCAGTATATTCATCTGTTACTAATCCACCATAATTCATCTCAATAGTTCCATTCTCGTACAAGATAACTTCATTATCTGTATCTCCATATCCTCCATACCAATAAGAATCAAATTTTACTACAGTATATTTATTTGGAGAAATGCCTTGATTATTGCAAACAAACATCCCACTATCTAAAGTTAAATCATTCCAAAAGTGAGCTATATTCATATCATTTAAAAAATCTGAATTAGATGGTGAAAAAATTGAACTAGAATCAGTTGTAGAAATTCTTCCATTAGTATCTACATAAAAGGGAGTTCCCGAAGATAAAATAGAATCAAAAAAAGGAAAATCAAAACCTAAATCTGAAATAGTATAAATTCCATCATCATCATCATCTGGAATTACTTGTGTGTTACATGAATATCTATTATAATTGCCAGAATTAGAAATAATATCTAAAGAATATGTATACTCTCTAGGATATGTTAAAACTGAGGTCCCGTTAATTAAGATATCTTTAATTTTTAAAGAACTAAAATTATTATAAAAGGATAAAATATCTCCAGTTAAATTTAAAATTTCTGTGATATTTCCTGAACTAACTATTATTTCTTCAATAGTATTATCTATTTCTTGCTCAATAAAAATTGTCCTCACAAGTACTTCATTATCGGTAAATACTCTTAGTAGAGCAGAGCTTTTTGAAATTTGAGATTTACAATCAGAAATATTTATTGACTCAATTCCTACAACACTAATTGGAGAACTAATACATTCAACAGAATCTAGAGTAATTCTATTAATTGTTACATTAGAATCAAATTTAAAATAAACATCATCTTCAACAACAGCTTCAATTTCTAAATTCCCTGAAATTGTAGAAATTTCATTTTTGGTATCTGAAAAATAAGAACTCTGTGTTGAGAGGTACCATTGCTGAACACTAAAAAAACTCAAAACTAATAACACCAATAGGAGTGATAAAGAAATAATAGGTATTATTGCTTTTTTTGAATACATAATTCATTTTGAATATAAGAGTTTTTAAATATTATTAACTCATAAAAAAATACAATACTGTAAACAAAACAATACCTAAACCTGAAACTGGAAACAATGATTTTGGTTGGCTAGTAGTTGATATTACAAAATCATTATTGATTATTTCTTGTGTTTCATAGCCTCCCTTATTACAAGTAATATTATAATTGTATATACCATTATCAAGTATAGGAGAAGTAAAGTGCCATAATTGTGAAGTCACATCCCATGAAAAATCAAATACTGAACCATTAAAAAACAAATTACAAGATGCATCTTGAAATGTTCTTATAAAACCATTTTGAGAAATAATTGCAACATCATCAATTGTATCCCCATTAATATCTGAAATTACGACGGTGGGGTTTTGAGTAAAAGAATTTTCATTAGTTGAAGAGAAGTCAAATTCATGTAACAAGGATAAATTTGTATCAAACATATAGATAGAATCATCACTAGTATGTACTACTATTTCAGGGGTAGAAGAATTAGATAGATAAACTGCCTTGAGGGAAACTATCTCAATATGAGGATTTGGATGACTCCAAGATCCAAGGATATTTAAATTTCTATCAAAAATATTTATCTGAGTAATACTACTTCTTCTAGCTGATACAAATTCATCTAAAAAGCCATCATTATCATAATCAAAAACATCAATTTCATCATATGTTTGATAAGAGTCTGCACTATCTCTAATTTGATTGAAATTTGAATCCAATATTTGTAAAGCCCCATTCTCTGCACCATATTTAGATAATATATACTCTGTGGGATCTCCATCTCTATTATAATCAAATAACTCAATATCATATGAATTTTGCCATCTAGTTATTCTTTCTAATCTTGTTTGTCCATTTAAAATTAAAAAACTATCTTCTAAATTCTCAGATCTTCTTAAAAACAAATCATCATACCCATCAGAATTATAATCATGTATAAAAATATTACTATAATCTCCTTGCCTCAAAAATGTATATGTTCCTTGTAAATTCCAAGTATTTCCAATTGAAGTATTATAAAACCTCACTTTTTGTGTATCATATGCTATAATATCATTTTTAACTCCATCTGCATCTAAATCTGCAAATTTTACATTTTTTATTCCACAGAAATCTGGATCAAAAGAGATATCTTCTATAATACTTCCATCCCTGTCAATTACATGAATAATATCTCCAGAACCACAAGAATTTGAAAAAGAGCTAAAGCCTCTAGCTACAACAATTTCATCCTTGAAACCATCATTATCAATATCTGAAATATCTATATCAACACCCTCCTGAAATCCAAATAAGAGAGGTAAATCCCATAATTGTGAACCATTTTGAAAATATGCAGCTATTCCTCCTTGTTTAACAATAACTAAAGCTTCTTGATTCCCGTCCTGATTATAATCAAAATGATTAATTGCTCTACCATCTGATCCAAAATCATTTGATTGCCAAAGATAAGGCCCTAGTGAATTAGATATTCCTTCTATTGAATAGGGAACTTCTTTAGAATAATTAAGGGTGAAATTGATTACATTTCCTGGTGAAAAGTTTCCACTCAAAGATAAATCTAAGTCTGTTAAATAGATTGAAAATAGTGTTGGTTGTAGTACAAAAAATATAATCCATATAACTGTACCTTTTAACATAAATAAAAAATAAAAAATGAGTTTTTAAATATTATTAACTCATAAAAAAATACAATACTGTAAACAAAACAATACCTAAACCTGAAACTGGAAACAATGATGCTGTAGAGGTGACTACTGGAGTAAATGAAGTCTCACCTAGTGAAAAAACTACAGTATCAACACCTAGTCCTGGAAGAGAATCTTGCTGAAAATCCCAGGTACCAACATCCCATCCACTCAGAGGTTGATTTGAAGAATTGGTGAAATGCTCAACTGTATTAATTGCTGTTATTCCAACAACATATCCATTCCCTGCACCAATTGAAGGATTACTTGAAGAATTATACCAATATGAATTGGAAACTAAAGAAGAAGGGTCGTAAAATCCTACTAAACCTCCTACATTAGAAGTCCCACTAACATTCCCAATTGAAAAAGAATTATCTATTCTCCCTTGATCTACAATATAGCTTAAATAACCTACAAGCCCTCCAATATTATCATTTCCTAAAACTGAAGTATTTGAATATGAATTAGAAATTATAGTATATTCAACTTGACCTACTAAACCACCTACATTATTTCTTCCAGATATATCACCCAATGAGTATGAATTTGAAATTTCTCCTGATTCTCCATAAAAACTTCCTGCTAAAGCTCCTACTTGATCTCTAGCATCAATGTCAACATGTGCAAATGCATTGTCAACAAAACCAGAATAAGAACCCCCAAATAGTGTTCCCACAAAATCATTTCCATTAAGAACCCCAGTCAAACCAACATTTTCAATATCACTGTATTGTTGATATCCTGAGATAATACCAACAAAATTATTACCATAAATTTGAGCATCAGAAAAATAAATTTCAGAAATTGTAGCAGAATCCATTCTAGAAAAAAGACCCACATTATCACTATTTCTTTGAAAAATTTTAAAATCTGATACTGTATAATCATCACCTCTAAGAGTTCCTTGAAAATCTCCTTCCATATACCTAATTGACTCAAAGCCATAGGTTCCAAAAGGTTCAACTAAGCAATCAATATCAGAAGTTAAAATATAATTAGCATTATAATAATTTCTCATATTCTGTAGCTCTAAACAAGTCGATATCTCATATGGAGTAACACCGGTACCTACTCCTCCTTGAAAAAAGAAATGAGATACAGTACTTGGAGTTTCTCTCTCAAGTCTTGGCAAGGAATCTAAGTAAAAATTCCAACTAGATAGATTTAATGAAGAAAGTGGAATATTTGATTGGTTAGTAAAATAAAATAAATTGTCAGAAATTGGTACAAAAGAACTTGAATTTCCATCACCAATAGCACTAGAAGGATTACCCGATACATTATTCCAGTAAGTATCTACAATAATAATAGGTTCAACAATTGTTCCAACAACTGAACCTACATTTGAAGAACCTTGTACATAAGATAATGTAAAGGAATTCTCAATAGTGTTACTCTTACCAATAATAGTAATATCTCCTGTTTCTCCAGAAATTCCAATTAAACCACCTACATTAGAATCTCCAGTAACCTGAGACCTTGAATAAGAATCATATACTCTAGCATGAGACATATTCCCCATCAAACCTCCAACATTAGAATCTCCTACGACCTCTGCTTCAGAATAACTCTCAAATATTGAAGATACATCTCCCAATCCTACAAGCCCACCAATATTATCATTCCCTGATACGTCAGCAAAAGAAAAAGAGTTCTCAATTCTTGAGTAATATTGTAAATTTCCAACTAAAGCTCCCACATTATCATTTCCAAAAACATCTCCTAAAAGCACATCTACATTGGATAAACTAGTAGAATAAAAGACTCCTCCCAATACTCCAACATTTGAATCTCCATTAATACTTACATTATAAAATGAAACATTACCAATTGTTGCTAAATTTGTAACTCCAAAAAGACCTGTATAATTTAAACTGATGTTATCTATATAAAAATCGTAAATTGTAAAATAATTTCCATTAAAGTCTCCTCTAAAATTATTTGGAAAAACATTCCCAATTGGAACAAAATTTATTTCCGCACAATCTATATCTTGAACTAATTCATAGCTTGCAGTTAAATCTGAACTCATATTTTGTAATTCTACACAATTTGAAATTTGATAAGGATTACTACTAGAACCATTTCCTCCTTGAAAGGAATATCCTGATGATAAACAACATAGCAATAAAACCAATAAGATATTTGCTATTTTTGTTCTAAAAATATTAATCATAATATTATAATACGAATAAACCTTATATTAATTGGCTGTTACATTAAAGTGAATTGATAAACTATATAAAAAAATGAATAGATAGATAATTATGTATAAAAATAAACTCTTTAGTATAGTATTATTACTTTCATTACAACATGGATATTCTTACATCGATCCTGGGACTGGAGGTTATCTACTCTCATCTCTTTGGTCATCACTTGTGGCTTTTTTTGCGTTAATTATTGGAGTAACAATTAGATTCTTTAGACATACTCTGACTAATTTTATTAAAACATCTTGGAGAGAACACAAATTAAAATCAATTGGAATCATAATTCTAAGTATTGTGTTATTAATATATTTCTTAATCCCCCAAGAAAAAGAAGGAGGACTTGTAATTGATAATAGAGAAGGTGTGTTTACAAATCAAGATGAAGAATTTTACTTCCTCTATCATGGTGGACTCTACAATCAAAATGGGAAAGAGATAAAAACATGGAACTTCTCTTATTTATCACTCATTGACTCCCAAGGTTACTATTATGCTCAAGAACATTATGAATCAGAGTACTGGGGAAAATTTCACTTTAATGGAACTCCAATTTGGACTAGACCAGATAAGATTCATCATGAAATCTATGAAACACAAGATAAAGAACATATCCTAACAACAGGAAAAGAAGTACATATCTATAAAGGGCGTGAAGTTGAATTTGATACGATATTAAAAGTTCACAAAAATGGAACTCTTGTAGATTATTACTCAATTTATGAACATTTAGAAGACTTTCAACAATGGCACAGAAAGTTAGAATTAGATAATCCTATTGATGTACTATTACCTGAAAATCACAAAAAAGAAAATAAATCTATTTGGGGAGGATACTATGATTACTACCATTTAAATTCAATTAGTGAAGTACCTAATAACTCAATGGAAGGATTTCATCCAGCATTCAACCCTGGAAATCTTATTATATCATTTAGACATGGATCAATGATTTTCATCCTAGATAAAAATACCAAAGAAATTTTATGGATGGCAATCTATGATCAAATCGAAGATAATTTAGAAGGACAACATGCACCTAAAATGAACTCAGAGGGAAATATTGTAGTATTTGATAATGGAAGATATAGAGAAAAATCAAGAATTATAGAAATAAATACCGTAGATTTAAGTATTGAAACTCTCTATGAAGCAGATGACTTTTTTACAGGGTCTCAAGGGTATGCACAACCACTTGAAAATGGAAACTTATTTATCACAGAATCTGAAGAAGGTAGAGTATTTGAAATCAACAATCAAGGAGAAATAATTTGGGAATATTTAAAACCAACACTCTTTGAAAATAGATCTGATGCTCACCCTACAGAATTAGAAATTTATCGAGCATATAAATATGATAAAGAATTTATAGATACACTATTATCTAAGTAGCGCTATTACTTATTGAAACAATAAATATTTATAAGAAATGATAAACTATTTTTTTTATGAATTATATGCATTATAAAACATCATTATTACTTTTTTTAATCATCTCATTACTCTATCCAATTCAATCATTTTCTGGTGGGGATGGTACTCCCGGAAATCCCTATAATATCTCTAATTGTGTAGAGTTGCAAAATATGAGTTCCAATCTCAATGCTCATTACCAATTAGAAGAATCAATTGACTGTAGTGGAATAAATTTTATTCCTGTAGGTAATTGTACTGCAAACTGTAATGGTGCAAATAGAAATCCTTTTTTTGGTACATTTAATGGAAATAATTTTACAATTGATAATTTAAACATAACAAATACTACAAGCCCTAATTCTGCATGGGGTCTTTTTGGTTCTGCTGAATCAGGAACTATTGAAAATTTAATTATAAAAGATGCCTATATCAATGTGCCTTCAAATAATTATATTGGTGCATTAATTGGATACAGTGATGTAGTGAACGTCAATAATGTAAATGTAAGTGCTACAGTTATTGGTGATAGAAGAGTAGGTGGCCTCATTGGTGAAGCATATATTGTATTGGTTGAAAATTCATACAATAATGTAGTTAATATTAGTGGGACTGAGTTTGTAGGTGGCCTCATTGGTTATTCACGATTTGTAGATACTATCAATACAAGTATTTATGGTAATGTTGAAGGTAGCACTTTTGGTGGAACTGGAGGAGGATTTGGATACGGAGCATATTTAATAGTTGATAATGCATATTTTAGTGGAACTGTAACAGGAAGAGATGAAGTTGGAGGATTACTTGGAAAAAGTGGTGCAACTACAAACGAAATAGATAATTCTGCAAGTTCCGGTAGTGTTTCTGGAAGAAATAATGTAGGAGGTTTAGTGGGAGAAAGTAATCAATTAAGAGTATCTAACTCGTGGAGTAATTCTTCAGTAACTGGAGATATTAATGTAGGAGGTTTAGTGGGATACAACATTAATTACGGAGATATCAGAAACTCATACTCTACTGGAAACGTAACAGTACTTGTAAGTGAAGGTGGAGGTTTAGTTGGTCTCAATGATCTTGATGGAGAAATTTCTAACTCTTACTATCTAAATACAACTGGAAACCCTGACATTGCAATAGGATTTGATGTTGAAGCTCAAAGTGTAACTGCAATAACTGATGAAAATTTTTTTTTTAATTACTCAAATGCATTATATAATGGAAATTGGAATAATAATACTATTTGGACATTTTCGGGATCTAGTTATCCTACATTAAATTATTTAATTGAGGAAATTGAAGAGAATCCAATAACGAGCCCTGTTTCTGAGTCAACATCTTCCTTATTTCCAATGATGAGTATTCCTATTACTATCGGAATTCTTATGGCCTATTTAATCATATAAAATGTCACTTAAATCGTTTATAAAAAAAGTAAGCAAAATTGCAAATGAAGGATATCAAAAAAAACAAATTAAAACTGGCCTTATAACAAACAAAACCAAACTCAAAGGAAATATATTATTCAATGGAACTTTTATGAATCTAAAAGGAGAAATACTAAAACAACATCAATTTAAAAATTTAGGAATCTATTATAAAAACTACTACATTGCACAAGACAAATATGAAGGATCAAAGTGGGGCTTATTTGATAAAAAAACTGATAAGGCAATTTGGATTAAACAAGAACCAATTCACCATGAAATTTTAGTGACCTCCCAAGAAACTATAATTACATTTTCAAAAGAAACTAAGACTTACAAAAAAAGAGAAGTAGACTTTGATACAATCTTAGAATATAATTTTAAAGGAAAACTTTTAAGCAAATTTTCAATGTATGATAACATAAGTGAATTCCAACAACACCACAAAAAATTAGAACTAGACATCCCTCCATTACCTTTCCTAAAAGAAAAAGCAAGAAGAAACGAAGCTTCACCTTGGTCTGGATTTTATGATTACTATAGGTTAAATTCTATGCAAATTATTCCAAAAAATAGTCTTAAAGATAAAAGATTTCAAGAAGGAAATTGGTTGCTCTCGTGTAGACATGGGTCATTGATATTTATTCTAGATAAAGATACTAAACACATTGTATACTCATTAAATCAACATTCAATTAAATCACAAATTCAAGGGCAACACGCAGTACAAATGTTAGAATTGGGAAATTTATTAATCTTTGATAATGGAAGATATAGAGAAGAATCTAGAATAATTGAATTAAATCCTATCACAAAAGAAATTGAATATGAATACAACAATAACTTTTTTACAAAATCTCAAGGATATGTACAAAAAATAAAAAATAATACTTATTTGATTACTCAATCAGAACAAGGAAGAATATTACTCATAGAAAACGAAGAAATTACATGGGAATATATTAATCAAGAACTCCAGGACGAGTCCAATTCGAATTATGAAGAAAATTATGGTAAACCTCAATGGATTTATAGAACAATATATTATAAATAAAAGAAGAAACTTAACAATATAGCAATAATAACATAGAGTGAACCATATGGAAACTGAGTACTCGAATTTGTAATTGCAGCACTACTAATATCAATATCATTAGATATCAAAATAGGATTTGGATTATTAAAGTATGAAATATAAGGAAGAGAATCTCCAGTAAAATTCCAAATATTAGTGTTCCATGAGCGCAAAGGTTCATTAGAAGAATTCAGAAAATGAGAAATATTTTCATCAATTGTTATAACGCCACCAGTAGCACCCGAACCGAATAAGGCCAATGTATTCGTAGAGATGTTATTTACATAAGAATTTGTAAAAGAACCACCACTTCTTCTCCCTACTATGAAACCAACCTCCGAGGATCCAGATACATTTCCACCAACATAAAATAAATTTGTATGTGTTCTTCCCTGCATAAAACCTATCAATCCACCTACTTGATTTGAATTACTTGAAACATTTCCTGATGCAAATCCATTTGTTGTAGTTGTATCACTCCATCCAAATAATCCTCCTGTCCTAGATGTTCCTTGTACATTACCTGTTGCAAAGACATTAGTTGCACTTCCACCATCACCATCACCTATTAGTCCTCCTGTAGTTGATCGACCTATAACATCTCCAGTAGCATAAGAGTTTGAAACTGAAGCATAAGAGTGGTAACCTATCAAACCCCCACTATATGCACCAGATGCTGTAACTTCAGCACTTGATGATGAATAAACAATACTATCCCCATTATGACCTACAAGACCTCCAACTCTCTGTCTTCCATTAACTGTACCTGACACTTGAGCATAAGAAATACTCGCTCGGTTCTCTCCAACTAATACTCCAACTCTATCATTTCCTATGACTTGTGCATCTACAACTGAGAAATTCGTAATTAACGCACCTGAATCTGTACTTGCAAATAAACCAACATAGTTCGTTCCTCCTCTGTTGATATATAAATTTGAAACTTCAAAACTATTACCATTAAAATTACCTGTAAATGGAGTTGATGAGTCACCAATAGGGTCAAAGCCAGGACTTATATTTAAAGAAGAAACATTGCAGTCTATGTTCTGAGTTAATTGAAAATATGCATTCAAATTTAATGAAATATTTTGTAATTGAATACAAGTAGAAATATTGTAAGGATTATTTATGGTTCCATCACCAGCATCAAAAGAAAAAATATTTATACTGCTTAAAAAAAATATTACTAAGAATAAGGTAAAATTCTTGAACATAATAAAAAATGCCTAGTACGCTATTTAAAGATTCTCCGTAACTAAATAATAAATATCTCAATGATATAATTACTCTTTAACAATCCAACCATCTTGTTCTAATATTTTTTGAACTCCAACTACTTGAACTTCAAATGAGTATCCTTTTGAACATACTTCACATGCCTGACATTGCATCATCTCAGAATCTATTCTCTCAACCATCTCAATTTCAACTCCTTGTTCTTGATAGTACTTTTGAAGTTTCATCCACTCAGCTTCTCTAGTAGGTGAATCAATATTCCATGGTTCTTCAACACATTGTACTCCCGTATAAGTATAAGTAATTACTTCATCAACTACTAATTCTATATCTTCGTCTAAAGAATTATCTCTTTGATATAAATTAGACATATTTACTTCCTGAAATAATGAATTTAAACTCTCAATAATATCTGCAATCTCAGATGGATTTCCTCTACTAATATAAGGAGTAATAAGAACTGAGTGATTATTATAAGTCACAACACCTTGACCAACATCAGCAATTGGAACTGTTGATCTGTAATTATCATCTAACTCTGTAAAATTAATTCTCTCAAATTCTTCAAAATACTTGTAAGTAATTCCTGGATGGAGTGAATAATTTACTTCTTTTGTTAAACTACCATCATAATGATATACTTTAACATTTAAATTAGAATCTGTTAATGTATAAATTTGAATTCCAAATTCAGGCATAGTGTACATTCCTGACCTCTCCAAAACAATTGAGTCACCAAATGAATCACTTTGAGCAACTTCTTCTTGAACACTACATCCAACAATGAAGAGTGTAACTAATAGAGCTAAAACTATTTTCATAATATAATCACAATCTCCTCATTTATATACTAAACGATTACTTTAATCTTTATTGGAGTTATTTTCTTCAATAAGCTCAATGTAATTTGTAATCCCTAGAGATTCTTTTCTAATTAATTTTTTAATTTCTAACCTTCTTAAATTTCTAGATAATGATGACTTTGGAATCTTTAATTTTTTCTCTAAATCTTTTTGAGTAATTCTTTTTTCAATAAGTAATATCTCCAAAATTTTTCTCTGTCTTTTAGGAAAAATAGAGATATCAAAACTATTAACTAATACTTCTTCTTCCTCTTGTAACTCATTATGTTCTTTTTTATCAACAATAATTATTTTTTTTCTAGAATATTTTTTATATAAAAATCCAAATAATATAACCAAAAGTATAATACCAAAAAAAGAATTTAAAATAACCATAAAAGGAGTTAAAGAAAATTCTTCTCTATTAATTTCATAATCTATTTCAATGTCAACTACTTCATTTTCTCCAATGTGCAGAGTAGATAAATATGCAATATCTGAACTAATAAAATACTCTTGTGCATCTGTTGAAATATCAAGTAATTTGAAATTGTCTGGAAAAAAAATCTTAATAGAATAAAAATCAAGCTTAACATCATTTGATGATAAAAAAAATGTCCAATCACTTCCCTCTTTTTTTGTAAAATCAGCAGAATCAGAAATATTCATTAAATGTTCAATATTTGTGTCTCCGATAATTGTTGTCAAACCATCATTATTTACATAAATTTCTAATTGTGCATAATAAGGTTGTGCAGACACTTGAAAAATACAAACAAAAAATAATAAGAAAGAGAAATATAATAGTCTCATATAAGATACTATACATTAATGTTTATAAACCTCACTTATTAAAAAATGAGGTCACCTCTTCACTAAAAAGAAGATACCAAATTACTAAACCTTGTAGTAAAAGTGGAAATATTACTCCAAAAAACCCTAAAAACAAGGCAATAATATTTGTAATAAATGAAATACTCACTAGCACACTTACTGTAATTCTAGACCAACTCTTTCCTTTGTAAAGCGAATATCCAATCCAACCTATAAGTAATGATATAATAATTACGGCTAAAGAAAGAACTCCCATTGAATATGTCACTAACTCTAAACCTTCAAATAAACTCTCAAAAACTGCCGTATTAAATACCAGTAATATTCCTCCTAAAAAGTATACTAATGCAACAAAATACATAAAGAGACTAAGTAATGTAATACCTAGTGGAACTTCTTTTCTTGAGTTATTATCTTGTTTTGATTTACTAGACCATTTCTTCATAATAGTTCCTTTATTTCCTTTAGAAGTATTTTTTTCTCTAACTTCCATGTATTTTCCTCCTACATTTCTTCGAGTACTCATGTTGATTTACCTCCGTGTCTGGTTGAACCTATAAATCCTCCTACTACAATTAATACAATCCCTCCAATAAAAAGAGGAATACTATACATTTGATAGGGATTTTCTAAATCTTCTCCAAAAATACCATTATCAACTTCAACAGTATATGCACCAGCATAAAGTCCTAAACAAAGCATTACAACCCCTACAATTAAAATACCAATATTCATTTTAATTTAATCCTAGACCTCCTTTAATTTGTGAATTAATCGTCGACGATGAATTATTAGTATTTGAAGTTGAAGATGTATCAATACCAATATCAATTCCAGTAGATGTTGTTGAATCAAGCAATGAAACTCCTCCTAAAAGTGATAATGAAATCTTAGCGTCTAATGGAACATTAAGTCCTACTCCAATATTTCCATCAATATCAGTACCTACTTTTGTAGCTGAAATCACTGAACCTCCATTTGTCTTAACATCAGCTTCATTTGAAGCATCAACATTAACATTTGATTTTGCTTCAGATTTCACAACTGTTGCAAAAACATATTCTCCTTCTTCAGTTTTATGAAGTGATTCATCAACAATAATATCTAATAATAAAGTATTTGTTGTATTTGATTTAATTGATGTTTTTTGATCAAATTCAAAATCTTTTCTAATAATTTCTGATTCTTGTGTTGTTCCATTAGTATGTGTAATAACAATACTTTCTAAATCAAATCTAACCTTAGAATACTCTTGAGCACTAATATTTGCATTTCCAATAAATGCTTGTTTAGCACTATTTCTATATTCTAATAAGTTATATGTTTTTTCCTCACTTTGAACATCTACCCATCCTTGGGTTTCACTGTATAACTGAGCATTAGCAATTGTAGCATCAACTCTTGCCACTGTTTCCATATTAGCAGCTGCATCAGTTACAGTAATATAAAGCTCACCTGATGATCCTTCTTCTTCACCATTAGAAGTATTATCTAATGTTGTCTCAATAGTTGTAGAACATCCAATCAAAATTATTGATGTGAATGAAATTAATAATAAGGTAAATAATTTATTCATTTTTCAGTATGTAATTATGATTGGAACAATATATAAAAATAATCCAAAACTGGCCAAAAGAAAGCGGAAAAAAGCGGAACAAGATGGAATTAAGTAAAAAAATTAAAATAAATAAAATGATTCTAAACCAAATAAAGACAATATAAAAGTTAAGATAAAAACAAAAAATATCCATAAAATCCAAACTATAATTGCCTTGTAATATTTAAGTCTAAAAATCTCATGAAAAATCCAAATAAGAACAATCCATGCAATTAAAGTACCCAAACTAGGTAAGAATGACTTAAGCACTGCGCTAACAATTGCAATAATTAACATAACTAAAAATGTTTTTAATAAACTAGCCTTCCCACCTAGAATTTTAACAGACACATAAAGCGGAAGTGTTGAGAAAATAATAAGCATTGAAAATACTAAAAGATTAATTAATGATTCTTCTACTACCATATAAGTGTAAGAAGTCCAAAATATATAAATGTATTCTAATAAAAATAACAGAAAATATATAAGTAAAAAATTCTTTAATAAGATATGAAATTAAATAAGAACGGATTTTTTTCATTATTTAAGAAAAATAATAAGAAAGAAAACAATACAAAAGATGATAATGAGATAAAAATTGATAATTCAAATCCATTAAAAGTTAAAATTGGTAATACTATATTAGAAACTAAAAAAAATTCAAATGGATCATATACTCATATATTTAGAAGAGATGAATATATCATTCTCTCTTTAGTATCAAAACCAAGTACATATGATTCTCTAATACATTTTTGTAATGAACAACAAGAAGAAAAAATGGAAGAAGAAACAATGAATTACCTTAAAGGTCTATGTGATTCAAAAATCATATTTCATTTAAACTATAGTAATCCTGAAAAAGAAAACTTAAATAATAAACAAGACGAAGTTCAAAAGATTACTCCATTTATTATAGAAGCTCTTCAAATGTTTCATAAAAAATCTAATTCTCTTATGATTTATACTCCCTCAAATTTTATTGATAAGAAAAAAGGAAAACTTCATGTACTTGTAAATGATAGCGTGTATTTAATCACTAAATAAAAACTTGAAATAAGTTTTTGAATACCTTTGGAAGAAGGTCCCAAAAACTTCAAAGAAGTTTTTGAATATCTTTTTCTAGCTTATCAGGGGTTGTTGTTGGAGAAAATCTTTTTACAACATCTCCATTTTTATCAACTAAAAACTTAGTAAAATTCCACTTAATCTTAGAACCAAACATTCCTTTCTTTTGAGATTTTAAATAAGTATACAAAGGATGTTCGTCTTCACCATTAACATCAATTTTTGAAAACATCTGAAATGTTACTCCATAATTTAGAAGACAACCTTCTTTAATATCTTTTTCAGAACCTGGTTCTTGGTTTCCAAATTGATTACAAGGGAATCCCAAAATAACTAATCCTTTATCTTTATATTCCTTATGTAATTTTTCCAATCCTTCATATTGTGGAGTTAAACCACATTTAGATGCAGTATTTACAACCAGAACTACTTTATCTTTATATTCTTCCATAGAAACTTCTTTTCCTTGGAGAGTTTTTGCCTTAAATGAATAAAAATTTGACATAATACTAATAAGAATTCAAAATTTATAAATATTGTTCACTAATGAACAATATCACTGAGCTGTATAAGTACATCTACTTGCAACAGTTGATTGGGTTTGTCCCTCAATTCTATTTAATGTTCCCGAATAAATACCTGCAAAAACTCCATCGCTTGATTGGCCACCACGCCTAATTGCTCTATCTGCTTGAGAGGGCGGATTTGCACTATTTCCATAAGTTAAAATTCTCCCAAAACCAAATGAAGAATTATAATCATTTAATGATCTCATAAAATCATATCCTACAATGGTATTTTGTTCTCTCCATGCTGATGAAGAAAATCCTAATGCTGATTGAGTATTATGAATTAATAAAGAATTTGTCCACTCTTGAAGACTTCCCGCTAAATCCCAAATAACTTCTCCATTAGTTAAGAAAAATGTTCTTCTCTGACCTGCACATGCTCTACCTGAAATAGTATTCTCGCTAATATCAAAATTATTATATCTTGTATCACAAGAACTCAATGAATCATTTGTACCATAATATCCATCTAAATCATCATCAGATGCAGGGTTTCTTGCTGAACCATCATTGTTTCCTGAAAACATAAAATTTTCCCCTACAACACCTCCGTACCAGTTAAGATAATTTGATTCAATATCTCTTGCCATAGTTACATATTGCTCATTTGTCATAAGAGTATATCCTGGACCAAAGTTTTCACACAATGTTCTAGCCTTACTCATTGATGTAGACTTTAAAGGTAATCTAAAAGGAGTACTATTTAAAACAACGCTTCCATTTGTAGGGCAAGAACCACAAGACATACTAGCAACATCACTTAAAAATGGCTCAGATGCTGGAGTAGCTGAAGGTTCATATTTCATAACACAAAAATCTTCTGTTCCTAACAGGTCATTTCCTTCAACAAAAATCCACTCACCTCCTTCTAGAGAATCACAATCAAGAGATGGTTCTAAAATTTCCTGAGAAGTTGTTGCAGTCCTTGAGAATTGTCTAACAGTAACAGTTTTATCTGATATAATTGTTATCTTTAATAAAGATTCTTCTTCAGGAACAAGACCAATACAGTGGCTAAGATCAATTTTTTTTTGTTCAATATACTCTGAATCTCCTAAATAACAATCAATACCATTAATTCTAATTGATGAAATTAACACTTCGTTTTCTAAAGTCGAAGATAAAATATAGAGATTTTCATTATAAAGATCTAAAGTAATATCTTCTTGATAAGAAGTCGTAACTGTAGTAAATAATTTATTTTGAAAACCATCATACCAAATTTGATAAGTAATAGTTGATATGATTGTTAAAAGTAACAATAAAGATAAAGTAACTATGGGAGTAATCGCTTTTTTTTGCATAGTAAAAAAGAAGAACTATTAATTTAAAAAGTATAAGAGTAACTCATCAATTACTTTGTATAAGAAGTTCCTTTTTCTAATTGATCAACTCTATATATTTGCTCCACCAACATATAAAGAGCCTGTTCGTGAGTAAAAGTCATCTCTGAGAGGGAAAGTGTTGCATCAACATGTTGGATTAATTTTTCTGAAGGACCAAATGCACCTGTTATAATAAAGATAATTGGTTTTTCTTTTTTTGAAATAGTATCATAAAAATTTTTTGTAGAATATGTTTTTCCATGTTCCCATAATAAAAATGAATACGAAGAAGAATCAATGTATGATGTTAAAATTTCAAACTCCTTTTCTTTAATTTTTTGAGAATTAGAATCTTTAATTTCCTTGAGTTCAATAAGATCAACTCTTCGAAGTCGTTTCATTAACTCTGAGACTTCTGCTTTTAGAGATGTATTTTTTAATTTTCCAACTGTGATAATTTTAATTGGTTGCATAATAACTAGAATTACTACAAATTTATAAATTCTTTTCTGTTACTACTATGTATGACACTAGAAATCCGTGGAATTGAAAAAGTAAGTATTGAGCCTAACAATAGAAATAGACTCACTATTCCAAAAAGTTTACTTATATCACAATATCCTGAAGGAGGTCTAGAACTTAATTTACAATATGTTTCATTTGAATCCAAAATGGGTTTACTTTTTTCTGAAGATCGTATAAAAAGAATATACAAACCAGTTAACTTCGATAAAAATAGAAGGTATATCCCCACAGAAACAGAAAGAGAGTTAACAGAACTTACAACAGATAAATATATGATAGGTTATGGTAACTTTTTCATTGTAGCAAACGAAATATTAACAAAAAAAATAATAGAAAAAGATTATTGTCCATTAGATAATTAAAAATTAAGCAAAAGAACAATTGCCAAAATAATGAGAAAATATGCAAAATACTTTTTCAAATCAGAGGAATTTATTTTTTTTAAAAGAAAAATACCAAATACAAAACCCAATAATACAATTACTAAAGAAGTTAGAAGAAAGCTAAAATCTAGCAAAATCTTTTTCTCAAATAAAAAAGTCACAAGCAAATTCAAAGCAATAATAAATAGTGATGTAGGTATAGCATAGTTTATTGATTGATGATAAAAAATAACTAAAATTGGAACTAATAAAAACCCTCCTCCGAGTCCTGTTAAACCTGTCAAAAGACCCAAGAGTAAAAATAAGAATATTTTTATGCTAAAAGATACATTAGCTATAGTAATATTTTTCTTAAGCATAAGTAATGCAGATAGTATCATAACTAAAATAAACAAGAGATATAAAAATTGATCTTTAGAAAAAGAAAATAAGATTTCAGGTAAAAATGGATATAAAAAATTCCTAGTTATAATTGAGATAATTGTTACTGGAATAATAATTTCAAAAGCTTGTTTATATAAAATATTTTTCTTCTTAAAATGATACAAAGAACCCAAAAATGCAGTTATCCCTACTAAAAATAAAGAATACGAAGTTGCTAAAAAATAAGGTAGTTTTGCTACTTGTGTTAATATAGGTACAAGCAAAATTCCCCCTCCCCCTCCAAATAAACCTAAAAAAAGACCCACAAAAAAAAGAAGAAAGTAAGTTAATACTTCCATTATTCTAGTTGTTCAAGTTTTGATTTCCAAGAATTTGAAGTATTCCATGGCATCTTAGCAATCATCATTCCCATAGCACATGTGTTTGTAATTGCTGCAAACATTAACCCAAGACCCACAAAACCTGAAAGATAAATGAAAGCTGGACTAATTAAAAAATGAAATAGAACTCCAAGAAATACTAAAAAACCTGCTGCAAGTCTAACTTGTCTCTCTAAATCCCATACTTTTCTACCTTCAATAATTGAAAAATTATGTTGCTTCCAAGCTTGAATTCCCCCTTCAATTGAATATGTTTTATCTAAGGAATGTAATTTCTTACAAGCCATCTGAGATCTATTTCCCGATCTACAAATAATTGCTAATTTTTTTTCTTGTTTTTTCAATAAATCCATATATTCATCAATAGAATCTAGTGGAATATTATATGAGCCTTTGATATGTTCTGCTTCATACTCTGATGATGTTCTCACATCAATGATGAGATACTTTTCCCTGTTATTATGTAAATCACTTACTAAAATTGTTTTTACCATTGTTATAATATAATATATAAATCATAATTTATATACTCCATGATAGAGTGTAAAAAATTATAAAATACTCACTTATTGTTCTATAACCTCTCCTTTTTCATTAACAACTACCTTTCCTGCAATCTTATTTGATGGTACTGCAACTGAAATATACTTGGGAAGTGGTAATTCTCTTTTTTCTTGTTTTTCAATAGATTCTTCTTCAGATAAATTTTCATTTACAAAATTATTATACTTTTTCTCTTCTCCAATTGTAGACATTGTAAAACCTACGTAATTATGACCAATATATACTAAGGTCTCATCTGGATAAGTAAATAATTTTTGAACTGAATCATAAAGTTTTTTAGCCGAACCACCCTGAAAATCAACTCTTCCAGATGACCTATACAAAAGAACATCTCCTGTAAATAACATATTCTCAACATTAAATGTAAAACAGCCCTCAGTATGGCCTGGAGTAGAGATAGCTTTTACACTGTAGTTACCAAATTCAAGATTATCTCCATCATTTAAGTTAATATCTGCTTCATTAACTGCATTAATTGCACCTAAAGCAATAGATGCTCCTGTTTTTTCTCTTAAATCATAAGCTCCAGTTACATGGTCTGCATGAACATGAGTATCTAAAATATATTTTAATGATAAATCTAATTCTTCTAATAATTTTACATATTGTCCTACTCTTGATTTCAGTGTATCAATAATAATTGCTTCTCTTGTATTCTTATCTGCAAGAAGATAGGTATAAGTTCCAGTATCTTGATCAAATAACTGTCTAAATAATAATTGTTTTGATTCCATAAATATTATAGGAATTCATTATTTATAAATTAAATTTAGATGTAAAAATGTTCTCAAATTTAGAACATGTTCTTAGTATCTTGCAAAAATCATTTTCATAAAGTAACTTAAAATCCTAAGAAAAATAGACATAAGAAAAATAAGAAAGAAAATATATTAAAAAATGGAAAATCAGAACTAACCAATATTTGAGGATAAGTATAAGAAGTATTTGTAAAAAAATTATAATTTTCTTTCAATAAAAAGCCTGATGAATTAATAGAAAATATATCGTATGAATACAAGGAATTATTTTCTAAATTAAATACATTAAAGCTGAGAGGATATATTTGAGAATTATATAAAGATTGAATTTCATTTAAAGATAAATCACGATCAAATATAACAATTTCATCAATTGAACCTCTAAAAGGATACTGGGTAGGCGTATCTGTCGAAGCACAAATACCCAATATATCATTATTTGAGATTATTGATGGAACTACAGCTATATCTTCCAATATACTATTTAAGTATATTTTAGCATGTGTGCCATTAAAAACTCCTACAACATGATTCCAATTATTAGGTAGATAAGTATTACTTCTTGCAATATTCCCATTAACTGAAAATGCATACGTATTTGTAGAGTTACTGTAAGAAATAAGGTAAGGGTTAAGTGAAAAATATCTATTTTTAGAAACAATAAACCTATCTCCTGAATTTGAAGCATCCGGATTAACCCACAAAGAAATTGAAAGTTTATTTCCCGGTCCAAAGTCTATATCTTGAGTACTAAAAAGATCATTTATCCCATCACAATTTATTCTTCTACCTCTAACTCCTCCTAATGAAGAAGATAAACCTGAAAAAAATTGTCCATTGTTTCCATTATCTGATAGATCTGCACTTCCAGACTCAAAGTTCCAATATGCAACTAAAGAGGAGTTCCAATTAATAAAAGTAGATATATTAGATATATGAAATGTTTGAACTTCTATTGTCTGATTTAAATCAGTAACTATTGAATTATTACTGGGACTAACAATACTAGAAATTGAATAAATACTTGGCAAAATAACTATTAAAAATACAAAAAAAAAACTATTTTTCATAGATATGATCTGTTGATTTATCTTTAAATAATTTACTAACTTACAAGCATAAAATCCTAAATTATATAAATCATAATCTTTTAATTCTCTCTATGGGTAAGATAAAAATAGGACTTGAAGTCCATATGCATCTAAAAACTAAAGAAAAACTATTTTGTACTTGTAAAACACCTCGTCAAGATAGTGAAGTTAATTCTACAATTTGTCCTAGGTGTACTGGACAACCTGGTTCAAAACCAATGCTACCAAATAAAAGAGCATTTGATCATGTAATTAAATTAGGACTTGCAATGGGTGCTAAAATTACAAACCAAACCTATTTTCAAAGAAAACACTACACATGGCCAGATATGCCAACTGGATACCAAAGAACAGTATCAGGTGGTAATGTTAAATGTAATGCAATTGGTGGAGAATTTAAAGGAATTAAAATGGAAGAGATTCACCTTGAAGAAAACCCAGCTGCTTGGGATCCTAAAACTGGTGAGCTAAATTATAACAGAGCAGGATTTCCTCTAGCTGAAATTGTAACTGGTCCTTATTTTGAGAGTACTGAACAACTAAGGGATTGGCTTGAAGAATTAATTCTTTTAGGTAAATACTTAGGAGCTCTAGATGAAGATTTTGGAATTAAATCTGATGTTAATGTATCTGTTGAAGAATCAGGATTTACAAGAGTTGAAATTAAAAATGTGAATTCTATTTCAAATATTGTTGCAGCAGCTGAGGCTGAAATTAAAAGACAAAGAGAACTTATTGCAAATGGGGAGCAAGTTGAACAACAAACTCGAAGATATAATGAAGAGCTAGATGAGACTCAATTCATGAGATCAAAAGAAAATGCTCAAGATTACATGTTCACACCAGAGCCGGATTTACCTAATTTAATTATTAGTGATGAAGAAATTAAAGCTCTAAAGGACTCACTACCTGAGTTACCTGAAGAGAAGAGAAAAAAATATTCAAACTACAATCTATCAAAAGAAGATATTGAAGTTCTTGTATCAAACTTGTACCTCTCAGAAGTATTTGAATATGCAATTGAGAAAAAATTAAATCCAAGAGAAGTTGGTCTATTTCTGAGAAGAGAAATACCAAGAGTTTTAAACTATCACAATGAATCATTTGAAACGCTTGAATCAAAAGATATCAAAGACGAAGTAACAGTATTAATTACTCTTTTAGGAGAAGATAAAATCTCATACACAACAGCTCAAAAAACACTTGAGAAATTATATGAAAATAAATTTGATGTGAAACAATACATTGAAGAAAATAATTTAATTCAAGTGCAAGATGACTCCCTAATTGAAGAGTTAGTAAGAAAAGCACTCCAAGATAATCCAAAAGCAGTAGAAGATTACAAAGGGGGAAACACAAAATCATTAAACTTCATCGTAGGAGTAGTAATGCGTGAGACTAAAGGAACTGCAAAACCACAAGTAGTAAATAAAATCATGTTTGAAGTAGTAAAGGAATTTTGATGCTTGAGTAACAAGTTGCGAAACATCAGCTGTGGGTGCTCTTCAGCAGAAGCACCTGCAAAACCACAAGTAGTTAACCAAATTATGAATAAAGTAGTAAAACGTGAAATTTAAATTTAAGAGAACAAATTTTAATTTGTGTACTTAAAGAATTTTAATTTATTTCAAAACTTTTTTTTAAGATAATACTCAAACCAATTATTTTAATATCTTTTCTTGATATAGTAATCGTCTTATTTTTTAATATACTATTATCAGTATTTACAAGTAATGTATCAATTTGTTTTAATCTATTTAAAGTAACTTCTTCAATTTTTCCAATATATTTTCCATCTTCTCGATAAACTTTAGAACCCTCATAAGTAAATGCTGGAGACTTTGATAATATAATTACATCAACTCCAAAGGTTTTAATAAAATCTGATCCTATAAAAATATCAGAACTCACAAATCCTCTATCAATTGAGATTCCTGTTAGTGTCCTTTTTTCTCTATCAATGTGGAGTTTCATAACTACTCCAATTTTCCTTCCAAAGTTATCTAATACTTCTTTTCCTAAAATATCATCTCCTGTTATTATATCACTCATTTTTATATTTTTTATTCAATACTATACTCTCACCTGTTGTTTCTATTTCTTTTTTAGGTATTTTGAGATTTTTGTAGAGTAAACTTTTAGAGACGATTAACTCACTGAAATCATTTAGAGAATTTTTTCTCTTTAAATCTTGAACAGTACCAATTTCTTTTCCTTGGGAATCATATACTTTTTTTCCAATTAAAGCAAAAATTGGATCTATTTTTAAGATAATTACTTCATGTTCATTTAAAGCAAATTGTTCCTTATCAATATAAAAATCTTTTTTTGATGAAATAACTGCTCCTTTAATTTTATCTTTATGAACAACTATTTCTTTAACTGATCCAATTGGTTCTCCTGATTTTGAAAAAACCTCTTTTCCAACATATGATGTTAACTCCGAGAGTTCAGAGGTGTTTTTGAATTCTGAAGAAATAATTTCTACTTTTTTTAGTGACATAAATACTATACTAATTTAAAATATATAAAGATATGCAAAAGAAATCAAAGTGTATTTACAAAGTTGACCAAAAATAAAAAATACATAAAACTTATACAAATTATATTTGAAAACACCAAGAATTGTTGAAAGTGGTTGTGATGGAAGGGGAAGAAAATTAAACAAAAAAATTGCTAAATTACCATGATTATTAACATACTTTTTTATTAAGTAGAATTTTTTATAACCAATGAGTCTTTTAGAAAAGTCTGCTAATTTATATCCAACAAAGTAATTAACATTATAAGAAATAAAAATACCTACAATATAGAGAAATATAAGAAGAAATGGAGCTTTCCCTCCTGTAAGTAAGGTAATAAAAATAACTTCGAGTGGCATAAAAACTAAAAAAAATCCACCAATTAATGCAATTAAAAAAGCACCTAAATAAGATAATGATGAGATATGTCCTCCTATGGATGATACCAATGAATTAATTGCTTTGAAAATAAAAAAATCTAAATTTTTTAAAAAAAGAGAATAAAGAGCAACAAATAAAGCAATAGAAACTAAAATATAAACGCTAAGTAATACAACTCTCTTCTTTTCATTTTTGTTATATGCAACCATTGAAGTAGAAGAAAATTTTTTCATAACAATACCTGTAGTTCTTAGTTTAAAAACATTATCTTGTATTTTAAAAAAATAATGTGAGGGACGGGATTTGTTCTCAACAATCACGTTGTGATTCTTGGTACCGAAGGAACTTCGTTCAAATCCAAATTAGAAATATTCAAAAATTTTTTATGTGAGGGACGGGATTTGAAGAACATCATTTTCAAAGAAAATGATTTTGTCAAAAATAGTATATTTTTGAACACCGCGAAGCGGGTTTAAAGAAAGGAACAAACATTTTTGCTCCGCAAAAATGTGAGGGACGGGATTTGAACCCGCGAACTCTAACGAGACAGCCCCCTCAAGGCTGCGCCTTTGACCGGACTGGGCGACCCCCACAAGGCGTAAATTAATATAATTTGAGGTATAAAATACTATATTAAATTCTCTTTAAAAAGATTGTTATTCTATAAAAAAAATAATAATAAAAGAGATAACATAAAGCTCAATGATACAAATGAATTAACTGGAAATTTTACTTTTTGTTCTCCATTATCAGTTGATAAAATAAAAGTAGTATATGAGGGAAAATAATCGCAATTTTCTTCAGGTGAATTAATTCCAAAATCAAAACAAATTTGACTCTCTGATCCTTGTAGATAGATATTACCTTGGGTTGAATAATTAAAATAATTTGGAGATGAACCTGACCAATCATCTGAATTAATTTTTGAAATATTACCTAAATAATTATTATAAAATAAATTTTCTCTATTATTTGAAAGAGAAAATAAAATATTATCCTGAGAGTTGTTATATATTTGAGAGTTCACTATTGTATTATTAAATGTCCTAGAATAAAACCTAATTCCTCTAAGATTATTTATTAATGTTAAATTGTCAAAATAATTATTACTTGGAATCTCAAGTGTTGCAGGAGAATATAGATAAATTCCAGAATCATCATTTCCATCAAATAAAATATGTTCAAAAAAATTATTAGATGAAGACCCCCAGATTCGAATGCCATGATAATTTAAGGTACCTTCAATATTTGAGATATTATTATCATGGCCTGCAACATAAAGTCCATGTCTATCAAAACCATCATTATCAAATAAATATACTCTATCTACAACATTTCTATATCCGGCAAGTCTCAACCCTCCCCTCAAAACCCCACCACCATTTTTTGAAAGAGATAGATTATAAAAAAAACTATCATTAACATTTGATGTAAAAATCCCATTACTGCTTAAATTAACTGAAATATTAAATAAAGAAACATTTGTTGAAAAGTTAATATGAACCCCATTACCAAATGACGATAAATTACAATTTGCAAGAGTTACATTTGTAAGGCTATCTAATAAAAAACCATAGCCTCCAGTTCCACTAATTTGATTATAATTACAGTCAATATAACTGTTACTTGATAATTCAAAACAATTAGTAACACCCGAGATAGTATCATTAATAGTATGTAATCCCGAAGGTATACTTTGACATGAGTCATAATTTAGAGAATAAATAGACGAAATAGTAAATATACACAAAAAAAACGTGAATATAAATCTCATATGTAGTTGTATTTAAATAGATATAAAAAAATTTGTATTCATAAATTATAGTTACACAATAAATACAATGCCGTATTTTAACATAGAAAAAGTACTAAACTACTATTATGTATTTGAGAATTATCTTAAAAAATAGGTCACCAGAGTTTTTCCGATACAAAGACCAGTACTCACCAAGGCTAACTAGGCTTAACTTCTGTGTTCG
>CAKZOW010000028.1 GCA_937138345.1 uncultured archaeon | reverse complement strand
TGTTTAGAGAGATTCCCATAAGATGAATGCTTGTAAAAATAAGTAAATTTCTCAGCATTTTTCTCTTCTTTAAGTAATTTGAAAAATAAATATAGAGGTCTATTTGATTTCTCATTTTCTACATAAATTTTATTACCCTTAACATATGCTGAATAACCATGAATGAGAAGAGGTACATCTAAATGATTCCTAATAGTCATTATTAACCCAAATATTTTTTTCTGCTCTTCCAAAAAAAGAGTTTGTGTAGTTGAATTATCATAACAATCCATCAAATTATTAGTAGCAGGTGTGGATAATGAAGATTTATTAAAAATCAAAACTTCTTCTCTTTTAAGTCCAATTTCAGTCCATACTTTATTAAATGCCTTTCCAGCAGTTCCAACTAAATATTTTTTTTGTTCTTTTTCTTCGACACCAGGATTATCCATAACAACTATTGCTTTAATTTGCGAATAATTTTTATCTAAGTTTTCTTCATTAAAAACAAATTCATGATTATTTTCAAGTAATTTATTTAATTTTGTAAGCTCAAGAGCATAATTTTTAAGAAGATTATAAATCATAAAATAGCATAATAAAAACCATATAAAGTTCTTTGATACTACTAATAAATGCTAAATATAGCTTAAAAATAGGTTTAATGGCAACACAGTATGGATATATCAAATGCAAAACTTGTCCTATGGGGACATATAATTATCTTAATAATAATACTTTTAGTGGGATTTGGTATGATGTTTAATGTAATAAAATTTTCTAATACTTCAAATAAAATTAATTCAACTCAATATAATCATAGTAATGAAATAGAATTAACACTAGAGCAACTAGCACAAAAAGAGTGTTTAGTAAATAATTTTTCTCTAGATAATGGATGCATCTACAATACAATGATTGAGTATAGCGTCTATGAAGACAACATGGATTTGTGTTTTGAGTATACAGATACATTTGAAAGTGATTGTATGTATTATTACCTCGACAATAAACTATCACTTGATTTAAATTCAATTGATTGTCAAAATTTAGAAAATCATACCCCAATATGCGAAGAAATTTACGAAAGTGTTTTCAATAGTTTAGAAATTGATGAAGTTAGATATGATTGTGAATTAAATGATTATACTTGTCATGATAACTATTTGTTTATAGAGTATAAAAATAACATGGAAGAAATTCAATGTAATAATTATCAAACTTCTGAATTTACAAATGATTGTCAAAAAATTCTCAATATGTTCGATGAAATTGAAATGGCAAATTTTGATTATATCTGTCTTGATTTAAAAACTGAAGAATACCTACAATATTGTGATATCTATTATAATGAGGTTACCGGAAGATGAAACAAATATTACTTTATTTACTTTTGATATTACTGATGCCCCAAATTGCTTTTTCTAGTGAGTGTGAGAATAGTGCAATTCTCTGGGAAGCTGTATTTTCTATAAATGATCCTACATTTAATCAAAGCTATGATGGATCTAGTGGAATTATACAAAAAATTTCTAGAAATGATGAGACAAATGATTACTCTTTATGGCAAACAACAAATCTCTCAATTTTAAGTTCATCACCAGTATCAGGGGGAACAAAATTATATGGAGCACATGGAGGTAATGAAAATGATTTTAAACTAGATTTTGACTTTAATGCTAATAAAAATAATATGCTAATTATTAATTCAAATCATAGTGAATTTGACTTTTACTATAAAATAACTCTTAAAAACACAGGTACTTGCCACTATTCAAATGAAGCAATTGTTGGAAGTTACCTAAGTAAAACTCTTAAATACTATGGTATGAATGATTTTAATTCATACTCTACTAATACTATTAGTCCAAATAATGCATGGATTTTTGATGATGCACCACAAAATGGATTAAAATCTAAAACATATAAAATTGCATTTAGAGATGTAGAAAATTTTGGAAAAGCAATTGTAAGAATTGGCCCCGATAACCCAAATCCTGGAAAAGAATTTCAAAGAATTGATGCATACTTCTGGTTAGATGGACCTGCAGGATATTGTGGAGATGGAATTAAACATAGTACTGAAGAATGTGATGATGGGAACAATCTCAATGGCGATTTATGTTCTGCAACTTGTGAAATTGAAATGTGCGAAGAAAATATCGAAGTAGATACAATTGAATATGCACTTAATTCAAATAATTTTAATAAGGAATATGATGGAAATGATGGATTAATTCAAAAAATTACTCAAAACTTCTCTTCAGATAAATTTTCTCTCTGGCAAACCCCTCTCTTAAATTCTTCAGATAGATATCCATGGGGATCTAACGCAAAAGTAATTACCTATAAAAATCATGACATGAAAAATGATATCTATTTAGACAGTGATTTTGATAATGAACATGTATTACATATAAACGAGAATAACTCTAATAATTTCCACCTCTATTATAAAATAACGCTCAGAAATACTGGAACTTGTTCTTATACAGATGATGCTGAAGTAAACAGAAGATATGGGCACAAAATCTTAAACTATGGTACTAGTACTTGGAATAATTATTACCAAAATGAGAATAACCCAAGACCTTGGCACTGGTATCCTGAAAATGTTGACCCTAATGAAACAATATCGCGAGAATTTCAAGTAAAAAATTCAGGGATGATTAATTATGGAAGAATAGAACTCAGAGTAGGTCCTCATGATAGAAGAAGATACTCTGGAGAAGAACATTTTCAATATCTAGAAAGCAATTTTCTAATTGATTTACCTGGACCATTTTGTGGAAACAATATTAAAGAATATGGTGAAGGATGTGATGGTACTGACACTCCAATGGGTTCATCATGTTCAAGTTCATGTAATATTTTACCTTCAACACCTCCAATAATTAGATGGGAAAATGATGTTCAAGCAGGACAATTTCATAAAGGAGATAATCTAAACCCAGGAGATACATTTATTGTTGAATATTCTGCAGAAAATCCAAACTCTGAGAATATGAGTATTCTCTTTGACTCTTTATTATATACAGAATATTTTGCAAGACATAATTATTGGGGAGATGCCAGATTTTATCATGATGATCATAGAAGAGACGATGTATCGGGTTCTCAAAAAAGAGAAATTATTGAAATTCCTGCAAATACTAAGATATACTTTAATAGAACAATTACTATTCCAAATTATAGCGAGGATAGACAAAATACATTATTGAGATTTTACTATTATGAAAGATTTTTATATAAAAAAGCAAGTGATTCATATCATTATTACAAAAAATTGAGTAATGGAAATAATGACTATGACTGGTGGCAAAACTCAACAATGAGAGATAATTCTAGACAAATTAACTGGAAAGAAGATGATTATCTCTATTCTCCATGGGGAAATGACGGAGGTTGGATGAAAAGAGGATATGGTGTTGGATCATATAATCCTCTCTATGCAATGAGAGATCTAGACTATCAACCAAGTTCAATAATTACAACTGTTTCAAGTGAGGGAATCCCTGCTTTGCAAGCAACATTTCATAATGGTTTAGTTCATGCATCATATAAAAACAAAATACCATCAAATACATTTTATCTAGATGCTGAATTAATTAATCATCAAACTGGTGAAGTCTATCAAAGAAAAGCAGTTCCTATTGAAAAAGAATTTCAAAGAACAGATGGACAACAAATTAGACCACATAAAGATTACAGAAATGAATTAAGAGTAGAACAAACAGTCATATTCCAATTAGACGATTTTTCAAAATACAATGATAAAAAACTAAAAATAAGAGTTACACCAAAACTAACTAGAACAAATCAAACATTTAAACTTCCCCAAGGTGATTTAACAACACCAGATATTAGAGTTGATCTAAATGATCCTATTGGGGTATCTGTTGATAATCCTATTGAGCTCTACCCTAATGGACCAAATTATATCTCAGACATCTATCAAAGGTTCTTATTATTTAACTATTTAGAATATGCTCTTTTTGGAGTAAATGTTAGTATTAATTTTCTAGACTCATCAGGCACTTCAGTAAATCATCTCTATGAATTCGATATTAATGCAACAAGTTCAATAATACCTGCTGGTGCATCATATCCTCTAGGAATTAAAATTAATTATACAGGTCCTACTGCAAGTCATAGTATTGATAATCATCAAATAGAACTTTGCATGGATTACTATGATCCTGAAAAAGAAATGAATATTAATGAGTGGAGGTTAGAAAATGGATTCCCTCCAATGTGTAAAAAAACTGATCTAAAAGTATATACTAATAGTGTATCAACCCCGTTTTCAGATTTAATTCCAAGGGATTTGACATTCACATTGCTTAATCTCAATAATGAATCAATAACAAAAGTAACTATTACTAATCAAGGTACTTTGGATGTTAATGACTCATTCCCTGTAGATTTATATGTTAAATCAGTTCATGAAGGTGAATTTACCCATGTTGATAGAAAGACTATCTCCTCTCTTGATGCTGGTGAGAGTAAAACTGTTGATTTTGTATTTATTCCAGATTATCTTGGTAATTTTATTATCAAATCAGTAGTAGACGAAGATAATGTAATATATGAAGATGAGTCTTTTATTGCAGATGCTGAAAATAATAATTTCTTAACATCAATTGCAGTAGTGAGAGATTTGGATGTGAACCTCTCAGAAGTAATTATTGATTATGAGAATGCACAAAATGGAATTATCCCAATTAAAGTTTATGCAAGTAACAAAGGAGTCGGAGGTATTGATTCGTATGAGTTAAAATTAACATTAAGAAATAGTGATAATACTTATCAAGAAAGTAAATACTTTATTCAAATTCCTGAAGAAGGAAAAGAAGTAATTTATGAACTCAATACTACAAATTTAGTTGCTAATTCATATAATTTAGAAATTGAACTCATAGCTCCTTTTGATCCTGACATGAGTGATAATTACTTTGAATCTGAAATTAGTTTTTGTCCAAATCCTTGGAAAGATGGAAATAAACCTCTAGCATGTAATACATTTTGTACTTCATCTTGTATCAATCCTCAAACAGGAAGATTTTTAGCAACCTGTCATGAAGTAAATGGATGTATGTTTAGAGATTCTCTTTTTGCTGAATCTTGTAATGAATATTTAGATGGGACATATGCTCCATTTTTTGATGAATTTGGTATAGAAAATACAACCCATCTTGCTCTATGTCCTCAAGGTATTGTAACACAGAAAAAAAAAGTAACTGATGAAGACATAGATATTACTGGAGATTGTGAAGAGATAATTATTAGAAAATATTTAGGAATTCTAGAAGGAGAAGATATTTTAATAAATATTGTTGAGTGTTCCAACAATTGATATCTTATTCAAAACATATTTAAATAACTCTATTGTAATGTAATTATGGCCATACAATTATTGAGCTCTGATATTGTAAATCAAATTGCTGCAGGAGAAGTTATTGAAAATCCTTCTGCTGTTGTTAAAGAACTTGTTGAAAATTCTCTAGATGCAAATTCATCAATAATTGAAATTGAATTAGAACAATCAGGACTCAAAAAAATTGTAATAAAAGATAATGGTGATGGTATCTCAAAAGATGACTTACTCAAAGCACCATTAAGACATGCAACCTCAAAAATATCTTCATTTGAAGATCTCTATTCTATATCAACAATGGGATTTAGAGGAGAAGCTCTAGCATCCATTTTCTCAATTGCAAAGACAAAGATCATATCTCTTGAAAAAAATTGCTCTCAAGCCTACGAGATAACCTCAGATGACATATCAAAAGTTCAAGTTGGAGCTTGTTCTAGAGGAACTACAATCATTGTTAAAGATTTATTTTATAACACTCCTGCAAGAAAAAAATATCTCAAATCTGAGACTATGGAGTTAAAGAAAATCATTGACATCGTTAGAAGGTTTGAGTTAATTCATTATGATAAAAAAATTATTCTAAAACACAATGGAACTATTCTTGTAAATAAACCAGCATTTAAAACTCAAAAAGAAAATTTAGAATATGTTTTAGGAAAAGATGTTAGAGGAAAATTAGTTGAAGTAAATTATGAATTTAGGGGAATAAAAATTAAAGGTTTTATTGGTAATCCTACACAAATTACTTACTCATATAAAAAAAATCAATATTTCTTTGTAAATTCTAGATATATTAAATCAAAAGTACTCAGTGATGCACTCTATAGTGGATTTCTATCAAAATTAATGACAAATAGACATCCACTTTATTTTCTTGAAATAGAAATAGATCCTGAAATCATTGACGTTAATGTTCATCCAACAAAAGTTGAAATAAGGTTTGAAGATGAACAAACAATGTATACGACAATGGAGAGTGCTATTCTTGAAACTTTCAAAACATCCCTATTATTTAAAGAATTTAACCAAGACGAAAAAAAAGAAGAAGATGTGAAATTAGAATCATTTTCTCAAGAATTAGAAGCAAGAAATGAAACGCTCTCTGGAAGAGTTGAAGAAAAAAAATCATATTTTACAACTGAGAATCAGTCTGATTTAACTACAAAAAATTGGCAAGAAGAGATGAGCCTAAGAGAGGAAGCAAGAGACTATGGAAAAGCTCTAGTCTCTAATGATGCTTCTTCTGACGACTCAGATCAAATCTCTTTGAAAAATAATCATGGTCCTCTATATGATGAATTACATGAATTCAAACTACTAGGACAATTAGATAAAACCTACATTGTTGTTCAAACAAAAAAAGATATGGTGCTCGTAGACCAACATGTAGCTGAAGAGAAATATTTTTATGAAATGTTTTTAGAACAAATCAAGCAAAAAAAAGCACCTAAACAAACTCTTCTAAAAGGAGTTGTTCTAGAGTTTGATAATTCCGAGATGTTAATGTATAAAGAAAATAAAGAATTACTACAAGGAATTGGATTTGAAAGTGAAGAATTTGGACAAAATGAAGTAATAATTAGATCAGTTCCAATTCTCTTTAGACATAAAACAAATGACGCTCAAAATCTAAAAGAATTACTCTATGATATTGTACTTAACAAATCAATTAAATGCGTGGATCATGAACAACACTCAAAAGCAGCATCGATGGCATGTCGTATGGCAGTTATGGCAGGAGATGAATTAACTCTACCTCAAATGAGAACAATGATAGATAATCTACGTTATCTAAAAGAGCCATTTAATTGTCCACATGGCAGACCTACATTTTTAAAATATAGTTTTTATGATCTTCAGAAAAAGTTCAAACGTGTAGTTTAAACAAAAACTATATTGTAAACCTTTGGTGCTAAAAATTTATAAATTTTTAAGCATATAGTTTTTATGATTTACAAAAGAAGTTTAAAAGGGTTGTTTGAAATGGAATGCGAATTATGTGATAATATAGAGAATTATAGATTAATTAAAGAAACTAAGTATAGTAAAGTTGCTATTTGTAAATGGCCACTTAAACCAGGACATGTAATTGTTATGCCAAAAAGGCATGTAACACAAACAACTATGTGTGATCTTAGCGATGAAGAATTAAGAGATTTTATGTCCCTAGTTCAAGAAATGGAAGATTTACTTAATGAAAAATTTGAAGAAAATGTTATCACATTTAAAAATTCTGGAAAACATTCGACGCAAGTTCATCTTCATTATCATCTACTCCCTTCAAAAGGAGCACTAAGAGATTTATTTTCAACATTTGAAGCTATTCCAAAAAGAGAAGAAATTACTCAAAGAGAGTACGAAGATATGAAAAAACTCCTTATTGATAATTAATATCAATTACTTTTATAATACTAATGATAGTAATTATCATTATGGAAAAGAAATTACCCGTAACAGTACTATCAGGTTTCCTAGGATCTGGAAAAACAACATTATTAAATCATATTTTAAGCAACAGAGATGGTCTTAAAGTAGCAGTTATTGTAAATGACATGTCAGAAGTAAATATTGATGCTAATCTCATTAAAAATGGTGATGCAAACCTATCTAGAACTGAAGAAACATTAGTTGAAATGGAAAATGGGTGTATCTGCTGTACACTTAGAGAAGATCTTTTAATTGAAATTAAAAAACTCGCAGAAGAGGGAAGATTTGATTATCTTGTAATTGAGAGTACAGGAATCTCAGAACCACTTCCTGTGGCTGAGACATTTACATTTACAGATGAAGATGGTAATTCACTCTCTGATTTCGCAAAACTCGATACAATGGTAACTGTAGTTGATTCATATAATTTTTTCAATGATTTCTACTCAAAAGAGTATCTTCAAGATAGGGGAGAGAGTATGGGAGAAGAAGATGAGAGAACAATTGTAAATTTACTTGTAGATCAAATCGAATTTTCAAATGTAATTGTACTCAATAAAGTAGACATGCTAAAAGAAGATGAATTACTAAAAATCAAAGGAATCATTAGAAATTTAAATACTGATGCTAAAATTATTGAAACAAATTACTCCAAAGTTGATGTTAAAGAAATTCTTAACACAAATTTATTTGATTTTGAAAAAGCATCTAATGCGCCTGGATGGCTTAAAGAACTTAGAGGAGAACATGTACCTGAGACTGAAGAATATGGTATCTCATCATTTGTATATAGAGCTAGAAAACCATTTCACCCTAAAAGAATTAGAGATGTATTTCATAGCGAAGCATTCTCAGGAATTGTAAGAGCAAAAGGATATTTTTGGTTAGCAACTAAACATAATTTAGCTCTAACTCTAGCAGTAGCGGGTAAAATTTTAGAATTCACGCCCGCAGGACTCTGGTATGCAAGTGCTTATCCTGAAGATAAGCTTAAAGAAGACAATGAGACTTGGGAGTATCTAAAAAGCGTATGGAATGAGCCTTTTGGTGATAGAAGACAAGAATTAGTATTTATTGGGACAACATATGATAGAGAAAAAATAATTGAAGCCCTAGATAACGCTCTTCTAAATGAAAGTGAGATGAAAATGGGAGTAGAAAAATGGTTATCATTTAAAGACCCATTTCCAAAATGGGAGCTCCCAAAAGAAGATGAAGAAGAAATTGAAGAAAGATTCGAAGAAGAACTTCAAGCGATTCAAGAAATAAAAAAAAATACAAATGAATGATACAAGAATTCCAATAATTATTGTAACAGGTTTTTTAGGGTCTGGTAAAACAACATTTATCAACAATTTACTAGGATCAATTGAAAACAAGAAAATAGCAATTATTGAAAATGAATTTGCTGAGCTTGGAATAGATGCAAATTTAATCAATAAAAAAGAAGGATCTAATGTTTTTGAACTCAACAATGGCTGTGTTTGTTGTACAATGAATGGAGAGCTAGAAGGAGTTTTTGGTAATTTAGCTAAGGAAAAAGAAAACTGGGATTATGTAATTTTAGAGACAACAGGAGTTGCAGATCCATCCCCTATAATCAATAGCATTATATCAAATCCTCTAGTTGAAGAATTTTTTAGACTCGATTCAATGTATACAATAGTTGATTCAAAACATGTTTTAGAGCAAATTAGAAGAGATTTTGAAGCAAAAAAACAAATTGTATTTGCAAATACAATCCTTGTGAATAAAGTTGATTTAATTGAAAAACAGCAACTAGAAAAAGTAAGAGAAACACTAGTATCTTTAAATCCTGAAGCAGATATTAAAGAGACAAGATTTTCTAATATAGAAATTGAAAACCTTTTTGAAAAGCATGATTTTGAAAAATTTAAGATAAATGATATTGAAAAATCATTTCAGTTTTTCTCATTTGGAACACCATCTACTACTTCTCCTATGATTACAAATAAACATCTCAGTGACATTTATTCATTTGGAATTTCATTTAAAGAAGAAATAAGCTTACCAAAATTTGATTTTTTTATAAGAAGTTTAGTACAAGCTAGAGGAGAAGACCTCTACAGAATAAAAGGA
Source organism: uncultured archaeon (assembly GCA_937138345.1). Classification (GTDB taxonomy): domain Archaea; phylum Nanobdellota; class Nanobdellia; order Woesearchaeales; family UBA583; genus UBA583. The sequence continues at coordinate 9,270 of CAKZOW010000028.1, read as the reverse complement.
ATTGTAAATATTAAAGATTCAAATCAACCAATAATTTTTCAAGGAGTGCATGAAACAATAGATTGGATGCCAGGGCCTCCTTGGGAAGAAAATCAAGTTAAAGAGAGTAAAATTGTTTTTATTGGTAAAAATTTAGAAAAAGAATTTATTGAAAACTACATAAAAGATTTAATTAATGTGCAAGAATAGCTAAGTAAATTTCCCCCTAACTTCAATTGATATTGAATTAATATCTCCTTTTATTTTTTCTTTTAAAAAATCTAAATTATCAATATCAAAATGAACTATCTCTCCGCTTTCTTCATCAATAAAATGACAATGTGTTTTTTTGGTATTTGAATAAATTGTCTTACCACCACACTGATAAGAATAAATCTCATTAGTATTTCTGAGCTCTTTCAAATAACGATAAATTGTTGCAATTCCAATTTTTTTATCTTTTTGATTTGCTCGTTCAAGAAGCTCTTCAGCATCAAAGTTAGAAGTAAAAGAAGATACTGATTCTTCTAAAATTCTTTTTTGTCTTGTTTGTCTTGATTCTGCCATACTAATAAAAATTAATTATAGTTTATATTCTTATTGATAATAAAAATCATTAAGATTTCTTTTTTAATTCTAACAAATAAAACTTTTTTACAAAAACAATAAAATTTGTAAAAGCAATAGTCATCAATATCGGGTATATAAATAATGTATATGAAAATACAAGAAATGCACCCCCTAAAATTCCAATAACAATTTGATCCATTTTCCTTGTAGGGGAAGTCTTAATTTCTAAAAACATAATACCAAGTGCAAAATAGAGAGTTCCAGTTGAAAATGCAAACCATGAAAATCCATTAAATACTGTATCAACTAAGAGATATGACAATAACAAAAAGAAGAAATAGTAATATTTTCTAAATTTATACAAACCATAAGCTACGACCGGAGCAAGAAACAATAAAGACCAAGAACCTAAAAATGCACTTCCCCACCAAGAAACAAAAGGAGTTGGTAATGAAACTAACAGAGTCATTATATATGTTACCAATAGTGCAGCTACAACTGGATTAATAATTGGCATAGATTTGTATCTTAAAAATAATCTCAATAACCAAAACAATACAATAACTAGCAATACTTCTACTAATGAAGTGAAAAAGTAGATTAAATAGATAATTTCAATACTAAGAAGAGTATTTACTAAAGAAACTTTTTTATAATACTTTTCAATTAAAAAGTGTGATATTAGCATAACTACCAAAAATATAATGCTCAACATAACATGTTGATAATTAAAACTAACAAAAGTTGCAACAAAAAGATAACATGTTAATAATAAAAAAAATATTGAAGATTGGTTTCTAAAAGCTTTTTTTAATTCCATACTATACTAAAAATTAATGAATTAATAAAACTATTTTTCTTAATGATAATAAAACTCAATAGTCTTTATAAAGAAAATCGTAGTTAAACTACTATGAATAAATATTTCATACTATTACTATCAGCATTAGTACTTTTTGCTGGATGCACAAGTGAGCATGGACATGAACACGATGAGCATGATGAACACGAACATGAAGAAGACCATGACCATCACGATGAGCATGAACATGAAGAACATCATGAAAGTTTAGGACAAATTGAAGAAAATGATAGAATCTCATTTGAATCAAAACCAACAATTACTACCACATTCTACCCTCTACAAGAAATTACACAAGCAATTGTAAAAGATAGAGCAAATGTTGATGTGATTGTTGATTTAGGAGTAGATCCTCACTCATTTGAACCAACTCCAAAACAATTAGTAGAACTCTCAAATTCTCAGCTCTACATCGGTATGGGAGGTATTTTTGAATCAATTGAAGAAGAAGTATTAGAAGCAAATGAAGAAATCTTATCTTTTGATGCAGCACATGATACAATTAAAATTAAACCTGAAGAGCATGACCATCACGATCACCACGATGAACATGAATCTCACGAAGAAGAAGAAGAACATGAAGATTCTCATGATGAACATAATCACGATGAATTTGATTATGACCCACATATCTGGCTCTCAATTGAGAATATGAAAATTATGACTAATGAAATTCTAGAACAATTAATTGTATTATCTCCAGAAAACGAAGCAGAATTTAGAGTTAATGCTCAAATGTATTTAGATGAATTAACAGCTCTTGAAAATGAATTTACAAATAAATTAGCAGCGTGTGAGCATGATGTTGTAATTGTAAATCACAAAGCATTTGGATATCTAGGTGAAGCATATGGATTTGAACAAGTCTCAATTGCTGGATTTTCCCCTGAGAGCGAACCAACACCACAAACTCTTCAAACAGTAATTGATGAAGCAAAGGAACATAATTTAACTTATGTATTCTCAGAAGGACAATTAGATGCTAAAGTTGCTCAAACAATTGCTCAAGACATTGGTGGAGAAGTATTAGAATTAAATCCTCTTAAGATGAGTGAAGATGAAACATATTTCTCAATTATGAGAAATAATCTAGATAATTTAGCATTAGGACTTAATTGTCAAAACTAATGTTTTTAAACTAGTTTAACTTATTTATTACAATGAATAAAAAAAACAGTATAGAGGTAAAAAACCTCTCTTTTTCTTATCAAGAAGAAACAATTCTTGACAATATCTCATTTTCAATTGAAAAGAAAGATTTAGTTGCAATTATTGGACACAATGGATCTGGTAAATCAACATTAGTAAAACTTCTTCTAAATTTATTACCATCAAAAAAAGGCATTATTAAAACCTCAGGGTCAATTGCATATATTCCACAAAAATTTAATCAAGATATTAATTTTCCTGCAAAAGTAAAAGAAATTTTAGAACTTGAATGTTGTGATTGTGATTTAAGAGGGGATGTTGTTAAAAGTCTTAGTATTGAAAATCTTATTGATAAGCAATTTAAAAATCTCTCAGGAGGGCAACAACAAAGAGTAATGATTGCACTCTCACTCCTCTCAAATCCAAATATTTTAATATTAGATGAACCAACTGTGGGTGTTGATACAACAACTCAAGAAGAATTCTACAAATTACTTAAAAAAATAAATAAAGATAGAGACCTAACAATCCTTTTTGTGACTCATGATACTGGTATGATATCAAATTATTTTACAAAAACACTCTGTGTTGGGAATAAAGAAGTACATATTGATAATGCAAAAAATACAAATACTCTACTTCACAGCGTATATGGTGATAATTTTCATGAACTGCATCATCACCATCACAACCATGAGGAAAATAAAAAATGATAGAATTACTACAATATGAATTTATGCAAAGAGCACTTCTTGGAGGATTATTAATTGGAATAACATCATCACTCATAGGAGTATTTTTAGTACTAAAAAGGCTCTCATTGCTAGGAGATTCCTTTGCTCATGCATCATTTGGAGGTATTGCACTGGGATTTGTTCTTGGTTGGAATCCTCTTTTAACAGCATTTGGATTTGTAAGTATAGCATCACTTGGAATTGATAGACTCATTAACAAAATTAAACTTTATGGGGAAAGTGCAATAGCTCTTCTCTTATCTTTTGGAATGGCTCTTGCATTAATTCTCATTGGTGCTGCAGACAAAATAAATGCAAATATCTTTTCCTATCTCTTTGGATCACTTCTAACAATTAGCTACCAAGATATTATGTTTGCATCAATTATATTGGTTTTAGTATTAATATTTTATTATTTTAACTATAAAAAATTATTTTATTCAGCTTTTAATAGAGAAATTGCATTAATTAGAAATAAAAATACAAAAATAATTGATAAAATATTTATTTTACTTTGTGCAATTACAATTGTAATTTCAATTAGAGCAGTTGGAATTTTACTGATATCAGCTCTTTTAGTAATTCCTTCACTCATTGGACTTAGACTCTCAAATTCACTCAAACAAACATTAATGATATCATCATGTGCATCTGTACTTGGTATTTATCTAGGAATATTTATTTCATATTACTTCGATCTACCAACTGGAGGTACCATTGTAATGAGTCTTATAGGTTTATTTTTAATCTCCATTTTCATAAAAAAATAACAATAAATACATCATGTTAAAAGGTGTGAAATTCTATTCTTTTTATTTCAGTAACACAATGTGTTTATATAAAATAATAAATTATACTTCTCTACAATGGAAAACAAATTATTAGAAGCAATGAAATTTAGACATGCAGCTAAAGAATTCGATACAACAAAAAGTATTGACGAAGAAACTTTTAATCAAATCCTAGAAGCTGGAAGATTATCTCCATCATCCTTTGGACTAGAACATACAAAATTTATTGTTGTTGAAAACCCAGAATTAAAAGAAAAACTTCAAGAAGCTTCATACAATCAAAAACAAGTAACGACTGCATCCCAAGTAGTTATTATCTTAAGTAGAATCAAAGATGTAATGAGTAATTCTGTATATGCTAAAGAGTTATTTGAATCAAGAATGCCTAAAGAAGCATCAGAATTTTTAATTAATTTTCATGGTTCCTTTACACAAAATTTCTCCGAAGATGAAATTTCACAATGGTCTAAAAAGCAAGCCTATATTAGTGCTGCAAATATGATGACAATGGCTGCTTATTTAGGTGCTGATTCATGTCCTATGGAAGGATTTGTAGAATCACAAGTTCAAGAAATTTTAGGAATTGATCCTAAAGAATATGGTGTAGCAATGGTACTTCCTTTTGGATATAGAAACCAAGAACCAAGACCTAAAACTAGACATGAATTAAAAGAAATAGTAGAATTTAGAAAGTAAATTTCTATTTCTTTTTTTGTAAAAAACTAAAATCAATATCTTTTTTCTTTGTATCTTTTACTCTCTTATCTTTTTTAGAAAATAATACTTCTTTATGTAAAAATGCCATATAAATTAGAATACATACAAGCAACACTAGTAAAAAAATTACTGAAAATGAAGATGAGCTCTCATCTTGAGATAACGATGATGAATTTTGAGAATTTGTATCTGAAGTACTAGATACTTCCTTGTCATCTACAACAATTACGTCAACATTATTTTGGCTCTCTAGATCTAAACTTGTATTAATAGTAGATAATTCTGAATCTTGTTGTAATTCAACAGAAGTATTTGTTTCTTCTTCTAGAACTTCTTCATCAACAATAATATTTTCTTCATCAACAATATCAGTTAAATTCTGTTGTTCATTATTGTAAGAAGTCTCATCAACAATAGGATTTTCTTCTTCAAAAGAGTATGAAATAGTATCTACTAATTGAAGTGAAGTTTCGTAGATATTTTCTTTTGAATCTTCATCTTCATACACGAAAAATTCAACATTTCTTAAATTTGAATCACAACTAAGCTCCATTGAAACATCAAAAGAACCTGAAATCCTTTTATCTAAAATAGAGCTATCCTCATCAAAAATAAGAGTAGAATCAAATTCTGAATCTCTTAAATATTGACAAATAATTTCCTCATCTGATCCAAAAGTATGCTCTAGAAGTATTAAAAAAAGATAATCTCCTTCCTTAACATTATATGTGAAACTATCATCATCTTCAAAATATTTTTCATCAACTAATTCACCATCTTCATCATAGAGTAAAAGTTCGATTTCATCTACATCCTCATCACACTCAACAGTTACTACCTCTAAGATATCATCAATAAAAATTGTGTCCCTAGATGAAGAATCATCATCAAATACTAATGTTTCAATATCATTAGAATCATCAATTTCAATATCACAGATAATTTCCTCATTATCGTCAAAATCATGATTAAACTCTAAACGAATTTCAAAAATATCTTCTAAATCAATACTCTCAAATTCAAAAGAATCATCATCTTTAAATGTTTCCTCAAATACTAATAACTCGCGATCATCATATACTTTTAATTCAACACTATCTACATCATCATCACAACTAAACTCAATTGTATCCTTGTAGTTCATTGCAATGTTATAGTTATCGCTTTGAGAACTAAACTCATAATCATAATCATTTGAATCAATTTCTAACTCACAATCAATCTCTTCGCTACTTGAGAATCTGTGATCAATGAGAAGACTAAACCATGTATCTTCTTCATCAACTAAATCTAATTCATATTCAAATCCCTTAGAATTTTCATAATCGAATTTATCTACTCTTGAACCTCTTTCATCAAAAATGCTCACTTCAATATCATCAACATTAGAATCACAAGAAACTTCTAGAGTTTTCTCAAAATCATTTTCATAAATAAAATCATTTGAGTCTGAATCTTCATCAAAATCTAAATTTTTATCCCTATCATCAAAGATAATCTCACATTCAATATCTTCATTTTCATCAAAATCATGATCAAATTCTAAAATAAAATCATATTGTGGGGAAGATGAGAAACTCGTACCCAATAGGAGCATAAATGCCATAATATAGTATAATAATTTCATAATAATACAATAAATGATGATTATATAAATTTTAGTAACTTCGCAAGCTAAATTATCAGTATAGTAACCAGATTTAATGAAAAATAAATAAATAAATAAAAATTATATTGCGTTATATCATTGAAAGATAACTAAAAATGTTTATATACTCAAAATATAAAAAAAATCTATGAATAAAAAAGTTCTCAGGACCTATACTAAAAATCTTCGAAAAATTTCAAGAGAACTTAGAGAAAAATTTGAAGAATATGGGAAAATTATATCCTCATACCATACTCAAAAATTAGACATACAGACAAATTCTCAACCAAAAACTATTGCCAAAACAACTGCATTATTACTAATTCATGATCAAAGATATATTGACAACAAGAATAAACTCATAATTCTTGAAAATGAGATAAATAAGTTAAAATTAAAAATTGAATTAATCTTCCAAAAATACAAAACAAATTACATTGATATTAAAGAATATATACAAAACTTTTCTAATCTCTCAAGAGTTGAAAAAAACAATCAAAGACTCTCATTAATTCATCTTAATAAACAATTCAATAAAATTAATAGAATAATCCTTGTAAGTACAAATGCTGAGCTCAATGAATTCTTAGAATCTAAAAAAAAATTAGAAGAAATTATTCTAAATATTGATAATGTTATCTCAACAATTCTTCATTCTAACTACTCTGATTTACATTACAAATATCAGGTAGAGGATTATAGTAAAATCAAAAAACTCTCGGAACGTGATTTAAAGACAGGTGATATTATATTAAATGATGATTATGAGACATATAAAAAAAGCATAGCTCTAAGGCAAATAAAATATTTCATCAAATCAACAATTCTTCATGTTGCCATTTACTATGGAACTGAAAATAAAAGACATCTCATCTATGAAGCGTCTGGTAGAAATAGAAAAGTATCTTATTTAGGAGATTTTAAAAAAGAAAAAGGTACAAAAAATTTAGTGTTGAGGCTACCACATTCATTTACCGATAAGGAAAAAAAAATCATCAAAGAAATCATTGAAAATCATGTAAATAAACCATTTTCAATAATCAAACTCTATGGTATTGCACTTAATTATACATTACTTAAACTCTATAAAACATGGTTTCCGTTCATAACTACTGGGAAAAATATCTATTTTGGAGAAGGAATATTTTGTTCACAAACAATTGGAGAGATCTATCAAAAGCTAGGAATAAATATTTCAAATAAAGAAGATTTAGGAATGCTTAGTCCAATTGATATTTTTAATTCATTTGAACTTGATATCATAGGATATATTGAATAAATCATTTATAAGTGAAAACTAATACTTATCTATTAAATTAAGAAATTTCTCATTATGAATCAGAAAAAATCAAAAATTAAAAATCTATTTAAAAAATTTGAAAAAAATAGTGAAAAATTTTTGATAACATTTGAAAAAAAAGGAAAAGAAATTACTTCTCTTTTCTCTAAAAAAATTAAGGCATCAAACGAAGAAAGTAAACATATAGCAAGAGCTTATTACTTTATTATTGAGAGACAAACAAAAGATTATCATCTCTATAAAAAAAAACTAGACTTTGAGAAAAAAATTAACGAAAAAAAATATGAAATTGAAAAAGCATATTTTGAATTACATGAATTATATACAATACTAAAAGACACTATGCAAGATTGTAGCGATGAGATTAGTAAAATAGAATTTAACACACTAAGGTTGTCATTGCTTGAAATAAATAAAGATTTTGAAAAAATAAATAACATCATTATAACTGAGTTAAATTCCGAAGTAAATAACTACATCATAGCAGATAACAGTGTAAAAGAATTACTCTCAAGTATTGTTTCTATGTTATCAATTCAAACTCATATTATTCTTAGCGGTGGGACATTTAAGTATGGTGTAAGTGATTACTCTAAATTAAAAAAATTAGAACCTAAAAATCTACAAACTGGAGATGTAATTCTCTATGACGAATACGAAGCATACAAAAAGGGCCTCATTACAAAACAAATAAAATATTTCATCAAATCTACTATAATGCATGCAGCTATGTACTATGGAACAGAAGATGGGAGATATCTAACCTACGAAGCATCTGGTAGAAACAGAAAAGTATCTTATATCGGAGATTTAACATTAGATATAGGAACAAGACATTTAATTCTTAGATCAAAAAAAAAATTAAGTGCTGATGATAAAAAAATGGTAAAAAAACTCCTAGAAGAAAATATTAATAGAAAATTTTCAGTTGCTAAAATGTATGGCATTGCACTAAACTATACTTTAACAAGATTATATAAAACATGGTTCCCTTTTCTCACCACAGGTAAGAATATCTATTTTGGAAAAGGAATTTTTTGTTCACAAGCAATTGCTGAAATCTACCAAAGTTTAGGAATTAATATATCAAATAATGAAGATTATGGAATGGTTAGTCCAATTGATATATTTAATTCATTCGAATTAGAAATTGTAGGATATATTGAAGATCCAAGTATTAAGAAGTAATACAAGAACATCTTTTATATTTTTTCTTTAAAGCATCATTAACGGAATCAAAAATTTCTCTTCTCTCTGTTGTAATTTTTTTACCGTAAGGACAATCTTGTGAATGAACCATCATAGAAGAATTGTTTCCAATATATACTTTTTCTTCTTTTTGCTTAATATATTTAGTAGTAGTTGTTGATTTTTTTGTATTAAGTTGATTAAATAATGAAATATTTTCTTTTTCAAGTACATGTAATCTTTTAAGAACATGTTCGTGATCTTTTCTTACTCTATCAAAGGCAGCTTGAATTTTTTTAAATTCTCTTTCTAAATCATATTGTTTCATAATA
>CAKZOW010000027.1 GCA_937138345.1 uncultured archaeon | reverse complement strand
ATACATAGTATTCTTCTGTGTATTTTGTAAGATTTATTAAATATTGTTTTAAAAAAACTATATTTGATATAAATTTTTTAAAATTTATAATCAGAAACTCTTACAAAAGTAAACATAACATGTCGCAGGTTTTCCTGAATAAAAACAGTTAACTCCCTCAAGTGATTTTTCTTTATGAGAAAAAGGAATACATGATGTTTTAGCACCTGTTTTCTCCTTAATTTCATCTTCACTTTGAGTTGATTCAGCCCATGGTACAAGGCATCTTTTACCTTCTTTAATTGCTTTTTCAAATTCTTCAAAATTAGAAACCTCAACTGTAACTTCTTTAATTTTATCTCTTGCTCTCTCAAGAAGTCTTTTTTGCATATTCTCAAGTTCTTGTTCCACACGAACTTCAAGGTCTTCGAGTTTCACTTGGAACTTTTCATTTAAATCACGAACATTAAATGTAACAACTCCTTGTTCAACATCTCTAGGTCCTACTTCAATTTGTAGAGGAATTCCTTGCATCTCCCATTTATTAATTTTAAATCCAATTTGCTCTTTTTTATTATCATCAACTAAAGCACCAAATTTTTGTAGTTTTAACATAATTGAATCTAGTTCATTATTTACAACATCCTCTTTACCTTTAAAGTACATTGGAAGTAAAACTACCTTATTATGGGCTACCTTTGGAGGTAAAACCAAACCATTATTATCTGAGTGCATCATAATCATAGCTCCAATTAATCTAGTAGAAATACCCCAAGATGTTTGATAAGGAAATTGTTTTTTCTGATCTTTATCTAAATATTCAATATCAAAAGCTTTTGCAAAATTTTGTCCTAACATATGTGATGTTCCTGCTTGAATTGCTTTACCTGCCTCAGCAACATAACTCTCAATTGTTGTTGTAAAATCTGCTCCTGCAAACTTCTCCCCTATTGATTTTTTTCCTTTATCAATTGGAATTGCTAGTAGTTCTTCTCCAACTTGACTATAATATTCTAAAATTTCCAATACCTCTGCTTCAGCTTCTTCTTTTGTAGCAAAAGCACTATGACCTTCTTGCCATAAAAATTCTCTATTTCTTAAAAATGGTGTTGGGTGTTTAAACTCCCATCTCACAACATTACACCATTGATTTAGTCTCATAGGTAAATCTCTATAAGAATTAATCCACTTTGAATAAGCATTTCCAATAATTGTCTCAGAGGTAGGCCTAATTGCCAATCTCTCTTTTAACTCAGAATTTCCTCCTTGAGTTACCCATGCCACTTCAGCTGAGAAACCATCAACATGATCTGCTTCCTTATTGAGTAATTTCTCTGGAATAAATAATGGAAAATATGCATTTCTAACTCCTGAGTGTTTAATTTTTTCATCAAAAAACCTCTGGATACTCTCCCAAACTTGATAAGAATTTGGTTTAAAAATAATACATCCTGAAACATCTGTATACTCAATTAAATCTGCTTTTTGAATAACTTCAGTATACCACTCATTAATATTATCTTCTTTTTTTACACTAATTGCTAATTGTTGCTTTTTACTCATTTTTTATTTATTAAATATTCTATCATATAATGCTTATAAAATATTCTCTTTTGCTTCTTCGACAACTTTCTTAGAATTTCCTACAAAAAACTTTTTTCCATGAGAAATAATAGGTCTTTTTAGAAAAGTATACTCTTCTAAAATTCCTTGTTTAAATTCTTCATCTTTTGAAAACATATCTTTTGAATATTGTCTTGATCTCTTATTAAATAATTCCTCATAACTCATCTCACTCCCTTCCTGAATCATTTCTAATTCTTCTTTTGAAATAGGATTATTTTTAAGGTCATGAAACTCAAAACCTCTCTTCTCCAATGTCTCTCGTCCACCCAGTCCATCTAGGATTCGCTTGCAAGTATCACAAGTTGATAAAAACCATATTTTATTCATAAAAATAACAATGATTTCTAAATTTAAAAACTTTTTACTTATAAGAAATTATTTAAAAATAGAATAATCCAAATCATCAAATGTTTTTATCTTAGCAAAAATATCTAACGAATCAACATCTTCTTCCTCATTTGTATTCACTCCAATAACCTGACAACCTGCAGTAATTCCTGATTGAATTCCAGTATAAGAATCTTCAAATACCAAAACCTCATCTCCTCTCAAACCTAATCTTTTTAAACCTTCTAAGAAAGCATCTGGGGCAGGTTTTCTCTCATTATAATATTCTCTTCCTATAATTTCAATATAATCTAAATTATGCTGCTTCAACACCTTCTTTCCATGATCAGTTGTCCCACCTGTACAAATCATAAAAGGTATTTCTTTTTTTTCTAAAAAATGAAATAACTCTAAAACTCCCTCAACAAGTTTTACACCTTCTTGTTCTTCAATTTCTAATCTTCTAGTATGAGCTTGCTTATACATTTCTTTTGAATCATAATCTAGATTATATTTTTCTTTTAAAATATCAAACATCTTCAAAGAACTCAAAGATCTAAATTGTTGTTTCCACTCTATTTTTGAAACTTTAATACTATAGTGTTCAAGAACATTATTAGTTGCTCTAAACCTACTCTCTTCTGAATACACAACAGTATCATCTAAGTCAAAAAGAACTCCTCGAAATTTCATTCATCTTTAACCTCAAGTAAATTTAATTTTTTAAGTCTTCTAAGTACTTTCTCAACTAAATTATCCATTGATTTATTATTATCAAAACTAAAAACAAAACCTCGTGGGTTTGCAGTCTCGTGTCCCAAGTCCTGTGAACTACTCACTCGTCCCAATACTTCGCTCGTCCCAACTGTATATCCTACTTCTTCAGCTTCATAGAAACATAAATTAAAACTCTCAACCTCAAGATTATCCTGAATTTTTTGAGGATTATATCCTCTAATTTCATATTCTTGTTTGAGTTCCTTTAAATCCCTGTTAATAATAATTAATATATCAATAAGTTCTGGATGGATATACTGTGAAAAGTGACTCTCAATAATTGTATTTTGATGTAAACCTTCATTGAGTTCTTTCTCAAAAGTATCTAGTAAAGCATCCAAATCAAAATCAAAAGTTTGTAATTCTTCAACATCTTCAATTTTATACTTCTCTGCTAATTCATTTAAATGAATTACACTAAAAGATAATTCTCTTCCAAGCTCTTTTGCAAGAGTCGTCTTTCCACTACCTACTGATCCTGAAATTGCAATTCTTACCATAGTACTATAATACTTCCTCAATAATAGATGCTTTTTGAGATGAATCATCACTCAACGAATCCTCATATTTTTCAATAAAAGAACTTTTTTTATCAAGTAATGTTAAATCAAACATCTCTGTTGCTTCACCTTGAAATGAAACTTCAAGTTGAATATCAACTGACATATTAAGCAATGTTCTAAAAATACTAGTGGTCGCCTCTTCATAAGTTATTGTATTTTCACTAATGTGACTTAACATAATAATTTGTCCATCACGTGCAAACCTCTCAATAGCATCAATTGTTTGATGGAGACCTAAATGTCCAACATTGCTCATGAGTCTATTTAAATATCTAGGACTCATATGAGTACAATACTCTTTGATAAATTCAGATGAATAATTACATTCTAAATATATCATATCTAAGTTTTTCATAACATGAATTAATTCGTCTGGTACATGTCCTAAATCAGTAAAAAATCCTACCTTTCTAGATTTACTCTCTACAATAAAACTAATTGCCTCTTTAGCATCATGAGGTTTGTTAACAACAAAAACCCTCGAATCACCTAAATCTAAAATATCATGATGTTTAACAATAATAAAATTAGTAGAATCAATATCTTCTAACATACTAAGCGTTCCTTTAGATACATAAATAGGACAATTTAGCTGTTTAGCAAATTGTTTTAATCCTGCAACATGATCTGAGTGTTCATGAGTAATAAAAATTCCTGTGAGCTCAGAAATATTAATTCCTTTTTGCTCTAAAATTTCTTTTGACTTTGAAAAACTAAGGCCACAATCTACAATAAACTTTTGATTAGCTGTTTCTACATAAATACAATTCCCTGATGATCCTGTAGCTAATGCAAATGTTTTCATATTTTGAACCTCTTTTTATTTCCTCACAATAATTTTCTTCAATATATCTCTTGAAATCTCTTCAATATCATTATCTGCATCAACTTCAATAACATCTCCTTTATAGACATCTAAAATTATATCTTTTACTTCATCAAACGTTTGGAGTCTCTCAGAAAATACCTTCTCAGTATCATCTTCTCTTTGAATTAACTCTGCTCCATCATCATCACATATTCCTTCGAGTTTTGGTTTTTTAGTCTCTGTATTATAAAGCCTATGACATACAGGACAATATCTTCTAGAGGTAATTCTTGTAAGTAATTTTTCTTCATCAACATTGAGGAAAACTAACTGAATTTCATATTTATGCCTAAGTAAAAAACCATATAACCAATATGCTTGATCTAAAGTTCTTGGAAGCCCATCTAAAATAATTTGATTCTCTGATTGAAAGTACATTCTAAAAATATCAAAAATATTATTATCATTGAGTAAAACTCCTTCTTTGAAAATTTTATCATATAATTTATTTCCAGGTTTTAATTCTTTTTTAATTAAATCACTCATAACATACCTCTTAAATCCTGTATGTTTCTCAAGTAATTCTCCTTGTGTTCCTTTTCCAGATCCTGGTGCTCCAAGCATAATAACAGCTAATTTTTCAGCGCTCATTTTATTAAAATATAATTAGTAAAACAAAAATCCAAACTATAAAACTACCTATAGCTAAATAGCGGTATTTTGTTCTCTCCATAAAAAATAATCTTAAAAATACTATATAAATATTATGTGTATGATATAGGAGTTTATGAAAAGAA
>CAKZOW010000026.1 GCA_937138345.1 uncultured archaeon | reverse complement strand
GTAGGTGACATTAAATCTTTACGTTCTCTAACTAAATCTCTAATATCAGACTTAGTAGTATTACTAAAACCTTCAGAATCTAATTTATTAATATAATCATCAACTTTTGATTGATAACTGTTAATTGCACTTGAAACAGCTTCTTCATCAGCAGCCATTCTTTGAGATTCAATTATAGAAGCTTGTTCAGCCTTTTGTGTAGCAGTATCATGTTGCTTTCTTCGAGTAAAAGGTAATACTGACAACTCTTGAAAGGATAGTGGATTAAATTGTGCTTGTGATATATTTGAATATCTATTTATAGCCATAATTATTTTCTTTTTAAGTTACCAAATGGGTTTAATAATTCAGAATGTGCATATTTAGGTTTTCTATTATATTTAGTAACTTTATTAGATTTAGTAACCCTAGGTTTTTTTTTGGGTGATATCTTTTTTCTAGTATTAAGTTTATTAAATTTATATTTATTAGCTTTATCTAATGCTTTATCTAAATTTTCCTTAATTAAATCAGGATTAAGTTTTAAATTATCTATCTTATTTTGAGATTCATAATTATTATTAGTAATATCATTATCCTTATAATTTATTTTTTTTGGATTAGTTAATTTACCTTTTTGATTATAACCTGTTATTTTCTCTATAATATTTTTATTTCTTTCTTCTTTTCCAATATTACCAATGTCAGTACCTAAACCAGATAATAATTTAGATTTAATATTACTTCTAGCAGCTCTATTTCTGGCATTAATATCTTTCTCAGAATTAGATTGTTGTAAATTAACCCTATCAACACCTAAATTAAATTGTTGCGCTTTAGCATCTTCACCTCTATTAATATCAGAAGATTTTAAATAAGCATCAGAAATTGCTTTATTTCTATTTAAACCAGCACCTAATATATTAGAACGTAATGCTGATGTTGACCCACCAGAAGCACCAGTAAGTGCTTGAGAAGTCATATTATAATTCTCCCTAGCAGTATTTTGTAAAGTAGCTTCATCTACATAACCAGGTTTATATCTATTATCAAGTCTATTTAAACTTTCAACTTCAGCTTTTGGTAATGTAGCTAATTGAGCAGCATTAATAGCTGTTGGTGCATATCTTAAAATATCACCTTTATTTTCATTTAAAAACTTACCTGTTTTAGAAGCAGCATTTCCAATATTTTTACCTGCTGTTTTTAACCAATCCCCTAAAGCAAATTGATTAACATTCATTTTACCACCTAAACTAAATTCATTACCTTTTTGATTATTAGTTAATTTTATACCTTTTATTAAATCTAATTTAGCTTCTTCAGAAGTAACATTATTATCTAAATTACCACTTTTAATACTTCTTTCTATAATATTTTTTCTAGTATGTATAGCATTAGGAGAAGCTGTGTTAGATGGTTTTATTTGTTTAAAATTATTTGCAGATTTATATAAATAAGATCTATCTGATGGTATTTTTAAAGCTCTATTATCTTCTCTCATTATTGTAGATAATAATCTTTTATATCTATCACTTTTATAAGGCACTCCTTTAAATCTTTTATCACCTTGAGCATATTCAGGTATTCTATGATCATTAGGATCTATTGAATCCATAATACCACCATAACTATAATTATTTAAAGTATTACCTCTATGTTCTTGAGTTTTAATCATTTCTTTTTGAGCAAGTTTATCTTTAGCTTTTCCAGATCCTATAATCCCAGTTATTCCTCCTAAAATACCTCCACCAATTGCACCTAAAGGTCCTAACGCCATACCAGATTGCGCTCCTGACATAACCCCTGATAAACCAGCAGTTGTAGCATTTGTAGAAACTCCTTCTCCAGATAAATTACTTATCATATCCATAGCACCTTTTCCAACAGAAGTAATTTTACCAGAATTTTTTTTCATATAATCCATTAAACCACCCTCTTCATAAGTATTAGTCATATTACCACCGTTTTCAAATTGACTTTGTTGAGGTTGATCTTCCATTTCAGGATTAACATCTTGAGGTTGTTCTTGTTGAATTTGCTGTTCTTGCAATTGTATTTGTTCCTGATACCTTTCATCAGGAGTTTTATTTTGTTCTTTAATAAACTCTTGTGCTTGACGTAATCTATCTAACATTTCTGCCATTGTACGTTTGGATTCAGGATCTTTACGTTCTCTAAATTTATCCATTATCATTGAGCTAGCATCTGCGAAGCTCTTACCTTTTACGTATTTTGGTAAGTGAAATTGATCTATAAGTTCTTCCATTATTTTATTTTTGTATTAATTCCTAATCTTGCACTAAATATATACTTTCCATCTTCAAAATCAAAACTTGTTTCATTTTGCTCTGTAGTATTCATTTTACCATTTTGTCCCATTCCCATTGGAATTCCTCCGTGTGGATTCTCTTGATGACTACCACCTTCATTAAATTGATTAAACTCACTTTGATTTATATTTGAATTTAGTTGTCCACCATTAGCAAATTGATTATCAGGATTTTCTTGTGGGTATATTTTAGGTTTTTCTATAGGTGGTTTAATAAGATATTGCATTAAATCAACTTGTTTTTCTGGTTCAGGTTGTTTATAATGTTCCATAGAATTATTAAATGATTTAATTCTATCTTCCAAATCTTTATTTTTACCAGACCAATGATATTTAGACCAAAAATCTACTGTAGATTCTTTACCATCAATAACATTCTTAAAATCAGCTTTGGGATGTCCCATCATATTACCAAGAAATATTATATCTTGTTGATAATCTTTTAATTGACTAGCATCAGTACTTTTATTTTTATATACTTCATTTAACCATTGAGGTGGTTTAATACCATTATCTTTCATATACTTATAAGTACGATTAACAGCAGTATTAGCTCCTTTATTATCACCAACTTCAAATTGGTATTTACCTCTACCAGGACCTCCTTCTAGTTGAATAGCTTTAGGGTCGGATTTTGATTCGTGATAACTTATTTTATCCATTAAAAGGCGATAGTCTTTATAACTACCGCCTTTTTCTTTAATTATTGTATTTAATAATTTTCTAAGTTCTTCATTCATACTATAATATAATATATTTTATTATAAAAGTCAAGTTTTTAAAGCTATATTTTATAATATTTTTGTTTACACAGTATAATTTACACAGTATAGTTAATTAAAATATCATGTAAAATAAACTGAGTATTATCAGTTTTATTTAATTCTAACTTTAAAAATATCCAAGGATTTCTAATTCTATCTCTAGTACCTTGATTTCTTGCTATAATAGCACTCCATTTTCTAAACTTGCGATTAAGGTTTTTATTTCTACCAACTATTAAAGGTACTTTACCAGTATTTTGATATTCATTATAAGCTTGTAAAAAATTAATAGTACTATTTGGTTGATCTACACCATCAATATAAGCTTCTGATTTAAACTCTATATTGTTAAATACACAATCTAAGTCACTTTCAGGATTAACTTGAAGTATTATATAACTTGGATAATATTGTTCATAAAATTGATTATAATTACCTTCATTTTGAATATATAAACTATCATTATTTGAATTAATTGTTAATAGCTTAGTACCTTTATTAATATATATACTAGGTAAATAATCATAAAATGATGTAAAAGACTTTAATTTTTCATTAAATGACATTGTAAATGATTTATCACCTTGTAATACAGTTAATAAAGCCTCTTGATTTACATTATCATATATACCTGTAACACCTTTTTTTAGAAGAGGGTTATCATCTTTAATAATATCAAAATTTATATTATTTTTAAAATAAGCATTAAAACCATTATCATCACTTAAATTATAAACACCACCTTGAACTTTACCAAAGTTTTTGTTCATAACATCTAAATAATAAAAACCTTCTGGTGATGGAAATACAGACCATTTATTAATTGTACCTGATTCAGTAGTTAAATAATTATAATCATATAAAACAGCTCCTCTCCCTAATTCAAGTGATATACCATCACTGCCTTGAGTCTGTACACGAGGATTTATAGATATTCTAGAAATACTTTTATCTTGTAAAGCATATATTTCATCTCTAGAGTTTACTAAAGCATTTATAGCTCCGTATTTACCATCTAAATCTAAAGTTTCATTTTCTAAGAAATCTGTCCAATTATCAATTAATTCACCTGGAATTTTTAATTTAGAAGATATAATCCTAGTATCAAAATTATTAACTGGTTTTAATGATGATAAATCAGATTGTCTCCTAATTAAATTAGAATCTTGACTATACACTCTATTATAACTATGATATTCATCATAACGTGGCTGAAATCTATTATCCCAACTAAATAATGATAAATCATCCCTATTCTGTAAATTTATAGTTGTTTCAACATTAAATATTATTGATTCACTTATTTGTAATGTTTCTGAATTTAATATTTCAGTGTCAGTTTTTAAAATTCTACCAACATTAAATGATTGTACAAATGTATCACCAGCAGATTCTATATTTATAGAATAATTATCTATATTAGTATAATTACCTATTTCAACATATGTACTTCTTGATTTATCCTCTATAGAATTACCACCATATATACCACCTTGATATATATAAGAAATAGGTCTAACAACTTCACTTAATATTAAACCATTATCTGAACTTAAATTGGTATTATTAATTATATCCTCTAATGAAAATCTATTACTTTCAGGAGTTAAATCAGTCCCTTCTACTATAGTTAAACATCTTTCACTATAACTGTTTATACTTCTTATTGCAGCGTCATCAAATGATGAACCTTTTTGTCTATCACTTATTATACTTTCTAAAGAATTGGAATATCTAAAATTTGAATCTCCATTATATGCTTTAGTACCTTGACCTCTTTCAGTTATTTCAGGTCTACCATATATAAATCTACTGTTTAAAGAATTTGATAATGGTTTAAAATTACTATAATTTCTGTTATATAAAATATGATTTGTTTGATTATCTCTAACACCAGCATACACAGGTCCTATTATACCAAATTCTTTTTCCTCAAATCTAACATTATTAGTATTAGGTGATTTATAAGATTCTAATACAGTTTTAGATTGATTTTGTATAAATTGTAACCATTTATTAGTTTCAACATGACTCGATACTCCTTTAGTTCTAAGTTTTAAACCGCTTCCAAATGATAATCCTGTATTAAATAATATCTCAGGGGAATGCATTTGAAACATTTTAGTATATTGCCATGAATTTTGAGTTTGATATGAAGAATCAGCATCTTTATAAATTTCAGTAAATCCTTCATCTCTACCACTAGCAAAACCACCACTCATTGATTTTAAATTTTCTGTAGGAAATATTACAGTTTCATTACTTAAATTAGTAAATCCTCTACTAATAGGTATAGGGACTTTAACTTCCTCTAAAGTTTGAGATTGTCTATTGTTTTCTACAGCCCAATAAGATTCTTCATCAGATTTATTAGTTGTTTGAACCATCATCCCTGTCAAACTTCCTTGGCATAAGATAGTTCTATCTCTAATATCTCTTTCAGCTCTTACAATCTTGTAACCAACTGGTTGGGAATTAGGTGGTAAATTTAAACTATTAATATAATTATTAAATGCTACATCATTAATATCTACTTTTAAAGTGTTATACTTACCTTCTAAATTACCAATAGGTGTTTTAAAATCAGCAATCCATTTTACATCACTAATTTGTCCTAATTTATTATAAAATTGTATACCAATTCTATATATTTCATCATCCTTTAAAAATTTTAAATATTTTATATTACCTTTTAAATTATTTAAAGTTTTTTGTACAATTTCATATTTAATATATAAACCCTCTCCACCAATATTGAACCCATTTTTTTGATATTTATATAAATCATAATTAGGATTTATAGCATCGGATGTTTTTAAATAATTATAATTAGATATAGATGTTCCTGCACTAAAAGTTTCATTATTACCCTTTAATTGATTATTTTCATAGAATACATTTCCAGTAAATAATCTACAATTACCAAAACTATCATGACTATATGCTCTCATATCAATATCTAAAGTATAAGCTGTATCTTTCATATTAGCTGAAAATAATCTATTATCTTTAGATTCAATATGTTTTGGTATTAATGGATTAGAACCTAAAAATATAAATTCAGCTAATGATAATGTACTTATATTATTACCATCATCTGAAAATTTATAGTTAACATAACTATCAATAATTCTATCTTCAATTAAATTTACACTTGGTAATTGATTAAATGATGTATATTTTATAGAATATATTTTTATATGACTATAATTTTTATCTAAAGTAGGGATACTTAAAGATGGTGTACTACCAACAATTTCATTAATAGAACCTCCTCCAGTTATACCTTTATCTAAATTAATTTGTTCACTTAAAGGAGATATAGTTGTTTGAGCACCGTTTAATTTATATAAATTATAAGCATATTGCACTACACCAGAAGTATTAACACCTCCACCTGATATATCTTCTAATAAAGGTTGTGATAATGAATAATCCCCTACTGTATTTATTGAATTTGAATTTAAATCAATTAAATTTTCTAAATCTCCATTATCAATATTATGACGAATATTTAAAAATCTTAATTGATTTACACCATCCACCCAATATACTTTTTGAATTATTTCATTTTCATAATTAAAAATAGCTTGAATCGGAGAGGAATTTGAAAATTGTAAATTTCTACAATATAATAATGTTAATTTAAAAGTAGATGATAATAAATCATCTATCTCCCATATACAATCAAATCCATTATTATCTGTTGTAAATAATATTACCCCATTTCTTGTAGTAGTTTTACCAATAATGATTTGATTTTGAGATACTAAGGGTAGTTTACCATTTAAAATTTCATTATCATCAAAATTATTAAATATTATAGATTTATCACTATAAATAATTTTATTATTATTAACATCTATACTAGGATTAGGAATCTTTATCATAAATTTGTTACCTTTTTCATTAGTAACTGATAATGAGCTTTGAGAATCAGTATTTACAATACGAATATTTTTATTTTCAAAAGAAAGATTATTAGGATGTTTAGATTTACTAATATCTTGAGACATTCCTTGAACTGTATATTTAACCTGTTTATTCATATTATTTAAAAGGTTTTATAATTTCCTTACTACCATGAGCCCTAAAAAAATCTTTTTGTGCTGTATCATTAATAATAATTCTATTTAAACTATTCATAATAGCTTCCATATGATCTATATCTGGCATTTGTAATGAATTATTAGCTCTAGCTGTATAGAAATGCCTTTTTTGTTCTATATAATTAAATGCTTTATCTGTAATTTTACCCATTAAATACATTGGTTCTAAATATCTATGTAAAATATAATACTCTAAACCAATTTTAAAAGTTTCATCATCTGGTATTAAAGGATAACCGTTTTCATCAACACTTAATCCTTTGTATGATATCACTATAAATCCGTCTTCTAGAGATGTTTTTATAACTCCTTTATCAACCATATAAGTAAATCCTTGAAATTGATTATTAGAATTATTATAATTTCCAGAATGATATATATCAGTAGCGTGTGAAAGTGATATACCATTTTCTAACATATTATCATCGCAATCACCTTTAATATATTTAACTCCTTTTATATAAAGTAAATCATCAGGTAACCTAGCTTTATACATATTAAGTTCAATAGGTTCTGTAATGATATCACTAAATACTAATGGAGCACCTATTAATCTAATAAATTCCAATGCAAATTCCGCAGCCTCTTCATAGGATAAATCTGATACCATTGGGTTTTTCATCACTTTCCATACTATAGATGAAAGTGAAAGTGTTTTACCATTATACATATATTTTATTTTTTATGAAGTAAAAATGCATCAAATTTATCTTTAGAAGTATCATTTATTCTATCTGCTAAACTTCTTTGAAATTTTCTACTTGGTTTGAATTTGAAAAAGTGTTTATTTTTTAATCTACTTAAAAATTTACTACAGTGTATTCTAAAAACATAACCTGATGTATGAGTATTTAAGTATCTAACTCTAATTTTATTTTTTTTAGCTTCAGGATCTTCATCCCATAATTTATTAGTAGCTTGCCAATCTACAGGTTTATTTATATAAAGTTTACCATCTTTAATTTTAGGCTCACGTTTATCTTTCCTAATACTTAGTTTAACACCTATATGAGGTATTAAATATTCTAAGTTATCATTTAATACTTTGTCAATAAGAGAATTATTATATATAGATATTACTTTAGAATATACTGATAAACTTACTGGATTATCTGTATTATTTTTATAATATTTATAATAATCACTCATCCCAAAATGAGATTTAATTTTACCTTCAGTTCTTTTATTCATCTACAGAATCATTTGTTTTATCTTCTTTAATAACTTTTAACTTAGCTAATTCCATTACAATTTCATTTTTAATTAAATCTATATAATGAGGTTGTATAGGATAGTCAGTAGTTTCAATATCAAAACATGTATTAGATGTAGTTGAATCATCACAAGAACAACAATTTTTATAATTGATTAAATCTAATGGATTTTCAAATACTCCACTTACATTAATACATTCTAAGAGTTTTAAGGCACTTCCTTCACTTTTTAGATACACACGTCCATCGTTATGTAGAAATGCGTATACAGCGTTAGGAAATGGTGCTCCTGATGCATATACAGCTTTGTCTCTATTAATTAAATTAAAAGGTCTTGAAACTCTATCTGCTGGAGCAACTCTAGTTAATGCTGATTTAGTATGAAGTTGTAATGGTGTTGGTATAGCACGTTTAGTTCTAATAATAGTTTCACATCCTAAATCAATATTACACTCATTTGAATTAACTTCTTCAAGTTCTAAACACAAACTTTGTACTACTGATATATCAATACTTCTTTGTGAGTTATTAATATCTTGTCTAAGATATTTAGATCTTTTTATATCATATAGATATAATATGTAAGAATCACTTAATTCTCCATCATCTGAGTATTCTTTTAACGCTTCTCTTACGTCGAACACTAATTTTGCTGTAATCATTTATTGGTTTATATTAAAAAACCCACAATATTTATATTATTATTGTAATGTGGGTATCGTTTATTGTTATTTATTGTTTAAATATTTAATTGCTTTTGTAAGACTTTCTATGTTATCTTTAAAATGTCCTAGTCCCATATTACAAAAGCTACATAAAGCACCTCTAACGACCTGGGTAGTATGACAATGGTCAATATGTCTATTATCATCTGTAAGTTTCTCAGAGCATATAACACAAGTTTCAACAGCCATTAATTCATCATATTGATCATCTGTTATATTATATCTACGTTTAGCAGTAGTTTTCTTTCTACTTGCAGCATTGTCCTTATTATTAGTATTAATACAGTCTTTACAATTTGAAGAATACTTAGTGTAAGTATAAGAGTCTTTAGTGAAATCACTTAGACTCTTAACTTTATTACACTTACTACATTCTTTTTTATTATCTGCTAATAACTTATTAACAATATCCTTCTTTTCCTCTCGACACACATCATATCCTTTATGACATTTTCTACATTGACCCCTATACTTATTAGTATCAGCTCTAAATGAGAAGAACCTTAATTCCTTAGATTCTCCACATTTAGAACATATTTTAGTATTTTTTTCCTCCAAAATAAAATCTACCATTTTGACAAATTACTTGAGTAGTATGGTATGAACCATCTTCATCAATCATTACTACAGCAAAACCATTCTGCCATTGTGATTTCATAGCTCTGGATGCATATCCAAATGCTGGTGAACTAAAATCTGCTCCAGCACCTATATTAAAAGACCCTGTATTCCCTTCTATATACTGCTGTATTCTATGTGTATGTGCATACATACAACTTCCTCTTAGCTTATCCATATGAGCCTTAGCTGAATGAATTGAGAAGTATATACCATGAAATATATCTAAATATTTACCAAGTTTAAAATAATCTTGTGACCAACTAGTTTTAGTTTGAAAACCACGTTCATTTAATTTTAAACTTTCTTTAGGTGAGATTAATGGAGTTTTAGCATTATCCATATCTCTCATCCATCTATTATATCTATCTTCGTGATTACCATACAAATATGTTTTCCAACAGTCAGGTTCTAAATTTTCAGTTAGTTGATCTAAAGCTATATTACCAGCCTTATACTCTTGACTAAGAGTTAATCCTGGAATAGAAGTAAACTTACCTCTATCGTGACTAGATAACGCATTTAAATCTAAAAAATCGCCTATGAGGTGAAATCCTTTTATTTCACTTTTATAATCTTCAATAAGCTTTCTTACTCCTTTATGCAATGTTTTATTATGAAAAGGAACATGCCAACACCCCAGCACAATATGCATCCCAACTTGTTTTGATATAGATGGAGTTTTTACTATTAAATCATCTAAATTAGTATTAATAAGTGGTTTAGTTTCAGCTTCTAAATTATATCCTAAATTTTTAGCAAGATCTCTTACTTTACTAAGTAAATCTTCAGTGTCTTTAGTTTTTTTAGAAAATCCATTATATGTACTATTAGATGATCCTCTTCTAACTTCTCTTAAAGCTACTCTACAGTTTTCTAAAGAAGGTTTAAATCCTTTAGCTTCTAAATGACGTTTTAATCTTTTAGCTCCTTCTTTTTTATAACCTGGTTTAAATTCTAAAAACTCTTTAATATTTTGTAATTTCATATATGTTATTTAATATTATTCTACAAAGGTAGTGAAAATATTTTACATATGCAAACTTTTTAGCAATTATTTTTATTTATTTTTCAATTTAGAGGTTTTCCCATACTCCCTTAACGTAAAATAACCACCTATAACAGTAACTCCCATTGTCATTAATATTGGTAAATAAGCTTCTCCTAATGGTTTTCCCCACATAGAACTCATTATAACAATATCAATAAGTAATGTAAAATTAGCTACAACTAAAGGTCTTATATTTCTAGGTAACCAATCTTCAGATTTATTATCTGATTCCCAACGTTTAGTTAATTCTTTATCTAATTCAATATCTTTCTGCAATTCTCCCAAAAGTATTTCTTTTTTTTCTGGACTAATATCTTTATTATTCCCAATAGCTTTAATTATCTCTGATGGATTTCCACCATCAATAACATCTACTAAAGTATCTCCTAATGGTATATTATTAGATGCTATACTTCTCCATAACTTTCCAAAGAAAGTCCTTTTTTTAGGGTCTTTATTACTCATAATATTTATATTTAGTTTTCTTTATTCTAAATATATTAGTTTCTTTATAAGCCACTAATACTTGTTTTCTATTATTTCCCTTGACGTAGCTACAATGGACCCAATTAGGTTCGTTATCATCTCCAAATTCCCAAATAAGTTTATCAAATTCTAAATTATCTTTAATAAAATCAAATATTTGTTTGTTTGTTATTCCACCAAATACATCAGCATCCATATCAATAGCCTCAGCTTTACAATGTTGGGATTTTGAAGCACTACCTATTTTTTTATTAAGTGCTTTACTACGGAAAAATGAGGTTACCGCAATTGGTATACCCCATCTTCCTCTAAGTGGTTCAAATATATTCTCAGCAACATCCTTTAGTTTGGATAATTCATAATTAGTAGGAGTATTGTCAATACCATATTTAATAGCGGTATTGGATTTAGTAGCCTCTTTATATGTAATATGTTGACTTATATTTTTCATTGCTCTAATATTTTAACCATAACCCATTTTCCAATTGAGTATAATGAGATAGCAACTCCTGAAATAAAAGCTATCTTTTTGTTATTATTATTTTTATATTTTTCAAAATTATGTTCAATCTTATTTACTTTTTCAACAAGACCTTCTTGATTAGTAGAAGAATCACTTTCTAATAAATGTTTGATTCTGTTATTATGCAAAGATTGTTTATTCATAAAATCTGAAACTTTCGCTGCAAATTCTAATTGTGTTAATGCGTTTTGTTTTAATGTAGCAGCATTATCTATTTGTTGTCTAAGAATTTCATTTAATAATTCTTTTTGAGTTTCTTGAGGCATTCTTCTTTAATTTTTATTATATATATGTTTACGTTTAACAAATAAATCTATACAAGGGGTTTGCAGTTAAATCATCAAATAACTCATAGTCGCAATCCTTTAGGGGGTGTCTAGCATGTTCTGATTGATCAGTTTC
>CAKZOW010000025.1 GCA_937138345.1 uncultured archaeon | reverse complement strand
CACCAGTAAGAGTTAATTGTTGTGTAGGGGATTTTGATTATAAAAAGCCAACAAAAAGGTGTATTTTTATATTATTAAGAGTGGTAGAGGGTTTTGGAGAGATATTAAATACCTTCAAAGAGCATGAAAGTTATCAAGATGATTATCCAGTAGGAGAATTTGATAGCGATTACCACATGGTAGTATGTAAATTGAATAATGAGAGAGCTTATAATTATTTTATGGTTTCTAGATACTCTAAAATGTATCCTGAAGCAATATTAGAAACTAATTTCTCATTAAAACCTAAGAAAGGAAAGAAACAATATGTGAGTTCATATCATGTATTAAATAAAACAGAAGAAAGAAGATTAGAAATTATTGAAGAACTAGGTATTGAAGATAAAGCAGATGCAAAAGAGAATTATTTTCCTGTTGAATATGAGATAACTTTAGATATGTTTGAAGAGATTTTTGATTATAAAAAGATTAAGTAATATGGAATTAACAAAAGAAAATTATATAAAACAGAGAGGTAATATTAACATTTTATTTCAGATGTTTTGTGAAATTAGAAAGTTAAAGCCAACTAAAGAGGAAATACGGATAATAGCTCAATTTATCTCTATTAATAAATTAGTAGAATTATTAGATGGTTATTTCCGTGTAACTCTTGTGATTAAGAATGATAAAATAATAAAAGTAATATGAATAAAGGAAAACAAATACTATCTGAGTTTAAATTTTACTCTGGTAATTATTCTAAGTACTTAGTAGATATAGGAAGATATGAATCCTGGAATGATGCAGTAGAAAGAGTAATGAATATGCATAGGATTAAGTTTAAAGATGTACTACCAGAATTAAGTCCATATTTAAATGAAGTTCAGGTTGGATATAATAAAAAGGAATTCTTAGGGTCTCAAAGAGCATTACAATTTGGATTTGCTGATGAGAAACAAGGGATATTGAAACATAATTCTAAAATGTATAACTGTTTAAGTAGTTATGCTGATAGACCTCAATTTTTCCAAGAAGCAATGTATTGGTTGTTAAGTGGATGTGGAGTTGGATTTAGAATATTTCAGAAAGATGTAGATAGATATAAGTATGTTAGTTCTAGAACAAAAGGTACTAAAACTTATAAAGTTACTGATGATATAGAAGGATGGTCAAATGCAATAGGTGTATTGATTTCTTCTTACTTAAGTGAACAAAATATAAGTCAATATGAAATACCTTTTCCAGAGTATCAAGGGTATAGAATTGATTTTGATTTATCTGATATTAGAATAGAAGGAGCATTGATATCTGGTGGATTTAAAGCACCAGGTCCTGAAGGATTGAGAAAAGCCATCTTTAATATAGAAGAGGTTATAAACAGAGCTATTGAAGAAAGAGGTTATTTAGAAACGATTGATGGTTATGATATAATAATGCACCAATCAGATGCTGTATTAAGTGGTGGTGTTAGAAGAAGTGCAACAATTTGTTTGTTTCATAAAGATGATAATCTAATGCTTGAAGCCAAAACTGGAAATTGGTTTACTGACAACCCTCAAAGAGCTAGAAGTAATAACTCCGTATTGTTATTAAGAGATGAAGTAACTAAAGAAGAGTTTAATAAGTTATTTGAAAGAATTAAAGAATGGGGAGAGCCTGGATTTGTTTGGACTGATGATTATGATGTCACTTATAATCCATGTGTTGAAATAGGTAAATTTCCTCAGACTGAAGATGGTAGAAGTGGATGGCAAGGTTGTAATCTGACTGAAGGAAATGGTGCTAAATGTACAACTATAGAAGAGTTTTTCAGAATGTGTAGGTTATCAGCTATAATGGGAACATTACAGGCGGCCTATACTGATTTTAGTTATGTAGATAAAACAAGCCCTGCTAAAGAAATTTTTGAAAGAGAAGCATTGTTGGGATGCTCTATAACAGGATTTACAGCTAATCCAGATATACTATTTAATCCTGAAATATTACAAGAAGGTGCTCAAATATTAAAGCAAGTAAATAGAGAAATAGCTAAAATCATAGGTATTAATATTGCTGCTAGAATAGGTTGTGCAAAACCTTCAGGTAATGCATCTGTAATATTAATGACTCCTTCAGGAATTGGTGGAGAGCATTCTAAAAGGTATTTTAGAAACGTACAGATTAATAAAAGTGAAGATTTAGGTAATTTCTTAAAAGATAAAAATCCTAATATGTTTGAAGAATCTGTATGGAGTGCGAGTAAAAGTGACTATGTAGTGTCTTTTCCAATAGAGAATGATGATAATTATATCTTTAAGCAAGACTTTTTAGGAGTTAAGCAATTAGAAATGGTTAAATTAGTTCAAGAAAATTGGGTTGAAGCATCTACTAATATTGAAGCTTGTGTTAATAAATCAGCTAGGCATAATATCTCTAATACTATAACAGTAGTTGATTGGAATGAGTCTAGAGACTATATTTATGAGAATAAACAATACTTTGCAGGAGTTTCATTATTAAGTAACACAGGAGATAAAGATTATAATCAAGCTCCTTTCACTTCAGTTAAAACACCTGATGAAATATTAGAAGAGTATGGTAATGCTAGTATGTTTGCATCTGGTTTAATTGTAGATGGGCTACATGTGTTTAGTAATAATTTATGGGAAGCTTGTGATTCAGTTTTATTTAATACAGTATTTGAAGACAATTCAGAAGCTGTATTTAAGAGAGATTGGGTAAGAAGATTTAAGAAATTTGCTAATAATTACTTTGAAGGTGATTATATCAAAACTTCATATTTATTAAAAGATGTTCATTTATATCATAAATGGGTAAAAATAACTAATAATATGGAAGATGTAAAATGGTTAGAAGTTAATGTAAAACCTACTTATACTGATATAAATACTACTGGAGCCTTAGTATGTTCGGGGGGAAGTTGCGAAATTATATAATTTAAAAAGTGAACAAAGCATTGTAGTAACTTACTCCCAAACCTGAATGCTCGAGAGACCCGAAATATACATATTGGATTAGGGTGTCCCTGGTCGATGTATATAGTGAAGCAGTTAGGGGAGTTTTTAAATAAAAAGATTATAAAAAAGATGGAAATTAAACAATTTAAAGAAGAGTGTAAGAGAACTTGTGCTTCATTAGGAAGTACTAGATTAGA
>CAKZOW010000024.1 GCA_937138345.1 uncultured archaeon | reverse complement strand
ATATTGACCTTTAACAGTTGTATATAATGTACTTATATCATTTCCATCTTTAAGTTGCTTAATTAAGCTAATTCTAATTTGTCTAGTTCTGTTGTTATAAGTAGATAAAGACTTAACTCTATCTCTAGCCATTTTTTGTAAATCATCAGAAGCTTTACTATAAAGTTCTTCGTTTAACTTATCTCCTTCAAATAAATGAGCTACTTTTTCTTTAAGAACAGGTTTACTTTCTAAAAATGTATAAACTACATCAGAATTATCTATTTTAGCTTTAAATGGTAAATAATCTACCATAAAGTTTTTATCATCTTCAGATATTTCTTTATTAGCTATAAAGTCATTATATATTTTAGTTGCTTTAATAAAATCATCTCCTTTTTTTGAACCATCCTCTATAAATTTACTAATTTCAAAATATACCTTAGTTCCAATTTTATCAACTGTATTTCTTTCCCATTCTAAATAAGCTTCAGGAATACCTTTTAAAGGTTTACCACTATCTCTATAAGTACTCATTAACTTTACATCAGATAATTTATTACCATCTTTTATAGCTTCATCAGCATCAGCTTTATCATTAGATTCTTGTACAGAATCTTCATTAGAAGTATTTTCTACAACACTACCATCAGTATTATAAACATCATCTGTATCAACATCTTGAGTAGGTTTATTATTCTCAATTGTAGAAATTTCATCACCAGCTTCAGTTACAGCTATTATAGTTCTTGAACCATCAGCATTTTCTTCAACTTCTATAATTGTACCCGAGATTCCTTTATACTTATCACCAAATATATTTTCTAAATCAGTTGGTTCTCCAATATTAAAATTATCAGCTAAAGTATTCAAGTTTTCTTTAGTATCAGCTACAGCTTGCTCTTTATCAGCTACAGCTTGTGCATTTTCAGCATTTTTAGCAGCTATTTCAGCTTGTCTATCAGCTTCAGCTTTAGCAGCTTCATCAGCTTTAATTTCAGCTTCAGTTTTAGCTGCGTTTTTATTAATTTCTGTTTCAGCAGATTGTCTAACACTATCTACACGTTCTTTAAAAGCTTGTTGATATTCCTTAGATGTTATAAGACTATTTTCAATTATGTTTTCTTTTAATTCTTTAGCTAATTTAACTTTAGCTTCTTTTAATTCTAATAAAGATTTATAATCACCACTATTTTTAATAACAGTTTTTAATTCTTCAAGTTCATTAGCAGCTTTAGTATCACCAGCTTCTTTTGCTGGATTAAAATCAATATTATTTATATCTAAAAAATAACCACTTTTATCATTAGGACCTCTTACACCACTAGATAGTTCACTTATCTTACTTATAAATCCATTTAAATTATTACTAACTTTACCAACTTCAACACTAACTTCATCAATATAGTTTTCTAAATTATATCTATTAGATCTATTAATATAAACTTGTTGATGATTATTATATTTACCTGATTCATTATAAAAGTTTTCTAAAGTTTTAATTTTAGTAATTGCTTTTGTAGCAAGTTCTTTATAATCTTTAGGCATATCCTCCTTCTGTTCACCATCACGAAGTTCCTCATATAATTTAACTAATGATTCAGTTGTACCATTTTGAAAATTATAATAAGCTGTATTATCTAAATGTAAATCTTTTAAACGTTTAACTTCTTCAGCATTACCTTCAGCTTCAGCTTTTTTAACAGCGTCTAATATCTTTAAATTTTCAGCTACATTATTAAAAGAATTTGTAAAACTTTTAACTTGTGATTTTTTAGCATTAGCTTCATTTTCATCAATTATATCTTTCTGCTTATTATATGCTTGGTTGTTGTATTCTCTAACAGACATTTTTTCACCTGTTATAGGATCTACAGTTTTCTGAACTCTATTAACACCTTCTTTAGTTACAATAGTTTGTCCCATACCACCAAATAGACCTAACAAAGCAGCTTCTTGACCTTCAGGGTTACCTAAATCTTTTATAATTTCAGCTACACCATATTTTTGATCACGTCCTTTAGCTCTACCATATTGGGTAGCACCAAACATAATAAATTCTTCTAAACTTTCTTTAGGTGATTCTTTAGCTACTTCTTTAAAAGTATTTTTTAAAGACTCTTTATTTAATTTTTGCGTAGAAGGATTTACCCTCATAAACATTTTAGCTGAAACTAAATTTAAAGGCATTGTTAATCTACCTGCTAATACAGTATCACTAGCAGCATCAGCAGCTTTTTGTCTTGCAGCAGCTTGATTTTCTTCTAATTGACCAGGTAAATCTGGATTAGGTGGATTTTCTTCATTTAATTTTAATAATGTTTCATCATAAATATCTTTATAAACCTGCATTGATTCTAAGATACCTTCAGATTGATTCATCATTAATGCAGTAATACCAGCTTGAGCACCTCTATTAAATTTAGCTGCTGAATCTATAGCAAGCATTGACTCAGCTAATTTTTTAACTTTAGTTAATTTAGAAAGTCCTGTTAAACCTTTTGTAATAACCCCACCACTTATAGCAAAACCACCTATAGAATTAACTAACGCTGAACCATTTTCAATCCACCATCCACTATCCCCAAAATCTAATGATTTACCAGGATTTTCTCTATAAATAGGTAAAGTTTCAGTAACACCTTCTTTTATTTCTTCCATCCAAGAAGTCAACCAGTTACCAACTTCATCATCTTGATTTATATAATCTTCAATATCAACAGCAGATGCTAATGCACCAACTGCTTCTGGAATAATGTTAATTAATCTACCTAAAGCATTTCCTACTTTATGAGTAATAGGTTGCATAGAAGCTCTACTACTGTTAAGACCATCTATACCACTTGTAGGTACAAAGATATTATCCCCTAAATATTTAGTATATTTAGAGGTGTCTAATCCTTGTATTCTATTATCGTATTTTATATCTGGACCATGATCTATAATAAATTCTTTATCATAATCATTTGCTACAGAGTCATCGTGTTCTATAATAAATTCTTCTTCTTCCATTATTTACTTTTATTAAATAAGTAATTTACAATTTCATTTTTACTATATAATTTAACAGATTCAGGTCTATCTCCAATTTTAATAGTCCACCCATCACCTTCTTTTTTCCATGAAACTTTCATAGATTCTTTAGTTTTAGCATCTTTTAAATTTATAGGTATAATACCTTCTTTAGCAGAAGTTAATAAACCAGCTTTATTTACATAAGGAAGTAATTGTAAATTAGCAACCATTTGTTT
The DNA here is from genome assembly GCA_937138345.1 of uncultured archaeon. Taxonomy (GTDB): domain Archaea; phylum Nanobdellota; class Nanobdellia; order Woesearchaeales; family UBA583; genus UBA583. The sequence goes on along the minus strand of CAKZOW010000024.1, from coordinate 1,377 downwards.
TCCTCTTGAATATTTATCAGGATCAGAAGATTTCATAAGCTCTCTTCCAACTTGCATAAATTCAGATCTAGCTACATTACCTCTAGTAACAGGCATTCTATCAATTAATTTACCATCTACACTTAAAACTAAGTGCTCTATAGGATATCCTTCTGGAGTAAATCCATCAGTTACTTCAATTGATTTATTTACTTTTTTACCAGCTTCTTTTTCAATTTCTTGGATTTTTAAATTAAGATCTTGATTATCATAAGCAGTTGAATAACCAGCTCCTGTAAATGAATCAGTTAAATTAGAATTAATTACACCTATAGATGTAGCAAATTTACCAGTTGAAGGTCCTGCAAAACTAATATATGATTCTGCATAAGGACTATTCTTTAAATGAGTATCAATAGCTTTATTACCTCTAACATATGTAGTATTTAATTTATTCTCAATATTAGGATCATAACCATCCTTATTTAAATCAAGTTTTGTAAAACCTTCATCAAACTCTTTTTGACTAATATCACCATTATCAAGTTGTTTACGTAATCTATTGTTATTACTCTGTAGTATAATTGAACTAAATACATCTATAATTTTTTCATCTGAATATGTCATACCACCACTAGACATTATAGTTCTTAAAATAGGAGATTTATTTATTAATTCTTTATAATCCTCTAAATTTTCAACTTTATTTTGCAATGAATATCTAGTATCATATTCAGAAGAAGTATCTACACCTGCATAAACTACACTACGAGCATTATATAATGCTTTTTCATCAGTATTAAAATTACTTAATGCAACTTGTTTAATTCCTGAAAGTCTATTTTTTAAGTTAGCTTGAATAGCAAACTTTTCATTATATTGTGTTTTTAAAAGATGGTATTCTCTACTATTTATATCGCCTGTAAAAGTATCAAGTTTATTTTTTAAACCTTTTAATTCAGCTATAGTAGATTGATTTAAATTCTCAATGTCTTGTAAGTTTCCAGAATTTAACGTTGTACTAACTCCTTGACTAGCTCTTATAAATTGAAGTTTAGTTTTATCATCTAAATTACGTTTATATTCTTCAAATTCAGCTTGATTAGTAAAACCAGATCTACTTTTAGTTCGTTGATAAACACCATAAGTATTAAATGAATCACCAATACTTTTTAAATAGTCTTGAGGTGTAGCATCTCCCAATAAACCCAACTCTTTACGTTGGTATAAATCAGCTTGAACATCTTGATTTTGACCTAAAATACTTTGAATAGTATTTGAAATATCACCTTCACCAGTATATTTAGTTTGAGTTTTAGAATTCCAATATTGTCCAGGAGCTCCTTGTATAGGAGTAAATCCAAATTGTGTTAATATTCTAGGGTTACCTTGAACATC
>CAKZOW010000023.1 GCA_937138345.1 uncultured archaeon | reverse complement strand
TCACCACAAGAGGTACAGTAGTAGGAATGTTTAACTGGGAGTTTCATAGTCATATTCCTTTTTGTTATTGGTTCATAAACTAACTATCATAACCCACTAAAACCTAAGGGAGGAAAGGTCTTAGTGAGCTATAATTGGTAGTCCTACCATGATAGAATTATACTCCAAAAGAGTATACTTATACTGATAGAAACAAACCAAACAAAACAACTTAATATTGTAGAATAATACATAATGTATTCTCTTTCTTTATTTAAGTTGTTCATTAGGATATCCGAACTATCTAATGATCTAAGAAGTTTTTAGTCAAGACTACTGATGAATCAGCATGTAATATAGGGATTCAGATACAGCTCTATAACTCTATAATTCCATAACCAGGTAGGAGTAAGAGTAAGAGTCTATCTTTATATATAAGACATTGTTTTGTCTATCCTTAAAACTCCTTAGATCATCAGATTAACCGATGATCCAAGTAGTAGCTACTCTCTCAACTTGTTTGGAAGTGAGGAGCCTTGTTTGCGAGGCCAGAACTGTTGAACATGCTCGTACATAGAATCCAGCTTCTCGTCTGCTTCAAGCTTATCTTGAATTTCTTGCAGCTCTTCAGCTAGTTCTAATGATACACGTTCCTGGTCTGCTACTCTGAACTTTGTTGCTCTATTGTCCACGTATTCTGTGCCTACAGCTACGGCACTATGGGCCATATGACCTACTTCTCCGACTGCATCGAAGGTAGCTGATATAGCGTTAGAGACTGACTTGAGAGGAGATGCCATGATAGAGACCTATGAGTTGGCGTTGATCCTACAATAGTTGCGAAGCAACAGCATACTGAAGGTAATGTAGGGCTAGATGGCATATGAATATAAGGGGGGTACACTCAGATTAATATAATTAAAGATAGGGGGGTATCTGTGTAAACTGTGTACTCTGAGGTGTAAAACTACTACCACCCTCTACACTTAATATTCATTTTTTATATAATTTTTTAAAAAATCCTCTACACATACATACTTTTTTCTATAAAAAATTCCATAAAATCGTTGTCTATCTTTGATTCTTGAATCATTTCTAACAGAAATGGGGAGGGTGGGTCTATAATTAGGGACTATAATTTTTAACAAAAGTTTTTTCTTTTGGTTCAATAGTTACTAAACCTACTCTCATACTGTCTTCTTTTTCATGAAAAGGTATTTTTTCATTAATTAAAAAATTTTTATAAGATTTTAAAAAATATTTAGGATTATCCGTACAAATAAGTCTAATTTGATTTAATAATTTTTTATACATCTTAAATTTACTCTTAGGTGAATAATTTTTACTTTTATAAGAAATAGACATCTCCATTTTATTATCGATCCAATCTAATTATATTTATTAAAGATTTATGATTTAAGTCTATTGGTTCAGTTATAAATTCTTCACATTCATGTCTCTCATATCCTCCCCATATCATTGATCTAGCTATATATAATTTATAATTATTTCTTAATATGGTTCTATCAAATACAAATATAGCTGGATTGTTAGGAAGATCTCTTTCTTGAAGAGCATATTCTTTAGCAAATTTAAAGCATCTGGTTAAAGATAAAACTTTACCATTTACTTCAAATTCATATTCAGGAAATGAATTACATATGAGAGATTTAGATTTTAGAATAGGTATTAGATTACAAGTTCCATGATATAGGAATTGTTTCATATTATTTACCCATAAGATTTAGGAGTTCGTATTTATGGTTTAATTAAAGCAGAGAGTCTTCTCTCTGGTTTATAAACACATCTGTAGCAAGCTTTGCCCCCAGGCCCTTGAGCCATACCCAAAGGGTATATTTTGAATGATATTCCGTGTCAAGTTTGAGAAACTGAACAATATTCAGATATATGGCTCAAATACTGAATAATATTCAGTTTATATAGCAAAATACTGAATATTGTTCAGATATAAGGGGTAAATATAGAATATTTTCCTTATTTTCATGTATTTTGAAGAATTTTGTGTATAACTTTTAATATATGGCTGAATAATATTCAGTATTACTTAGTTGGAGGTTCATACCTATGAATAGCATTCCCTTGGGTTTCAGGCCATACTTCATCAAACATAATACACATTCTTAAAATACATGCTGCTTTAAAATCAACTCTACTAAAAAGATATTTATTTCGATTGTATTGTTTAAGTTTCTTTTTTATATGAAGTTTAAATAGATAAGAAACCAATATTCCAAATTTATAGTTTTTAAAGAGTTTATAATTTCTTCTCATTAGATTAATCCTTCTGTTTGATAATTTGAAGTAACTCTTTCCAAGACATATTAGTTAGTTTATTTGGTTCAGAAATGAGATTAGTTAAGTGTTTATAATTTTTACGCATACTAAACATTTTAGTTATCCTAATCTTGACTTTCTATGAGAGCTTTAGCTCTGATACAGGCATTAATATATTTCTCATTATCACAAGAAGAATTAATACCTTTATTTGAGATAATTAGAGAAAGATCATTAAGAGTATCTTGTTTAAAACTTTCGTAATCTTGATAAATTGCTTTACCGTAAGCAACATGAGGCTCTTCTTCAGGAAGTTCTAAAGTAGCTTTAATAATATATTTTTTAGTTACTTTAAGAGTTTCATTGAAAGGATCTTCAGCACTAGGTCTACTAAAGTATTTCTTCATAAATTCCCAATTATTATCGGCAGTACTAGTAGCATTTGCAGAAGAAATCCAATCTCCTTGAGAAGAGACAAGTACAGGAATACAAACATTGATTTGATTTTTAGTCATGATATCATTTTTTAAAAATTTAGTTTTACCGGTGTATTTGACAGTTTTATGAGTTTTCATGGTATTATTTTTTATCCTTTGGATTAATAAACTCAAATACATCTGAATGGAAAATATGCCAATTAGATGAATAAGCTGTATTAGGGTCTTTAAATCTTACAATAGATCAATTAGGATTTCCTTTATTATATCCTTTAAAATCTGCGATTTTATTTTTTAGATATTTGGTTTTACCAATATATCTAACAGTTCTATAAGTTCTCATAATAAATATTATCCTTAATTTTAATGAAGAGTTGGGGGATTATAAAAAGCATAAGGAATATAAATATCCTTTCTTAAAGCACCACAAGGACCAATACAAAGTACTCTCATATCATTAAGTCTAGTAAGTTCTTCTTTAGTAAGAGAAGCAATTTCCTTTGAAGTAAGTGTATCAGTAATATTATTACTTTTAGCTATAGAAATTTCTTTAATAGATGAAATGCTACCATCATTAAATAATACAAAATTACATTCTAAAGAAATATACTCAATATTAGAGACATAGTTATTTGGATCATCACTATTCATTTAAAATCTTTCTTAATAAAAAACCCATACTATTAAAAAATAATATGGGTTCTTTATTATTGTTATTTGAGAAAAAAGATATTAGCTAACAGAACCATAATTTTGAGCACTGTTACCTGTGATTTCAGAAGAACTATCAGTACCACTAATAGCTGTAGCTGCTGTACTACCAGAATCAACCTGACAGTTATTTCCACTAAATACATAATGAGTTACACCAGAACAAGAATAAGCCGATAAACCATTATTAGGTACAGTGGTTATATTACCAGAGACAACTCCTCTATATGTATTGGTTAAAGTAACGGGAATAAATGCAGTACTAGATACTTTAATTCTATTATTACTGATAATAACATCTCTAGAATAAGTACCACTTACTCCCGGTAATACTGATATTCCACTGAATCCTGTATAACTAACTGGTGCTCCAGATATTGTACCAGTAGCTCCAGAAGTAGCTCCAGTTATAATATGACCAGAAGCAGGTGTACCTGATGTTACATATAATACTAATCTTGGATTAGAATCAGTAGATAACCAAGACATTACGTAACCTGCAGCCCCACCAGAAAGAGTAACATATTCACCTGTTTGGAAGAATCCAGTTACAGTAGTAAGAGTACAATCTAATCCAGGTGATCTACCATCCATTACATCATTACCTGATGCTTCGAGTAATCCTGCATTAGCACCTGGAACATCATTTTGAAGTAAGATTCCTCCTAAGATGGCTCCTCTTACTCTACAATTTCTAACAGATCCACTGGCACATCTAATGATAAATCCATATTGATTAGGCCCATCAACATAACAGTTTTCAAAGTGAACATCTTGAGCTGCACCATGGGTATTAAATGCATCAGCATAACCAGCTCCACCTCTAGAAGAACAGTTAGTGACTAGAACATTTCTAGTAACACCATTTCTAGGGGAGAACACTGTACTTCCCATATCTTCATTAGAAGATCCTTGAGATACTGAATGTCTACAATTTTCAAAGTGACAATCATCAATACTAACACCATCACAAGAATTGTTAACAGATATAGCATAACCAATAGAACCAATAGCAGATTTACCTCTTAGTCCTTTTATTTCTGCATCTATACAATCAGTAATATCTACTCCAAGACCATGAAAATCTGAGAATCTAATTCCTGATATATCAACACCAATCACACCTCTAATTAACATCATAGTATGTCTACGATAAGGTGTAGTAGATCTTGCAGAGTTATAAATATCTCCTCCCATTGGATCATGGGTTACTAAATCAGCAGCACCACGATAAGTGGCTTGTCCTGTCATAACAACCCCACCTTCAATAAGATTGAGTTTAGCTATTTCAGCAGTATAGCCTCCACCATGACCGTCATATTCATTTCTTAATGGAGCATCTAATCTTAAAGTAGTTGAGAATGGTTTTGCTATAACCCTTCTTATTTCTGCATTGTAAACAGAATCTGAAGTATCAAAGTAAACATTAGATCTTACTAATATCCAATCTCCTCTATTAATTTCAGTAGCATTAGTAGCAGTTTCTAATTGCATACCATTATATGCATCAGTAGGACTATAAACACCTGCTGAACCACCTGAAGTACTTAAAGAATAAGAAATAGTGGATGCTGGTGCTCTAATTTTATAGCAGTTTTCAAAATCTTCACCTCTAAATAATATTTCTGGATTATCTCTATGATGAACATTAAGAGCTGCTGAATGTACTACTGGATTATCAATATGAAAAGTATATCCAGGAATTAGAG
>CAKZOW010000022.1 GCA_937138345.1 uncultured archaeon | reverse complement strand
TACTTTTCTAAAGAACTTGATTTAAAACAGAGGGTAAATACCTGCTCTCTATAAACTTTTTTAATTCAGGGAAACCTAAGTCGCAAGATATGGCAATCCTGAGCGAAGCTTAATATTAATTATTAAGAACGTGCAGAGACTATCCCCAAAAGGGAGTACATTAACTAATTAGCTATTAGTTTTTGGAAACAGAAAGTAAAATATTTACATTTTTACTTGCTTTATAAAGATTTTTTTCGTATATTGTATATAAAACAAATATATGGTAATTTATTGTACAACTAATTTAGTTAATGGTAGACGTTATATAGGATTAGATAGTAAGAATAATCCTAATTATTTAGGAAGTGGTAAAGCATTTAAGCTTGCTCTGGCTAAATATGGTAAAAATAATTTTAGAAAAGATATATTAACTCATTGTAAAGATATTGAGACTCTTTTAGAAAAAGAAAAATTCTATATTTTAAGATTAAATGCTGTAAATTCTAAAATATATTATAATATTGCAGAAGGAGGTGGTATTATTATTACAAGAGCTGTCTGTCAATACTCTAGAAGTGGAAAACTTTTAAAATGCTGGAACACTATATCAGAAGTTGAAAATGAATTAGGTTTTAATAATTCTAAAATAACTGCTGTAGCTAAAGGTAACTATGGACGTAGGACAGCTTATGGATATGTTTGGAGATATAAAGAGGATGATTTTAATAAATATCCTGTTATACCTCAAAATAAAGTATATCAACATCAGAAAATAGCTTTATCAAAAAGAATGACTGGTAAAGGTAATCCTATGTATGGAAAAAATGGAATAAATAGTAATAGATATTCTACAGTAAATCAATATGATTTAAAAGGTAATTTTATTAAAACCTGGAATACAATAACAGAAGCTACACTAGAATTAAAAATTAATAATATAAGTGCATGCTGTAGAAATCAAAGAGATAAAGCAGGAGGATATAAATGGAAATATTTTAAAGATATAGTCCGATCCTCATAGAAATATGAGATTATAAATGTATATTTAGCTAATATACTATATAATTTATAATAAATAAAGTCTAGAGGTAGACTTAGAGATGATGGAACTATTGGTAAAGTATTTATAATAGTAACTAAAGAAACGCAAGAAGAAGTATGGTTTGATAAAATGTTTGAGAATTTAAATAACTTAAATATGATTTATTGTGATGATATTGAATCTTGTATAAATAAAATAAAATAATGTGGTATGTAATAATAATTTTAATAATAACTATAATATTAAGTTTAGGAATGTTTGGAGCATTTGACTCAAAACCTTACACTAATGAATCTTGGAATGATCAAATGGAAAAAGATTATGATGAAGAAAAGTGGAAAGCTTATTATGATAAATATGAAAAACATAAAAAATAATGACACAATTTAATAGTTATTTTAACCAGATATGTAATTTATGTATCTGGTTAAATGTTAATACTAGAGTAATAGCTAATGTAATTTATGATGGTGAAGATAACTCTTTAAATGTAGATTTAATTGAAAACCATGAGAAGTTATATACACATTATATAGATGGTTTAGGTGTAAAAACTGATGCTATAATTAATTTAGACATGAATAGATTAGTAAATTATCTATTAAATTTAAAACAAGAATATGAAAATAAAATAGTTTAATATGGAATATGGAAGAGCAACAAAGAAACCAGTTTTAATTGATTGGTTTATATGGGAAGGAGATGATTTTTATTTAGGAGAATGGTTAGAATCATTTAATCAAAAATATTTAGACCATTTTGTAAGTACTACAAATGATGACACAAGTAAATTAAATTTATTTGTTAAAACTTTAGAAGGTACATCTTATAATGTACCAGAAGGTTATATAATTATTAGAGGTGTAGAAGGTGAATATTACCCTTGCGAACCAAAGATATTTGAAAAAACTTATAATGTAATGATATTAAATAAAAAATAGTTTAATTGTTAAAACGAGAAAAGGGGTGACTGCTACATTAATTTGTAACAATCACCCCTTTTTTTTATACCCTTTAAAAAATTTGACCCTTTATTATCTATTAGATTGACTTTCTATATATCCATATTTTTCACTATTTAATGAACCAGTTCTATTAATAAGTGGTAAATTTTGTTTAACACTATGTAATAATTTTAAATCATTTACATTTTTACCAGCTTCATATCTTTCATCCCAAGATGTAACATCCACTAAATTACCTACTAATTCAATCATATTTTCAATAGTTCTTAAACCTGCAAAAGGACTTTTAGTAATTCTAAAAGCTTCCTTAGGGTTAGAAAATTGTGCTAATTCAGATTCCATTCTACGCATTGTGTAAGCTAAGAAATATAATAATTCATCATCTTCATCATCAGCAGCTTGAGCTATCATACCAGCTAATATACCAAGTATAGCCATACTTCCAAATTCAACTATAGTTTTATGAATGTTAGAACGTTCACTATCTGTTAAACTATTCCAATCTTTAGTTATAATATCTAATTTTAAAGTAGATAATGTTCTAGTTAAAAACCTAACTGATGTTACATAAGAACCTTCTTCATATTTCTTTGTAGCGTGAGAAAAGAATTTTTCATGTTCTTGAATATCGTCTTTTTTAGTAAATGCTTTATTAGCTCCTCTAAATCTATCTAAAGCTAATGGTATAAAGAATCTTCTATACATTAATACTAATCTACCAATAGGTGTTTTCATTATTTCACCTTGTAAATTACCAT
>CAKZOW010000021.1 GCA_937138345.1 uncultured archaeon | reverse complement strand
TCTAAAATAAAAGTTGCAAGTTTGAATGCATCGGAATTTTTATGCCCTTCAACAAAATCTTCAATTCTTGATGTAAATCGAGGGTTTCTTCTAAAAAAAAACATATTCATTCCTTTTGTAAGGGGTAAAAAATCTTTTAGAACTCCAATTCCCTCTTTGTGCGGACTTCCATTAAATCTACCAAATTCGATTCTATGAATTTTACCTTTCAGATTTAGAACAAACCATAAATGAATCCCATAGTTCAGCGGAAATGGTACTGGAGAACTCAAAATAAATACTTGGTACTTTGTTTTATCTAAGAGTTCTTGTAATTTATCCATAGTACATAATAAAATTACAACTTTAAATATTTATTTAATTAATCTAGAATAAAAAAGAGTAATTTTACTCTTCAGCTGCTGCTGGTTCTTCAGCAGGTGCGAATGCTTTTTCAACAACTTCGTCCCCTTTAACAACTTTTAAATTTAATTGGTGTGTTTTTTCATATACTGTATTACCAGCAACTGTTTTTTTAATTCTTAAACCACCGAATCTTTTTCCTCTAAGTTTTCCTTTAAATCCAGTTCCTTTTGTCATAAGAATTTTTTTCCTATTAATTCCAGGTAGATCTTTTCTCATTGGAAAACCATTAGCATCTGAACCTCCAGTAATAGTAAATGTAACTCCGGAATATCCTAAGAGTTCTCCTCTTAGTTCTTCCCCGAGAACTTTACCGTATAAAGACTCAGCTTCTTCTTGGGATAATTCCTTTTGGAATGTTTTCCCTGTTTTTGTACCTAATGCTACTTTTAGTGCCATTTTAGTATTACAGATAGATGCTCTATCTAATAAAAAAGAACTGTAATATCTTTATAAAGATTCGTAGAATTAACACAATTCAGATTTATTATGTTTTGAGAATAATTTATGGAATTTGAGTGACTAATTCAAATTCCGCACACTACAGATTATGAGATCTTTAAAGATCCTCTACAATAAATCTTATTGATTTACTATAAACTGTAAGAAAAATGAATCAAATTTGTTTTATAAATATTGTGGAGAAAAACTTATGCTTATAAATAAACAATTATTATAAAAACTATGGTAGATATTAATGCAATCACCACAAAAGCTATGGATTTACTTGTTCAGTATGGTCCAAAAGTACTTTTAGCTATTATTACTTTAATAATTGGTCTTTGGATCATCAAAATTGTAGCAAAAGCTTTCAAAAAAGTATTAGGTAAAAGAAAAATTGACAAATCACTAGAATCATTTTTAGTATCTTTAGTTTCAATTATTTTAAAGGTATTATTATTTGTAAGTGTTATTGGTATGCTCGGAGTTGAGACAACATCTTTTGTAGCAATTCTAGCAGCAGCAGGATTTGCAATTGGTTTAGCTCTTCAAGGTTCCTTAGGTAATTTTGCAGGAGGGGTTTTGATTCTTTTATTTAAACCATTTAGAGTTGGTGATTTCATTGAAGCACAAGGAGAATCAGGAAGTGTAAAAGATATTCAAATATTTAATACAATTCTAACAACTGGAGATAATAAGAGAGTAATTATTCCAAATGGACCTCTCTCCAATGGAAACATTACAAACTATTCAACAGAAGATACAAGAAGAGTAGACATGGTATTTGGAATTGGATACGATGATGATATCAAAAAAGCAAAAACTCTTTTAGAAAAAATGGTAAAAGCAGATTCAAGAGTACTTCAAGACAAAGCAAATTTAGTAGCAGTTGGTGAACTTGCAGACTCGTCAGTTAACTTCAAAGTAAGAGTCTGGGTAAACTCATCTGATTACTGGTCAGTATTTCATGACTTTCAAGAAAACGTTAAATTAACATTTGATAAAGAAGGAATTTCAATTCCATATCCACAAATGGATGTACATCAACATAAATAAAATATTTATGTTTTTATTCTTACAAATATTTATATATGCTATTTTCAATTTTTTACTATGGGAAAAATAAACATTCCATCATTTTTATTTCTATTAGTATTTTTTTTATGTATCTCTGCAAGTCTTTCTTATGGGTACACAAATATAACTTCTTGTGGGACATTGACATCTAATAATGAATATCGTCTAAACGATACTATAGTACATCCAGGAGGTAATTGCTTTAATATTCAATCAAATGTTTTACTTGATTGTAGAGGTTTTAATATTACAGGAGCTGGAAATGGGATGTTTGCTAATTTAGGTAATGGTAGAAATAACATAACTATTCAGAATTGTTTTATCAATAATTGGGGAAGCTGGGCTTCGATATATGGTTTATTTACGGGAGAATTAATAATAAATAATACTCAATTTGTAAATAATGCTAGAGGTATATACTTAGATAAGCCAGGATATAATTCTATCAAAATTATAAATACAACTTCTGGAGGGATGAACAAACTAATATATTTTAATCATTCATTTTCTAATCAAAATATTGACTTAATTCAATATTCTGAAATACATCTTTTTAATATATCAAATTCTAATTTTTCAAATCATAATTCCTCCCATGGTGCATTTATGGTAGATGATTCGGACAATAATATCTTCATAAATATCAATCTTTCTTCACAATATCTAGAATTTAATTATGGAGCAGATAATAATTTATTTCAAAATTTAGTATTTAATGATGTTGAAATTAATATGAAAGGAAGTAATAATACTTTAAGAAATGGTGGACCTATAGATAGAGATATCTGGTTTGGCGATAATTATGCCGCAAATATTGAGAATATGTCAATTACTTCTGATATTAATTTAAATGGAAGAAGAGGATTAACTTTCAGAGAAAACGTCTTTTTAAATGGTGCTACACTGACGTTTGGAGGAAGCGAATCAAATATCACTCTAGACTCTAATTATTGGAATATTACATCGTCATCAGGACCTTTGCTACTATTTCCTTTAACTGGAACCTGCAACCCTGCAAATACGAGCGTAATTTGTGATTATAATCCATTTTTTACTTCAGATTTAACATCAATTAATTCACAAGTTGATGAAGGAGTATCCTTATTTTCATTATCATATGCAATCCCTTTATTTATCTTAATGACTTCTTATTTTATGTTTTAATCTTTTTTTGCCCGCTTAGTTCTAACATTTTATTAAATACTAAATTCTAGAAAAATATCTATGTATAAAAAACTATTTTCAATATATTTTTTAGACGACCAAATGCTCATAACTTCAGAAGTTATGGCATACCTTAAATATTTTATATTTTGGAGTAAATCACGAGGTGATTTTTGAGTATGTTTTCAGTAAAAAAATTTGCAATTCAAAATGGTAATAGTCTCATTGCACTTATGCATGAAGCAGATGCAAAAGAATTATCATTATTTTCTAAAGATAAAGTAAAAGTAATTTGTAATGATTCAAAGGCTTTTTTAATTTGTGATTTAGAAGTTTTTGATTGTGACAAACATTGTAATCTAACTCTAAAAAAAGGAGAGTTAGGTTTGTATGAAGAAGCTTATGCAAGACTTACCTGTTCTTCAAAAAAAAGAGTTTCTCTAATTCCTGCACCAAAACCAAAATCACTTGAATATATTAGAAAAAAATTTGATTCTGGAAGAGAAATTAAAGAAGAAGAATTCAAATTAATTATCGAAGAAATTCTAGAAAATAAATATTCAGACGTTACAAAAACTTTCTTTGTTCTAGCATGTGCATCTCATGGTTTAAATGATAACGAAGTAATCTCACTAACAAAAGCAATGATTAATGTCGGACAAGTATTAGATTTTAAACAAAAAAATAGCGACATAATAGTAGATAAACACTGTATTGGAGGAATTCCAAATAACAGAACAACGATGATTGTAATTCCAATTATTGCTGCAGCAGGACTTAAAATTCCTAAAACTTCATCTAGATCAATCACATCCCCAGCAGGTACTGCAGATACTATGGAAGTACTTGCAAATGTTGAAGTACCTCTAACTCAGATGCACTCAATAGTTAACGAAGTTAACGGTTGTTTAGTTTGGGGGGGTGGAGTTTCACTCTCACCTGCAGATGATATTATCATTGAAGTTGAACACCCTTTAGAAATTGACTCTGAAGGACAAATGATTGCATCAATTCTCTCAAAGAAAAAATGTGCAGGATCAACACATGTATTAATTGACATACCAATTGGAAAAACAGCAAAAATCTCCTCACATAAAAAAGCACTTGAATTAAAGAGAAGATTTGAAAAAGTAGGAAAAGCAATAGGACTTGAGATTTTAGCAATCATTACAAATGGTGATGAACCAATTGGAAATGGAATAGGTCCAACCCAAGAAGCTCTTGATGTACTTTCAGTTCTTGAAAACAAAGAAAATGCACCTCAGGATTTACTTGAAAAATCACTTCAAATGGCAGGAATTATTTTTGAGATGGCAAAAGTAACTCCAAAAGAAAAAGGATATGAATTTGCAAAAGAAATACTTGAATCTGGAAAAGCACTAGACAAATTCAATCAAATCAGAGATGCACAAGGAAGAAAAGAACTCTCTGCAAAAACAAAATTTGTAGAGCCAATACTTGCAACAAAATCAGGAAAAATAGTATCAATGCACAACAAATACATCTCAAGAACAGCATTTATCCTAGGTGCTCCAAAAATCCAAAAAGCAGGTCTTAGATTACACAAAAAAATAGGAGACACTGTAAAAAAAGGAGATGTGTTAATGGAACTCTACTCAGAATCAAAGTTAAAAGTTAAATATGCAAAGGCGTATCTACAAGAACACCAAGAAGTAGTTGAAATTAAGAAATAACCTTTGCATGCTAAAGAATTTCTGATTGTTGCTTGTATGCAAAAACCTATGTTGAAGAACATGACGAAATTATAGAAATAAAGTAATTATTTATTTTCTAAAACTTTTTGTACTTGGCCTTAATGCTAATCTTCGCTGTCCTTCTGGATTTGGCGGATATATCTCTGAGTTGTGATGTAATAATTTCATCCCCCCATTGACCATTGCATTGACACCTAGAACTAAAGATGATAATGATTGATTAGTTGTGAAGTTTTGTTGTTTGCTGTCAAATGTAGCAGTCTCAATTTCAGGGTGCAAATCATATTGTTCAAGAAATTTATTTCTAAACCTTTGATGTAATTTCTTATAATTTTTTCTAATTTCAATAGAAGGAATCAACTCTGCCCATAATGGAGAAGAAAGAAAATCGTCATGTTTAGTTTTTAATGAGGAAAGATATTCTGCAAACGAGAATTCTCTTATCTCCTGTCTATTATTTAATATATCGCAGTAATTTCCTTCCTCAGAAACAGATAATATCAAGGTTTTTTTAGGAGTAAACGTAATTGAATTTCTAGTAGAAATAGTATAAAAAACATCAGTATTGTGAGGAAGTCCAGATTCAAATAAATTAAGTCTCTGTGTAACTAATTCTTCAACAGAATAGGTAATTTTCATACTATTGTATATTTAATTTAATTTAAATACTTTTCTCCTTGTCCATTACACATTAATATTATAAATTATAAATTCTTAAACTAACTATGAAAAAACCAAAAAAACCAGTTCTACATAAAGAAAAAGTAAGAACTAAATTTTCCAAAGAAGATTTTACAAAAGAAAATCTTATCAAAGGAGCATTTATTAGACCAGGAATTTTAACACTATCTTTTCTAGCATTTGTTGGTGGATTAGTGTTATTTATTCAAGCACTTCAGGGTTCAATTGAATCTATGAAATGGGCAGGATCTCTTTTAATATTCTCATTTATTTTAACTGCTCAAAGTATTTACACTTCTCTTCAAGACGAGCACTCAGTATTTAGAACATACAATGTTGGATTTAAAGTAGTATTATTTGTATTTGAAATCTCTATATTCCATCAAGTTTTATTATTAATTATATAAATTACCTTTTTCTTTATTCCAAACTAAATCTCACACAACTCATAAGTAATTCCATTAGTTTAAAAATACTTATTCTAAGAAATAACTATGAATTTACCATATGAACTCTCTAAAGTACGTGATGCATTTAGAAGAGTGAGAGAAGATCTGAATTTCATGAGGGGTAAAATAGGAGAAAACTTTGATGAATTTATGACACACCATCAAAAATTAGCACATCAAGTAGAAGCACTCTCAAATGAAGTTCAAACTCACCTAAGAGATGCAAAGCAATCAATTATCCACGAACTACCTGCAACAGATAAACAAGTTTTAGATTTAAAACAAGAATTAAAGGAGTTAAAAAAGCACATTTTAAGTCTAGAAAAAGACCATAATGAAGTCGCAAATGAAATTAGTTCAAGAGCTAAACCAAAAAATTATGATGCTGAATTAAAATCAATGAAAGATAAAACCCATTCAATTGAACTTGAAATGTATCTTCTAAAAGAGAGAATGATTGAAAAAGACATTGAAGTAAAGCAATTAAGGGATGTAAATCAAAGATTATTTGAAATTGTAAATGAACTAGCTAAAGCAGAAATGGAATTAGCAAATAGGAGTTAATACAAAATAAAAATGGATTTTAAACAAGAAAAGCCACTTCCAAAAAATGAGCAAAAATATCATATTGAAAACTTAAGATCTACTAGAACATTTACAAAAAAACTTCTTGAAGAAATGGGAGAATTAGTAAGATCAGTTGTCCTTTTTGGTTCAAATACACAAAATACATTACATAAAGACTCAGACATTGACATAATGATTATTTTAAATAATGTATCAGTGTTTGTAACTCCAGAACTCAAAGAAGCATACCAAATTATTACAAAAAGATTATCCGAGGAAATTTCAAATAAGTTTCATATTTTAACAGTTAATCTCTCAGATTTTTGGGATATGTCTAGAAAAGGAGACCCAATTATCATTAATATCTTAAGACATGGAATGCCAATTTTTGATAGAGATTTAGTAGAGCCTATGCAGTATTTATTAGAAATTGGAAAAATTAGACCTACAAAAGAAAGTATTGATAACTATACTGCAAGAGCTACAACTCTTTTAGATGAATCAAACTACCACATAAAAGAAGCGCTCATGGATCTATATTATGCAATCATTGACCAAGCACATGCAACACTTATGATTCATAATGTATTACCTCCTTCACCTAAAGAGATGCCAAAAATATTTCAAGAAACATTTAAACAAAACAAAAACTTAGAAAAGATCTCCAAAACAATAGAAGAATTCTACACCTTAGCAAAAGAATTAGAGCATAATACTTCAACATTAGCAACAGGATCTCAATATGATACTATGAGAAAAAAAGCACAAAAAGTAATTGATTTTCTCAAACAATACAACGAAAAAGAACTAAAAAAAAAAGATAATTTTCAATTATAAAAGAAACATAAACAATGACAAGAATCCACATCTCAGATTTAGCTTTCGCTTTTCAAGAAAGTAATATCCTATGGATTTTAATTCCTATTTTTTTTGTAGGTATTATTACAGATAAATATCAAGAAGAATTTGGAACTTCTCTAGGTAATGCAATTTCAAATGGAGCATTAATTATTTTTACAGCATTTTCCTGGCTTCAATTAATAAGTACAAGAGGAGAAGAATTTGCAATTGATATTACAGTATCTCAACTCCTATTTACTTTATTTATTATCCTCTATGGGTTTGCAATAGTAGCATCTGGATTTGAGAGCGGAGAATTTGCAAAAAAATACGGAAGAATTAGAGTAATAACATTTATGCTAATGTTTTTTACCATCATGGTATATATTCCTTATTTTTACAATTTTATATCAATAATTATATTTGTCTTACTTTTCCCTCTCTATTACGCTGTAATTACACACCTCATTGAAGTTTTGCCTTCAGCATCAATTAAAGAAAAGCAACAAGAACAAAATAAATCAACATTAGAATCAGCAGAAAAAAGATTAAAAGAATACTTAAGGTAAAATATTTTACTTAAGATGTCCAAAAATGATCGGAGCATTTTTGAGAATATTTGAGGTAGGGTAAATAAAAATCCCTTGTAAAAATTTAAAAATTATCTATTAAGAAAATAAAATCTAAAAACATGGCCATTTATTTACCTAATATTGTGTTATAGTTTGACCTACAATTTTTATTTCAGAAAAATCAGTATCTACACCAGAGATATCACATCTACAAATATAAATGTCAAACCCACTTTTTTTAATAGACTCACACATTTCTTTTTGATTTTTATTGATATGGCTCTGTCCTGATTTAACTTCTAAAAAAAATAATTCTTTGCCTTTAATACACACAAAATCAGGAATACCATATAATGGTGTAGGTTTTGAAGAATTATAAAATATATCTCCTAAATATTTTTTTACTTCCTCAGGGTATTCTCTTATAAAACCATGATATGCTTTCTCAAATTCCTCATTTAAACTATAAGTGTCTCTAGAAGTATTGTATATGATTTTATACACAGAAAACCCCTGAGACAGATAATATTTTTCAAAATAAGATTCACTATATTTACACATAAGTTCCATTCTTAGGATTTTTTCTCTTTCTTTAATATCCATATCCATTTCTCAACTTCCTTATTTATAAATAATTCCAATTCTAAATAAACACATTTATTCAACAAATATCATATTTATAAAATACAAAGTATTCTTTTTACTAGATATAACTAAAAAATGTCATACTCAAAAATGTAAAAACACATTTTTGGTCGCCATTTTATATAAATAGAAAATGCCATATGAAATAAAAATAGAAGATGAATTTAATGGAGTTAAACCAAAAAACTATCTAAAAAAAAGATTAGATATTCCTTTTAACTCGCTTATTAAATTTCTAAAAGAAAAAAGAATTACCTTAAATGGTAAAAAAATCAAAGATGATTCTACTCTAAAAACTGGAGATATCATTAAAGTTTGGTTAGATACGATTAAACTTAGGGAAGAGCAATATGTTCCTCAAGAGAGAAAGAATTTACATATTGACACAATATTTGAAGATCAAGATCTTTTAGTATTAAACAAACCAAGCAACATTATTGTTCAGGGGTCTCAAGATAATCAAAACTCATTATCATTACATTTAGCATTTTTAAAACATAAAAATAGTGATACAACTCCATTTAATTATTTCCATGTACACAGAATTGATAAAAACACATCAGGGATTTTAGTATGTGCAAAAAACAAAACATCTCTAAGAGATTTAAACCAAGCATTTAGAGAAAGAAATGTAATTAAAAAATATCTTTGTTTATGCGAGGGTTCATTTACAAAAACAAGTGGTGAAATAAAAGTTAATCTTCAAAGAAATCCTCAAGATCAAAGAGAAAAAGTATCAGTTGTAAATGCAAATAAAAACAAAGCGGAGTGGGTAAAACAATCCCATTCAAATTACAAAGTATTAGAAGAATATCAATACAACAATACTATCTTCTCATTAGTTGAAGTAGAAATTAAAACAGGAGTTATGCACCAAATTAGAGTTCATATGAAACATATTGGACATCCAATAGTAGGAGATACAATGTATGGAAAATCAGTAATTAATAGAGAATTAGAACCTATCTTAAAGCGACAATTTTTACATGCAACTTCAATTGAATTTGAATATAAAAATCAAAGGCACAAATTTGAAGCACCTCTCCTAGACGATTTATCTATTTGTTTATCTCACATGGAAAAACAGGAATAAGTTTTTCCAAATATTTAAAAAGATTAAATTCCATAAGTATCATCTAATGGCAAGAGTTAGAAAACCAGAACAATTTTTTTGGGAAGCAAAATCATGTTTATCTCACCCTACTATAGATATTTCAGATAATTTAAGGGATTATATTCGTTATTTTCAAGTTTCTCTATTACATGAATGTGGAAGATTATGTGAAGGTTCAAATATGATTTCTTCAATGAGGTTTGGTACAGACTTAACAAATTTTGGTGAGCAACATACAATTTCTCCTTATCTTGCCCTAACACGAGATACAAAAAAATCTTCTCTACCTCTTTTATTTAAAAGTCCTTTTGAGTATAAATTATCTAAATTATTTCCAGAAAACAAAACAAAAGTTTTAATTAGTGATTCAGAACTTGGCTTAATTCAAAGGAAACATTACTTTAAAACTAATTCTCTAGATTCGTTTGAAGAAATTTCAAAAAAATTATTACATTACCTTCATTTAATTAAAACAGGAAATAGTTTTGAGTTGACACAACAACTTCAATCATCTTTGTTTGTATCATTAGGGAATAAATTTGAAAAACCATTCTATGTAAAAAAACACAAATTAGAAAAAAGAGTAGCATAATTATTATAAACCTCTTTCTCTCATCTATTCTATGGTAAGAATTACTCTACCTGATGGTACACAAAAAACATTTGAAAAAGAAGTAAGCGGTTTAGACATTGCAAGTTCAATCTCTGAAGGTTTAGCTAGACAAGCAATAGCATATAAAGCAAACAATGAACTTTTAGATCTAACCACAACCATCACGGAGGATTCTCAAGTAGAAATTATAACGTCCAGAACACCAGAGTCTCTAGACATTTTAAGACATACAACAGCACACGTTTTTGCACAAGCAATTCTTAGGGTTTTTCCAGAAGCAAAAATCACAATTGGTCCTGCAATTGAGCATGGTTTTTATTATGATGTAGATTATGATGCACTTCAAGACGAAGATCTCCCAAAAATAGAAGTTGAGATGCAAAAAATCATTAAAGAAAATCTTGAGATTACAAAAGAATACCTCTCAGCACAAGAAGCTAAAGATTTTTTTAAAGATAATGAATACAAATTAGAAATCATTGAAGGAATTGAAAAAGGAAATCTCTCAGGAGATGAAGCAGGTGAAGGGAAAGTAGATGACAAAGGTTTCCAATTTTACTCTCAAGGAGAATTTAAGGATATTTGCATGGGGCCTCATTTGCCAAGAACAGGAATGATTAAAGCATTCAAACTAGAGAGAGTAACAAAAGCATACTGGAGAGCAAATGCAGAGAATAAACAATTAAATAGAATCTATGGGTCAGCATTTTGGAAAAAATCTGAGATGGAAGAACATTATGCAATGCTTGAAGAAGCAAAAAAAAGAGATCACAGAATTTTAGGTAAAAAAATGAAATTATTCATGAATCATGAATTTGCACCAGGAATGGCATTCTTTCTACCTAAAGGATATACAATTTATAGAGAACTTCAAGATTTTATTAGAGGAATTTATAGAGAACAAGATTATCGTGAAGTAATGACTCCAAATATGTTTAACAAAAAATTATGGGAAATCTCAGGTCATGCTGCAAAATATGCGGAAGATATGTTTTCTCTAAAAATTGAAGATCAGGAGTATTCTCTAAAACCTATGAATTGTCCATCTCATTGTTTAATTTTCAAAAATGAATTTAAATCATATAAAGATCTACCACTTAGGATTGCAGACTTTGGTGCACTTCACAGAAATGAGCTCTCGGGTGCTCTCTCAGGTTTAACTAGGGTGAGAAAGTTTTGTCAAGATGACGCTCATATTTTCTGCACTGAGGATCAAATTGTAGATGAGATCGATAAAGTCTTACAATTTGTAGATTATGTGTATAAAGATGTATTTCAAATGGATTATGAAATTGAACTCTCAACTAGACCAGAGAATGCAATTGGAACAAAAGAAATTTGGGATAAAGCTGAAAAAGCTCTCGAGGATGCTATTAAAAGAAATGGAAAAGAATTTGAAATTTGTGAAGGTGATGGTGCATTCTATGGTCCAAAAATTGACTTTAGATTAAAAGATTGTCTAGGTAGAGTTCACCAATGTCCAACAATTCAACTCGATTTCAATTTACCTGAGAGATTTGAGTTAAAATTTGAATCAGATAAAGGAACTCCAGAACAACCAGTTATGATTCACAGAGCAGTTTTAGGTTCAGTAGAGAGATTCATGGCAATTATGATTGAACACTTTGCTGGAAAATTCCCTCTATGGCTTGCACCCACTCAAATTAAAATAATTAATGTTGCAGATAGACACAAAGAGTATTGTAATAAAATAAGAGACCAATTATTTGATTTAGGATTTAGAGTTGAAACTGATTTTTCAAATGAGGGTGTTGGTAAAAAAATTGCAATGGCTCGTGAAGTTGATAAACCAAATTACATGCTAGTTCTTGGAGACAAAGACATTGAAAACAATACAGTCTCAGTAAGATCCAGAAAATTTGTAAACGGTAAAAATGAGGAATTCACTTGTTCCTTAGAAGAGTTTGTTGAGAAAATCACTGAAGAAAGAGATAAGAAATTAATTACATATTAATTTTTATCTCTTGTAAACATTTTGCTTTGGCAAAATGCACAAGAACTTTAGTGTTTAGTGGAGATAAGAAATTAATTACATATTAATTTTTATATCTCAATGTAAAAAGTTATATAACTACATTTATATGCGTATTTTATGATATATCTCTATTCATGCAAAAATACGAAAAAAAGAACTTTTATTTCCTCACCTTAGGACAATTTGTTTCATTAATTGGAGATAAAATTTCTTTAGCAGTTTTTATTTCAATTGCAGTTGCAATCATTGGAACAACAGAATCAACATATAATTCTTCATTTTTAATTGCAACATTATATGCTCCTTTATTTTTATTTGGATATTTGTTTGGGTTATTAGCAGATAAAAAAAAGAAAAAAGAATTAATGATACTCTCAGATATCTTAAGAGCTACATTAATTTTATCTTTACTTTTTTTCAATGACTCTCTACTTTATCTTTACTGTTGTGTTTTTTTAATTGGAGTATTAACTTCAATGTTTGAACCCTGTAAAAAATCCATTATGCCATTTTTAGTTCCAAAAGAAAAAATCATTTTCTACAATAAAATTTATGCATCATTAGAAATTATAGCTCTGTTAGTTGGGTTCTTATTTGGAACATATCTTATAGAAGCATTTTCATTAAGTGTAGCATTAATTTTTGATGCATCTACATATCTATTTTCAGCATTACTTTTAGTCTTTATAAAATACACACAAGAGACAATTACAAAGAAAAAAAAAGAAAAACCTACAACATTAAAAGAATTAAAAGAAGGAATTCATTATATAAAAAACAGTATTGAGCTAAAAGTAATTTTAATTGGAATAGTTTTTTTTCATTTTTTTGCATCGGCTTTTTTTGTTTCATCATCAACAGATTTTTCAATTAGGATATCGCAATCTATTGGAATGAGTCCAGGTTCTAGTTTTAGTTTTTTATTATTTTTTATAGCAACAGGAGCACTTGTATCACCAGTAATTAAGAAATTATCTCAATCAATTAGAGAGTCAACGTTAACAAAATATATTTACTTATTTGGTTCAATTACTTTATTCTTATTTGTTTTTTCCCTAAAAAATTTCGAAAATAATTATTATACTGCCCTTTTTTTCCATTTTATCATAGGTATTTTTGCAGGCCTTCAATATATCAGATATATTTACTTAATACAGACAAATACTCAAAAAAGGTATTTAGGAAGAGTAGTGAGCGTATCTGATTTAATATTTGCTTTAGGTGCGATTCTAGGTCTAGGATTAGGAGCAATAATTAATGAAACTTTAACTTATAACTCTGGTTTTTTAATAACTGGAGTAATCTATTTCATTGCATATTTATATATGGTTTTTTCCACAAGAAAATATAAATTAAATTTTTAAAAAATAATCTAGATCATAGAGTAACTAATCTTTAAAAATCAATAGTAATAGAATTATCTATGATACAAAATACCTTTTCTTTTATAGATGGAATTTCAGAATCTTCAGAGAAAAAAATCAAAGAAGCTGGAATTGAAAACTGGCAACAATTCTTAGACAACCATCATGAATTAGATTGCCTTCCAAAATCAAAACTTGATAAAATAAAAACAGAACTTTTTTTTGCTCAGCAAGCACATGAAGAAAAAGACATTTCTTATTTCAAAAATAAACTCAAAGAAAGGGAGCATTGGAAACTAAAGGATCTAGGAAAAATTGCTTATGTTGATATTGAAACAACTGGTTTATCTAGATGGTCTCATCAAATTACAACAATTGGTATTTATGATGGAGAAGAGCCAAAAGTATATATTCAAGGAAAAGACTTACATGAAGCATATGAAAAACTAAAAGAATTTGACATTGTAGTAACATTTAATGGAAAACAATTTGATATGCCTTTTATTGAACATCATGGAAACTACAAATATGATGTAATTCACCTGGACTTAAGATTTTTACTTAAAGAATTAGGCCACTCGGGAGGGTTGAAAAATATTGAATTACAGCTAGGGATTTCAAGACCAGAAGATGTTGCAAATGTGAATGGATTTGAAGCTGTAAGGCTTTGGAAAAAATACAAGCAAGGAGATCTGCAAGCATTAGAAAAATTAATCAAATATAATATTGAAGACATAGTAAACTTGAAGGACTTATTAGAGTATTATATTTCAGAAAAACTCAAACATTAATCTTTAAAAATAAAATACTACTTATTATTTTATGAAAACTACTTTAGTTACACTTCTTGCTCTATCATCTAGTCCAGAACTATCATTTATGAAAGTCCATGATTGTATGATTGAAAATGCAATACTTATCAATAATGTAAGAGTATATTCTACGAATTCTTATCATCTAACAATTGATCAAAATGCAACTCAAACATTATTTCAGGAAGGATATCTATATACAATGAAACCACAAGATACGGGTTTTGATGTGTACAAAGTAAATGATACTAGATTAGAACTACAAGAAAAAGATGTAACTCCCTTGTATGTTTATCCTGCAGGTTTAATGAGGGAGTGTGATTTGTAAAATGTGTTCAATAATTGGTTTTGTTAATCATGAAAATTCTAAAGAAAAAACTCTCAAAGCTTTAAATTTATTACAAAATAGAGGAAAAGATGCTTATGGAATCTATGATGGAAATAAACTTGAAATACACTCAAGTCTCCAGTCATTTAGTCCCACAAGCAACTCGACCAAAACACAGATGTGTTTTGGTCATGGTTTGCACTCAATTGAAGGATTCCAACCCCAACCAATTCAAGGTAAAGGAGTTTTAGTATTTAATGGAGAGATTTACAATTATAAAGAATTAAACAAAGAACTCGACATTGAGACAGACTCAGATACTCAAACTCTTCTTGCTTATCTTGACTCACATGAAAAAATCTCAGCAGAAACCCTCTCACCTCTCTCAGCAGATTACGCATTCGCATATCTCAAAAAAAAAATCATAACGTTAGCAAGAGATCCGCTTGGAGTTAAGCCACTTTGGTATTTTATTGACGAAAATTCAAAGTTAGAATTTGCATCTGAAAAAAAAGTATTAAACGAACATGCAAAAGAACTTTTACCTACAGAAATTCTTCACTACAATACTCAAAATAAAGAAGTGATGATTGAAGAGAGAATTTTAGAAAAACCAGAACAAGAAACACAAGATGAGTATCATACAATAAAAGATAAGACTTGGAAATTACTTAAAGAAGCAGTAAGAAAAAGGCTACCTACAAACAAAAATAAAAAAGTTGGACTTTTATTCTCAGGAGGAATTGATTCAACGGTAATTGCTTTGATACTTAAAGAATTAGGATGTGATTTCATATCATACACTGCAAAAATTGAAGGGAATAATATTGAAGAAGCACAAGATTTAATTTATGCAGATGAAATATCAAGAAAACATTTTTTAAGATTCCATGTTGCAACAACTCATGTTGATGAACTAGAACAACAAACAATTGATGTGATGAATTTAATTGAAGATAATGATTATATCAAAGTATCGGTTGCACTTCCATTTTATCTGGCATGCATGAGAGCACAAGAAGATGGTATTGATGTTATGTTTTCAGGACTTGGTTCAGAAGAAATATTTGCAGGATATAGAAGACATAAGCAAGCAAAAGATCCAAATCAAGAATGTTACGAGGGACTCAAGATTATGCATCAAAGAGACCTTTATCGTGATGATGTAATTACAATGAACTTTACTCAAGAATTGCGAGTTCCATTTTTAGATAAAGAACTTATCAACTACGCATTATCAATTCCAGCAAAATATAAATTAGATCTAGAAAAAATTGAAGAAATTAAAGATGAAGTTGAAGCAAAACCTTATCTAAATTCAGAAGTAAGATCAAAAATTGTTCTAAGAGATGCAACAAGAGAACATACAAAACTAGAAGAAAAATATTTAGAGAGACAAAAAAAAGCAGCACAATATGGTTCAAAGTTTGATAAAGGATTAGCAAGATTAGCAAAGAATGCAAAAATGCAAAAACAAGATTATCTTGACCAATTATGGAAAGAAAAAATAGGAAAAGAATTACCTCAAAGAGTTAAATACTAATGATTAATAATTTTCTCAAGCATTGGAAGTAATTCTTCAGCTTCTTCAATTGAGAAATCAGTATTCTCAACGGAACCATGTCCATAATTGCAAAATAGTGTTTTCAAGTTACATGCAACTCCTGCGTCAATATCTTCACCTCGATCTCCTGACATAAGGAAAGGTTCACCCTCAACTTCTGATATTGCTTTTTCCAGATTCTCTTGCTTTGTAGTTGAAAGATCATGTGGAGAACCATAAATTCCATCAAATACATCTTTAATCCCAAGTTTATTAAGACTTAACTTGATTCCCCCTTCCCAAAGAGACGTTACAATTACAAGTTTGACATCATACTTTTGTTTGAATTGTTTTAACTCATCAACATCAAATAAAAGATCTTTTTTAGCAATAGAATGAATGTAGTGAGTACAAAAGACGTTTGCCTGAATACTTTTAACATAAGAAGAAGATGGTTCATTAACACCAAGATATGAAGCAATATAAGATTGAACTAAAGCGTAATGATTATTATTGTTATTATGTTGTAATCTTATCAGTTCCTTTTTGTCTAAAGAAGATTCAAACATTTGAGTCCTAAGGAAATTTGCTTCTTCTGAAACTCTCTTTGAGCACAGAGTTCCATCCCAGTCGAAGAAAAGAATTTTTGTCATAATACTATTAGAAAATTTATAATTATAAACTTATTGAATTGATTTTAATAACTCAACAACTTTACCCAAATCTTCTCTTCCATCTAAAACAATATCAAATGTTTCTTGATGTGCTTTAAGTCTTCTTTCATAATCTTTATGTCCTGGCAATGTATTGAAAAAACCAATAGAAATCACTTCTTCAAAATCTCCACCACGAACCATATTCATATCAGATACGGAATCTCCTAAAATAATTGCAACTTTTTTATCTCGCAAATCAGAATAAAATGGTAAGTGAGATAACTCTTCAAAATTTTTATTAAGTGAATGAATTAGATCTCCTTTAGTTGAAACAAAGTTTCCAGAATTATCAAACTCAAAGATATTTGCAACAACATGTACATTATTAAAATCAGCATTAATTTTTTGCAGAAAACCATGAATTAAATTATACACACCAGCAGAAAAAATAACAACAGGTATGTTCATAGAATGACTTAATTTCAAAAAATCTTCAACATGATGTTTTAATTCAATTAATTTATGTTGAATAATTTCAATAAAAACATCTTGATTTAAACCATGAGCTTTATACAACTCAAATTCTTTTGTCCACCACTCAACCATCGCCAGCTCCTTTTCGTCTCCAGGCACTTCAGGGTCTTGCTCGATAGCATAATATTTCTCAAACAATCTATTTGTTAAAATAATATATTCTTCTCCTAAAAGATGAGGATTATTTTCATATACTGAGAAACTATCAGAACCTTTTGACATATCTTTTTTAATTGCTTGGGTAAGCGTTGCATCAAAATCAGAAATAATACAAATATCCTCTTTTCTATATTGAGATAATTTCTTATATAATTCTTGCATAAATAATTATAATAATAGTACTATAAAAACTTAAGCAAAAAAATATAAAGCACAAAAAGTAGTTATATTTATGGTTACAAAAATTACTTTAGAAATTGATAGAAAAGTTTCTGAGGGAGATTTTTTAAGAATTAAAAATTCATTTAAAAAACATTTTGGAATAAATCTTTCAAAACGTAAAGAAATTATAACATTCCAATTAGATGAAGACTTAGAATTTATTTCTCAAACAATTTTTAACGCATTAAGAGCAGATAATGTAATGTACCTAGTTTCTGTTGTAGATGGAAAAGATTTATTTATAGGAGATATGTAGTCTTATTTTTCTACACCTTTAGTACCAAACTCTTATAAAAAACAATACCCTATTTTTACTAGATTAAAAAATGTCCTACGAATTAATAGTATCTGAAAAGCCTCAAGCAGCTCAAAAAATTGCAGAAGCCCTAGGTTCAGCAAAAAAACTCAAAGAATCAGGAGTAAATTATTATCAAGTAACTAGAAATGGAAAAAATATTTTAGTTGCCTCTGCAGTAGGTCATCTTTATGGACTAGGAGAAAAAGGAGGTGAATCTTGGACATATCCTGTTTTTGATACTGAATGGAAAGCAACTTGGAAAACCTCAAAAGATTTAGCTTACACAAAAGACTATGTCAAATGTCTCGAGACTCTAGGAAAGAACGCGGATGAAGTAACTGTTGCTTCAGACTTTGATATTGAAGGAGAAGTAATTGGACTCAACGTTGTAAGATTTGCACTTGGAAGAAAAGATGCAAATAGGATGAAGTTCTCAACACTTACAAAAGGAGATCTACAAAAAGCCTATGATAATAAGCAACCACATTTAGAATGGGGTCAGGCAAATGCAGGTGACACTCGGCACCATTTAGATTGGTTTTATGGTATTAATTTATCAAGAGCATTTACAGAGTCAATTAAAAAAGGAGCAGGTCAATTTAAAGTACTCTCAACAGGAAGAGTTCAAGCGCCAGCACTTCACTTTTTAGCAACAAGAGAAAAACAAATTGAAGCATTTAATCCAGAAACATTCTGGGAAGTATTTCTAGATGGAACATGCAAATCAACAGATATTAAAGCACAGTATGAACTACCTTTAGATATTGCAAAAGAACAGCAATTAGTAAAAAAAGATGCTAATGCAGACGAAGATTTAGAAGGTGAAGATGATGATAAAAATACTGAAACTGAAAAGAAAAAAACAGTTGATAGAAATAAAATTTTTGATGAAGACTTCAAGAAAAAAGTAGTAGAAGAAACAAAAGGAAAAAATGGAACAATTAAAGATATTACTGCAAGACAATTTAAACAAAATGTTCCAACTCCTTTTGATTTAACATCTCTTCAAATGGAGGCATCAAATCATCTAGGTTATTCTCCTAAAAGAACATTAGAAATTGCTCAAAAATTATATGTCTCTGGAGTTACTTCATATCCAAGAACATCATCTCAAAAATTACCAAAAGAATTAGAGTTAGATAAGAAATTAGAAAAATTAGAGAAAATGCCAAACTACAGAGAAAAGGCACAACTCGTTAAAAAAATTAATCCAGACTTAAAACCAAATGAAGGTAAAAAATCAGATCCTGCACACCCAGCAATACATCCTACAGGTGAGCTTGCAGGAAACTTAACAGACCAAGAAAAAAAAGTATATGATTTAATTGTAAAAAGATTTTTCGCAGTATTTGGAAAACCAGCAACAAGAGAGACAAATACAATTACAGTAGACATTAACAATCATAATTTCATTCTAAAAGGAACAAGAACAATTGACCCCCAATGGCATCTACTTTATGAACCATATTTGAAATTTGAGGATGTTGAACTTCCAAAACTGGACAAAGGAGAAGAAGTAATTAATAAAAAAATATCTGAAAATAAAAAACAAACATCTCCTCCAAAAAGATACACAGATGCGTCCATTATTAAGGAGTTAGAAAAAAGGAATCTAGGGACTAAAGCAACAAGAGCTGATATTTTAGAAAACCTTAGAAAAAGAGGATATATTATTGACAAATCCATTAAAGTAACAGAACTTGGAATTAAAATGGATGAAGTAATTGCAGATGAGATGCCAACTTTAGTTGATGAAGAACTTACTCGAAAATTTGAAGAAGAAATGGAAGAAATTCGAGAAGAAAAATCAACTCCTGAAAAAGTGTTAAATGTTGCAAAAGAAGAATTGGGAAAAATTTTAGACGATATTAAATCAAAAGAAATCAAACTAGGTGAGAGGCTTGCAGATGCTGCAAAACTTGCAAGAGCAGCAATGGCAAGAATTGCTCCATGTCCTCAATGTTCAGAAGGAACCTTAGTGCTAAAACAATCTAAGAAATTCAAAAAATACTTTATTGCATGTGATAAATATCCTGATTGTAAAACAATTTTCAACGCACCAGTAGGAGTAATTAGGGGTCTTGAGGAAGATGCTGTAGACAAAGATGGAAAAATCTGGATTTTAAATGGAAAAACAGAAGGAAATATGAGAAAAGTATGTATTAACCCAGAAACTCCTGAGGAAGAAGAAGCAAAACTAGGTCATAAAAAATATGAAGAAGAAGGAATGACTTGTCCAACTTGTAATGAAGGACACATGAAACTCAGAAAATCATTTTATGGGGAATTTTTAGGTTGTGATAATTATCCAAAATGTAAAACAATGATGAAAATCTCAGATGGAAAAGTAGACAAAGAAAATCCAATTGTAACTGTTGCAAAAAAAAAAGCTCCAGCAAAGAAAAAAACAACTACAAAAAAGAAAACAACCACAGCAAAAAAAACTACAAAGAAAAAAGATGATTAAAGCAATTATCTTCGACTTTCTACGAACTTTGAGTGGTGACCAAAAATGATACAAAGTATTATTTTTGATTTCGATGGAGTTCTCATAGACTCAAGAGAAACTCTTCATAAATTTACTTTAATTCATCATCCAGATATTTCAGAGAATGAAATTGAAGAAATTTTCCATGGAAATGCACATTCACATCCAATTATTAAGAAATTTGTAAAAGAACATCGAGAAGAAATTGACGCTTTTTTCCTAAACGATACAACAAAAGATTCATTTTATAATGGAGCAAAAGAATTAATAGAAGAACTAGAAAAAAATTATTCTCTCTTCATAAATACATCAGCACCAACCTATAATGTAAAACATTTCTTATCGTTAATTGAAAAAGAACATTCATTTAAAGAAATTTTAGGATTTGATATCGAAGTATCAAAAGTAAAAAAATTCGAAATGATTTTAGAAAAATATAATCTAAAAAAAGAAGAGTGTTTATTTGTAACAGACACATTAGGAGACCTAAGGGAGGCAGAAGAAGTTGGAATCAAATCAATTGGGGTAACTTGGGGAGTTCATAAAAGAGAAACTCTAAAACAAGGAGAAACAATTGCAATTGTAGACAATTATGAAGAACTACTTGAAATAATTCAAAAAACTAAATCTTGATTTATTAGGTTTTTAAAAATTAATTTATTCAAAACCAAGCATAAAAATATCAATTATCATATAATTATCAACTCCTGAGAGAGAATAATTAATATACTGAGTTTCATTTCCACTCAAAGAAATATCCCATCCAATAATATCCCCACTATATTTTAAACCAGTGATTGTATCACTAAAATCATTAATTCTACTAAATGAACCATAACTCATATCCTCATCGATAAAGTCAAGTAATGTTCCATTATATGGAGTATCAAATTTATTTTCAATTTTTAACTCAACTAAATACATATTAGAAGACAAATAACTCAGAGACTTATCAACATCAATAAAAATACTTCTCTCAACATTAAAATATCTAGTACTGGAATTAACAATAAAACTATCATTATCAACTACTTGAACATTCCAGTTATAAGTACCAATACCAAGATCACTTACATTAAATGAAACAGAACTATTTGAAGAACAAGATCTACTTTGAGTCAAATTACCATCAATAAAAAGATTACATGTTAAATTAGTATCATCATCACTCACATTAAATAAAAATTCAAGTTCATTTCCTCTAATAAGTGTTGCATTATCTTCAGGAGAAAGTAATACAATAGTAGGCTCTCCAACTTGTATATGTGACCAAGTAATATGAATTGAATCAATACCAATTTCTCTTTGATTCTCAGAAGTCATATTTACTCTATAAACTAAGCTATTTCCGGGAGTAATATTAGTTAAGTTACTTCCATTTGAAACATTGTACCAAGTAATTCCAGAATCAAGGGATAACTCAACAGCAATAGTATTATTTGCATCAGTGTTAAGCTCATTCCAAGTAATATTTTCTATAGAATAAATTGGAAGTGTTGTATTAATTTCTTTTGAAGTTAGAAGTGAACTACCAGTTCCACTAATAGAAATTTCACTAACATTTGTAATTCCCCAAGTCAAATTTGCAACAATTACATCATCAGCATTTGGAGTAAAAGGAATTGTACATCCATCATTATCATCATAAAACCACTGTCCTGAACTAAAACATGCAGCAAAAAAATAAGGTCCACTCTCAGGGTTAATTCCTGCAAAACGAGTCTCAACATCAGTATTTGAATAGACAATAAAACCTTGCGTAGTAAAATCTCCATCTAAAGCTACAATATCCATATCTCCTGCAAAAACAGATCTATTATTTCCAAAAGGATCAATAAACCAACAAGATCCACTACAATCAGTACCAACATCACCTGCATTTGGAGCTCCATTTAACTGATTGGCAACAAATGTTAAATCATTTGGCCCAATACCTACAGCAATACCTTCATAATATTCAAATCCGCCAGAAAAAGTGATAGCAGAACCATTCCATTTAGATTCTGAAAAAATATCAATTGAAGAATTATCACTAAAATCATCAAAATATGTTGAGTTCATATCTACAATAAATGATTCAGTTGAAGAATTGACATTACCTACATCGTCTTGAGCAAACACTTCTATAGAATAACTTCCCTCTGAGAGATGAAAAAAATTCTCTGAAGAAAAATTACACTCAGTACACAAAGAAATATTATTACTAGAATTTATACTATACCAAGCAGAACTAACATTCTCATTAAATGAAACATTAAGTCTTGGCGTTACATCATTAACTAATCCTTGAGGTGAAATAATTGTAACACTAGGAGGAGTAATATCAACTTCAATAGTATAATTAGTATCACCAAAATCACTGTTTCCTGCATTGTCATAAACTTCACAATTCCATAAATAACTAGCATCAACATTTGGAACAGTAACTGAAAATGTAGCATTATCACTTAATCCTGAAAGGTTCTCAGTGTCATAGAGTTCATAAGTCCCAGAGAAGTTACCATATAGAGATACATTTTCCAAACTAGAAGTATTAATTGTAATACCACCACAGCTAATTGGAAATGTTGTCATTCTAGTTCTAAAATTATCTACAGGTGACTTGTAAATTAAAGAAACATTTGCAACCTCTTCAGTTCCAAAATTATAGCTAGGCTCAACACTATGGTACTTTCTAATTTTTACATCTCTATAAGTATAATTTGTAGACCCATCTGCATCATCATCAGCAGCTAAATGAAGTCTTGTAGCAACTTCAGTAAAATCATTTAAAATTGCTTGTACTCTTTGCCATGTTCCAAGACCACTATAAGTAACTTCAGGAGCAACACCCCATCCTTGACTACCACACCATTTATATGTTCTCGGAGAAGAAATACCATCAGTAGTTAAAAGTCCAAATCCAACAATTTCTCCACAATCTTGTGCAATCATATCTATTTCTAAAATTTCATTTCCACTATTATCAATATTCCAAGTTTGACCTGAGAGTGATTTCCACGTGTTTCCATAAACATTTACAGCTCTACCATTATCTAAAACATTATAAAATCCATCAGCATCTTGACTAGATCCAGAACCAAAGGTAAACTCGCTAAAATTAGCATAATAAGTAAAAGTATTCTCAGGATTAGAACTATATGTTCCACCAGTATTTCCATAGTACATATATATTGTTATTGGACTAGTTGAGATCACCTCCTCTACCTTCACCCAAACAGTCATACTTTGATTAGAAATAGAACAATTAGAAACAAAGTGTGGTAGTTCTCCATCTTGAGAACTATTTACAAATCTTCCTCTAAATGAATTATCACTACACTCATTTGACCAAATAAAACTAGGACCCACCATAGAAGAATTAATAACTATTTCAACTGAGTGGTTTGCCTGAGTGGTTCCAGAACTAACACTTAAATCAATTGGAAGTTTAAATTGAAAATTAGGGTCATACCAAGTAGCGTAAGAATTTGAATATGAAATTACAAAAAATAATAAAAATACATGTAAGTAAAAAAATCTTTTCAATAATGAAAAGTTCAACTCCATTTGTATATTTTTATTTCTCATAAAACGTACTAAGTACGTTTTATAAAATAAACCATATAAAATTAAAGGAGTTACTAAAAGTAGTGAAAAAATTTACTGATTTCAGAAAAAACAAACTAATTCAATTAATATAAGAATCAAAGTAAATTAAGTTATAGAATGAAAATTATTGGAAATACTAAAAAAAGTTGTTAAAAATAGTTTTTTAATATAATTTAAAAAATTAAAAGTTAAAGAAAAAATTATATATTAATTTGAGAAATTAATAATAAACTAAAAAATAATATTTTTTAGGTTTATTTTTTATCTTCTGAATCTTTTTCAGAAGCTTCTACATCAACAACTTTCTCATCATTAGCGTTCCCGGACTCTTGTCCACCTGCTTGACTTGGATCCATTCCTGCCTCGCTTGCTGCTTTTGCTTGTTCTTCAGGAGACATATTTTGATACATCTCAGCAAATACTGCTTGTGCATCTTTGTTAATGTCATCCATCATTGTTTTAATAGTCTCAACATTTCTGCTCTCTTTTTTAAGTTCAGCATCTAAATCATTTAACTTAGACATAATTGGACCAACTTTTCCTTGATCAACTTTATCTTTGTTTTCTTCAAATGTTTTTTTAGTTTGATAAACCATTTGCTCAGCTGAATTTACAGTCTCAATTTCTTCTTTTCTTTTTGCATCTTCTTCAGCGTGTTTTTCCGCATCTTCTTGCATTTTTTGAATTTCTTCGTCTGATAGATTTGATGACGCAACAATCTTAATAGATTGTTCTTTTTGAGTACCCATATCTTTAGCTGAAACATTTACAATACCATTAGCATCAATATCAAATGTAACTTCAATTTGAGGAACACCTCTAGGTGCAGGTGGAATTCCTTCTAAGTTGAAAGATCCTAATACTTTGTTATCTCCAAACATTGATCTCTCTCCTTGAGCAATTCTAATTGTAACAGCTGATTGGTTATCTTCTGCAGTTGAATATACTTGTGATTTTTTAGTAGGGATTGTAGTGTTTTTCTCAATCATTTTAGTGAAAACTCCACCAAGAGTCTCAATACCTAAAGATAGAGGTGTAACATCTAATAGTAGAACATCTTTAACTTCTCCCGCAAGAACTCCTCCTTGAATTGCAGCTCCCATTGCAACAGCTTCATCAGGGTTAACTGATTTATCTGCATCTTTACCTGAAATTTCTTTAACTAATTCTTGAACAGCAGGAATTCTAGTTGAACCTCCAACTAAAATAATTTTATCAATATCTGATTGTGATAATCCTGAATCTTTAATTGCTTGTTGTGTTGGAACTTTTAACTTAGCTAAAATGTCTGAAATTAATTCATTAAACTTAGATCTTGTAATTTTCATCTCAAGGTGTTTAGGTCCAGCAGCATCAGCAGTAATAAAAGGTTCTGAAATATCAGCTTCAAGTTTAGATGATAACTCAATTTTTGCTTTCTCAGCAGCATTTTTAATTCTTTGATTTGATTGAGGGTCAGCTTTTAGATCAATTCCATGTTCTTTTTTGAATTCATCAGCAATATAATCAATTAATACTTTATCTACATTATCTCCACCTAAGTGGTTATCTCCTGCAGTTGATTTAACTTCAAAAACTCCATCATCAAGTTCTAATACTGAAACATCAAATGTACCTCCACCAAAGTCAAACACTAATACATTATGTGCATTTTCTTTATCAATTCCATAAGCTAAAGCAGCTGCAGTTGGTTCGTTAATAATTCTTTCAACTTCAAATCCTGCAATTTTACCCGCATCTTTTGTAGCTTGTCTTTGAGCATCAGTGAAATAAGCAGGAACTGTAATTACTGCTTTTTTAATTTCTTCTCCTAAGTAAGATTCAGCGTCTTTTTTTAACTTAGCTAAAGTCATAGCTGAAACTTCTTGAGGAGTATATTCTTTATCGTGAATTGATACTTTGTAATCTTCACCCATGTGAGTTTTAATTGAAGCTACAGTTTCTTTTGGTTTAACAATTGCTTGTTTTTTTGCAGGTTCTCCAACAATTCTCTCTCCAGAGGATGAAATGTGAACTACTGAAGGGGTTGTTCTAGCACCTTCAGAGTTTGTAATAACTTGGGCTTTTCCACCTTCAATAATGGAAATACAACTATTAGTTGTCCCTAAATCGATTCCTAAAATTTTTTCTTTTTTTGTTGTTTCTGACATTTTTAATTAATATCCATTCAAATGAATGTTTTTTATCTCAAAATCTTATAATTGATAAGTTTTTTAGATTTTGTTAAAAATTATTAAGGTTTTTTTATTTATAAATATTACGAATTTTTTTATCAAAATAAGAAAAAATAATAAAAAATAAGGATTTGTCAGGAAATAATTAATAATAAATTTCAGGATAATAATTATCCTGAACTTCATATCCTAAATCAATTTCAGCTAACTCTTCTAAATCATTATCTAAATCAGAAGCAATGATTTTACCCTCGGAAATTGTATATAATACATTATCCATCCAAAGAGATCTTTTTACAACATCAGGATTATTCCAATAATATCTTTCTTTGTCAACACCATCAAAGTGAGAGATTGTATCAAGTAATTCAAATCCATTCTCAGTAATTTCAAATGCATAAGCACCCCTAAACCATGAACTAGGATAATAGTCATCATCATCCCCTTTAGCTTCTCTTACAGGCAATACAAGTAATCTTTTAGATGGGTCAAAGAGAAATGCTTTATGGTCATAGAGAACTTCAGAATCTGACCATTTTCCATTAAATATATATTTGTCAACCTCTTTTGGATTATTAACATCACTTACATCAAATAACGATAATTTAAGTCCAATAGTCTCAAATCCTCCCCATTCGTTTTCTTTAGTTTCTTTTCCAACTCCGATAAGAAAATTCTCTCCATAGGGATGTAAATAAGAACTAAATCCAGGAATTTTCAATTCACCGAGAACTCTTGGTTGTTCTGGTGTTGACAAGTCAATAACAAATAACGGATCAACTTGTTTAAATGTTACCATATATAATTTATCTCCTAAAAATCTAGTAGAATAAATTCTCTCATCCTCTGCTAGTTTTTCTAAACTTCCAATCGTTTCTAAATTTGAATCTAAAACATAGACATTATTAAAAGAGTGAGAACCCTCACCTCTAATCCAAAAAGATGTTGTTGTAGCAACTCTTAAATTTTCATCTTTTTCGTCCATTGAAAATTGGTTAAGTAAATGTCCATCAACTTCCCCTTTTGTCTCATAGTAAAGAAGCCCATCTTCTCCTAAAGATAATTTATGAATAACTGTTTTTCTCTCTTCAGCTTGAATTTTTTCGTAATACTCATCAGAATTTCTTTGATAATTTTCCATAAATTCTTCTAACTCATCATCAGATAATCTACTGAGATATTCCTCAAAAGTAATTGAAATAGCCTCTTTGTCTTGCTTATCAATATGTTTTTCAAAAATCCCTCTTTCTTCAGATTTAATTAAAGGAAAAACATTTTCTCTGAATTGTTCAACATAATCTTGACTAAATTGCTTATTATAACTAATATACATGTTATTTTCAGACATAAATAAACTAGCTCCTCTCTCAAGTAAATAACTCTCAACATTATAACTATCTACATTATCTACATTAATTGAACCAATAGAATAATATGTAGATTCAGGATCAAAGTTAAAATAATAAATATCTGGCTCAGCAATTCTTAAATTATCCTTATATAAAATAGGGAAAATAGGTCCAGAATAAGAATACATATTTTCTTGTGAAATAAAATATACTTGATTTCCAATCATTCTAGAATCAAAATAAGAACCAGTTAGAGAATATGATTTAATAATCTCAGGTTCCTCTCTTGACTTAATAGAATAAATCAAAACTTTAGTTTGATCTTCATAATGAGGATATGGAGTTAATGTACTCTCAGATACTCTCAAACTCTCAGAATAAGTATTTGTAAATACAATTAATTCATTATTTGATATAAAAAATTCTTGAACATTATCTTCTTCATCAAATTCTATAACACTTACAACTTTAGCTGAATCTACGGGAAATGCTTGAGAAATAACTAACCTATTTTGACTAAGAGAATAAATATAAGTACCATCATTTTTTACAATATCTGCTTCATCTACTCCTTCAATTTGATTATTAGTAGTTGAAAAATCACTTGCTCCAGAAGAATCTCCAGAAATTTTAGCAAAAGAACTCTCAGATAATGCCATATCACTTGAAGCAAAAGTATCAAATTTCATACCTCTTCCATAAGAAAAAAAAGAGTTCTCAGAATACTGAGATTTTGCCAAAAGCTCTTCAAGTTCATCTCTTGAAGAAACCTTCTTCAGACTATCTCTCTCAAGAAGCGTTCTTCCCTGAGATTCAAACTCACTAGTAAGCACTGCCTCTCCAGTCTCCAGCTCAACATCGCTAGTCTCATTTGAGCATGCACTAAAAACAAGCATACTCAAAAGAGCGATAATTAAAATATTATATTTGTTCATAACAATATATACATCTATGTTATTTAAATACTTCTTTAAAACTTCAAAGTGTATTGAAGCTATATGTTATTTATTCGATAAAATAAAAATCATTATTATTATCTTCATATATTATTAAATCATCTTGTAATGATACACTATAAAATGTTCCACAAAGTTCCAAATTAAAGAATTCAGTATAACATTCATTTACGGCTATTTTTTCAATAGAGTTAATTTCAACTAAATTAACATCTCCTGTTTCTTTAAACTCATCAGAATATGTTTCTAAAATAGAGGAAGTTTTTATTAAAGAGTCTACATAATTAATATCTTCTCCTTTCTCTTCCTCTATCATCTCAATAACTTCAGCTGGTAGAAATGCTTCATAGTTATCAATACTCATTTCATATAATACTTCTCTAATTTCTTTTTCCAAATCTGTAGATGGGAATTGTGGTGGTGCAACAGAAGAAGGTTTTCCAAATGTACAATCTTTAGAGACCTTAACGATGAATCCTAATCCAATTTCTGAAGGATTATCAAAAAGAACTACATCACCCATTGTTTCAAATTGTTCAATATTATTTTCACTTTTTAAAAATGCTTCATCAATAATAATCCATTCTTGATTAACCCATGTCAGAACTTTTTCAATATTACAAGTTCCCTTATATTCTTTTAAACTAGTTAACATTCCACCATTAACTGATAAAAAGTTCCATCCTTGGTAAAGTTGAGTTTCAATAAGAGTATTAAAGTCTTGAATTTTAAAGTCACTATCAAAAGAGTCTTCTACTTCAGAATAATACCAAATAGAAATACCGTTAAAATATGTACCATCATCAGCAAATTCGCCTGCTTTAGCAGCTTCAGAAAATTCATTATAATTATAATATTTTTTTTCCTTATTTTCAAAAATAAAAATATTATTTTCATTAAAACTATCTAATTCCTCTAGAAAATATGGATTTACTAAATTCCAACCTTTTTCAACTCTAAATTCACTTCCAAAAGTAGAAGTTGAAAAAATAATTAAAGTCATAATTAATATAAAAATTTTCTTCATTTTCAATCCTCAGGTAAAGCTGGTGGAGTTAGTCTAGTCTCTTCCAATTCATTTTCAGAAGTTTCTTCTGCATATCTTTCTTCATTGTAACTTAAAGGTTCATCATTAGCAATAACTACTTCTGATGAACATCCACTAAAAATAGTTACAGTTACAATTAATAGTAATAAAATAGACAATATCTTTTTCATTAAAATCTTAGCAGCAAATTAATTTAAATATTTTTGTATCAAAATAAAAAGAATTTGAAAGAATACACAAAATATATCAATATCATTTTCTTCTCCAAAGTCTAAGTAAAAAAACTAAAACCAAAGCAGAACAAACTCCAAAAAAAAACCAAAGAGCCATATTTGGTTCTGAAGAAATAGGTTCTATCATAGGACTACTTTTTGCCATCATAACATCACTCTCATAAGCATAACTTCTCGTCTGAGGCATCGCCATTGTTTGAACACTACTTGTAGAAATTGAAGTGAAATAAGAATATAGCAAACTTCCAATTCCAGTTAACAAAAAAATACCAAGTAAATCTTTTATTTTATCATAGAGACCATCTGCTTTTTTAGGTGCAATAATAATGAGTTTATTTGCAAGAGTCCAATGTTTAACTTCTCTTCCTTTTGAAGAATAATGATAGTGAGTATTTTCAATTAAATTAGCTTTAGCAAGTTGTTCAATTGTGTAATTTACAGTAGACATTGGAATATTCAAAGCCTTTGCAATTTCGCTCTCAGTTGCTTTGTCATGTGATTCTAAAAAACTAAGGATTTTTTTACCAGACTTAGAACTCACAGCATTAGCAACATCTTTAGTGTTTTCATCATCTAAATTAAGAAGAACAAATTGGGAGGACTCTTTTTTAGTTTTCATATTATAGAAAAACAATGATTTTCATATTTATAAATAGGACGATAACTTCAAACAATATTAAAGTAATTCTCTCTCTAAATTTGCAATATCATTTGTTAGTTCTCTTTTTCTTGAAGAATCAAATCGTTTATTGTTTTCTTCAGCTTTTTTTATTTTTTCTAGCTCAATTTTAAGTCTTGTAATTAAAGCTTTTACTTCTTTTTCTGACATAATATACTTAATAACACCTATACTTAAAAAGATAATGTAACTAATTAATTTATGAACAATGCTACTTCAAAAAAAGAATTTCTAAGTCAGACAAAAAGAAAATTCTATGAAGAAATAAAAGCATATCAGCAAACATTAAAACCAACTAAAGAAATAGTGGGTTTTGGATCAGCACCAATTGTTGGAGAAAAAAATTATCCTTTTCTAGCAACCCATAATATTTCAAATGAGGATAAAAAAACCTCTTTTTTTGAAACAGGAAAATTAGTTAAAAAATCTTATAATGAAATTCTTCCTTTGAAAGCAAAATCAATTTTAGGTTCAACTCAAAAAAATTATATCAAAAAACCAAAAGCAAGAATAGTAGAAGAACTCAGAGATATTTACAAATCAAAAACTGCAATTGAGATGCAATCAAGTTTTGAAAAAGAATTATCCTTTAACAAAATACTCTCCTCAAAAGTTGCAGGTGTGATGGGTTCTCAAAATGAACTTACAAAATTAGAAGCCCAAGAAAATACAAAAACATCATGGAAAATTGAAAAATTTACTCAAAATGATATCAAAGCACGAGAAGCAATTATATCATTATATGAAAAAGGAGTCAGCGAACATCAAATAATAAATCTTCTAGCTCTAGGTTCTTTTGGAATAGAAATAAATAGAAAACTTGTTCCAACAAAATGGGCAATTTCCGCATATGACCAAACAATTGATAATTACTTATACAAAAAAATTCAAAATTATTCAGCTATTAATCAATATGAGATATACCAAGACACAGACAAAGGAAATGATTTTATTATTATCTTACTTCCAGATACATACTCGGCAGAGATAGTAGAGACATGGGACCTAAATGCGACAGAAGTTCTAAGTGACAAAGATAGACAAGAGACAATTAATCATAACAATATTATTATTGAACAAGATTATGTCGGCCATAACAATAAGTTAGGATATCCAGAACCACAGTGTGCAGGGGGATATTGGGCAACAAAATCACCAATCAATAGGTTTTTGGATAAAAGAAAAAAACAGGCATCTTACATTTCAATTAGATTTATCGACAACTATGAAATTCCTTTAGGAGTTGTCTTTGTTAGAGAATGTGCAAGAAAAGCTCTTGAGAATTGCATTTTCAAATCTTCATCTCAAAGAGAAGTTGAAGATTTTTTAAAACAATATTCACCAAGACATCATTATCATTTCATAAACTCAAAGCTTCTCAAAGAACAAAAAGTTCAAAAAAAAATTACGTCATTTTTCTAAGTTTTTCATAAGACTTATCTTCTCTTTGTCTATACATACAATAAAGTCCAAGCCCTAAAAGTCCAAGTCCAAATGGTTCGCTTACATTAACAGCTTCATTTTGGACTTGGGTGACGGGAATGATTTCTCTTT
Source organism: uncultured archaeon (assembly GCA_937138345.1). Classification (GTDB taxonomy): domain Archaea; phylum Nanobdellota; class Nanobdellia; order Woesearchaeales; family UBA583; genus UBA583. The sequence continues at coordinate 220 of CAKZOW010000021.1, read as the reverse complement.
CATAAGTATATCCAGAAGGCCCATAATATCCAATACCAATATCAAGATTTTCTAAAATTTCACTATAATTAAATTCAAATCTAATCGTGTCATCAGAATTAGTATCATAGATTCTCATTGAATTAGAAAAAAGTCTATATCTCTCAGAATCAGGATTAAAAATATCTAAATTTCTAAATGAAATATCTCTATTTGCTATATAGAGTTGACTTAAGTTTAT